>JASFYQ010000102.1:0-8314 GCA_045047105.1 Pseudomonadota bacterium | reverse complement strand
TCTAATCCTGCCCCTCTGTCTAATCCTGCCCCTCTGTCTAATCCTGCCCCTCTGTCTAATCCTGCCCCTCTGTCTAATCCTGCCCCTCTGTCTAATCCTAATGGCGTACTTTATATTCTTGCTACCCCAATAGGTAATTATGCGGATATCTCAGCACGGGCTATTGAAATATTAAAAACAGTACAATTGATTGTTGTAGAAGATACACGACATAGTGGTAAGTTGTTAAAGCATCTGGGTATACGTAATAAAATGCAGGCATTGCATGATCATAATGAAGCAAACTTAGCACCGCAGATTATTGAACAAGTAAAAAATGGACAGCAAATAGCCCTTATTTCTGATGCAGGAACCCCTTTAATTAGTGACCCGGGGTTTAAGCTGGTACGTTTAGCCCAGCAGCAACAGTTACAAGTTGTACCTATTCCAGGCCCCAGTGCCTTAATTACGGCTTTATCTGTTTCTGGGCTGGCAACAGATAAATTCTGTTTTGAAGGTTTTTTATCCTCAAAGCAGCAAAGTCGTCGCAGTCAATTAGCATCCTACCTTAATGAACCACGTACCTTAATTTTTTATGAAGCGCCTCATAGACTCTTATCCTGCTTAAAAGATATGGTTGATATCTTTGGTTATGAGCACCAAATAGTAATAGCTAGGGAACTAACTAAAACCTTTGAAACTATAAAAAAAGGCAGCCTTAGAACTCTTGTTAGTTGGGTAGAAGCTGACCCGGATCAACAAAAAGGGGAGATTGTGTTATTAGTTGAAGGGTTTAAAGTTGCAGCTAAGACGGAAGCACAACTGGGTTTGTCCCCTCAAACTGAAAATATTTTAACTTCTTTACTTAAAGAACTCACACTTAAACAAGCCGTTAGCTTAACAGTAAATATAACTGGAGAGAAAAAGAAAGCTATATATCAACGTGCATTAGAACTTAAGAATTAACTTCTAATGTTACTAATGTTACTATTGTTGCAGTTGGATTAAATTTCTAGTAGAATAGGTAGGTTTTTTAGCTGATTTTTGAATAACTATGTTTGCTCATTTAAAAGAAGATATTAGTTGCGTATTTGAACGCGACCCTGCTGCGCGAAGCTTTTTTGAGGTATTAACAACTTATCCAGGTGTTCATGCAATGGTGTTTTATCGTTTTAGTCATTGGTTATGGATATCTAATCTAAAATGGATAGCTCGTCTTATTTCACATTTTGGTCGTTTTTTTACAGGTATTGAAATTCATCCAGGTGCCACTATAGGTCGTCGTTTTTTTATTGATCACGGTATGGGTGTAGTCATAGGCGAAACTGCAGAAATTGGTGACGACTGTACTTTATATCATGGTGTAACATTGGGAGGAACTTCTCTTGCTGTAGGTAAGCGTCACCCTACCCTGGCGAATAATGTAGTGGTCGGTGCAGGTGCTAAAGTATTAGGCCCAATTACCCTGGCCGAGGGCAGTAGAGTAGGTTCCAATGCTGTAGTAGTAAAAGATGTACCAGAATTTGGAACAGTGGTTGGTATTCCTGGGCGAGTGGTTAATGCCCCTAAAAAAGAAGCTCAAGAGGCTGATGATTCCCAATTGCATCCTAACCATGAAAAACGTAAAGAAATGGCTAAGCGGATTGGTTTTGATGCCTACGGAACGGCAAAGGATATGCCTGATCCAGTAGCCCATGCTATTAATTGTATGTTGGATCACATGCATGTAACCGATCTAAAAATGGAGCAGATGTGTAAGGCTTTAAAGTCGATGGATTATAACTTTGAAGAAGAGTCTTCATATTTGCGCTCTTGTAAAATAGATATAAATGGTGATCATTGCGTAGATGAGCAACATGAAGAGGGATGCCCAGCAAAAGAAATCTGTGTTGGAGGGTTTGAAGACGGCTTAAGCACTAAAGAATCCGTGGTAAAATTTGTGGAGCGCAAAAAACAAAATAATACTTGACTAAATTGGTTGGAATTTATTATTATACCCCAAACTATGAAGGTAAATAGAGGCATATGCAAATTTCCTTGCAAGTTCCTCATCTAGATACAGGGTATTAATATGAAACTAACAACTAAAGGTCGTTACGCAGTAACCGCAATGTTGGATCTGGCTTTACATCAAGGAAAAGGTCCAATTACATTAGCTGACATTTCCAGTAGACAGGAAATATCTTTGTCTTATCTGGAACAACTATTTTCTAAACTACGCAAAAATGGGTTGGTTAGTAGTGCTAGAGGACCAGGTGGAGGTTATAAATTAAGTCGTGATTCACAGTTAATAGTAGTAGCAGAAGTAATTGCTGCTGTTGACGAAACTGTAGATGCTACACGATGTCAGCGCAAGGGTAATTGCCAGCAAGATGAGCGTTGTTTAACGCATGAACTTTGGTGTGATTTGAGTGACCAGATTTTTGACTTTTTATCCAGTATTTCATTAGGGCAACTGGTCGAAAAAAGAGCCGTACTTGAAATTGCAGATAGACAAGAAAAGCAACAGCAGGCAGAGCAAGCTGTAAGTGCTTAAAGACGTAAAACATCAAGCTTGATAAACTTGATGTGTAGTACCCGTTATACGATTTAGATTAAATATTTATGGTAGTTTTTTACCGTAATTGGAATGGATATAGTTTATGTTAACACCGATATATTTTGACTACTCAGCAACTACTCCCGTAGATCAAAGGGTTGCAGATGTAATGTGCAAATACTTAACAAATGATGGAGTCTTTGGTAATCCTGCATCGCGTTCACATCAATATGGATGGGATGCAGAAAAAGCAGTTGAAGAGGCTAGAGAAAATGTTGCCGCTTTAATTAATGCCGATGCAAAGGAAATAGTCTGGACTTCTGGTGCCACTGAATCTGATAATATAGCCATAAAAGGCGTTGCTCATTTTTATCATAAAAAAGGCAAACATATTATTACCTCTAAAACTGAGCACAAAGCAGTTTTAGATAGTTGTCGTCAATTAGAGCGAGAAGGTTTTGAAGTGACCTATCTTGATCCTGATGAAGATGGCATGATTGCGTTATCCGTAATTGAAGATGCTATCCGTGATGATACTATTCTTGTTTCTATTATGCATGTTAATAATGAGATAGGCGTAATCCAGGATATTGCTGCAATTGGTGAGCTATGCCGCAGTAAGAAAATAGTTTTTCATGTGGATGCTGCTCAAAGTGCAGGTAAAGTAGCAATTGATATGAAAGCCATGAAAGTGGATTTGCTCTCTCTTTCTGCTCATAAAGTATATGGCCCTAAAGGCATTGGTGCTTTATATGTGAGAAGAAAACCCAGAGTCCGGTTAGAAGCCCAAATGCACGGTGGTGGTCATGAGCGTGGCATACGTTCGGGTACTTTAGCAACCCACCAGATTGTTGGCATGGGAGAAGCATTTAAAATAGCTAAGCAAGAAATGTCTGAAGAATTAGAACGAATACTTGGCCTGCGAGATTATTTTCTAAAAAAATTAGACGATATGGAAGAAGTATATATTAATGGCAGTATGGAAAATCGTGTACCACATAACTTAAATATTAGCTTTAACTATGTAGAAGGCGAGTCCTTATTAATGGCTATTAGTGACTTGGCCGTTTCTTCAGGTTCTGCCTGTACTTCGGCAAGTTTAGAGCCATCCTACGTTTTACGTGCTTTAGGTCGCAGTGATGAAATGGCGCATAGTTCAATACGATTTGGACTCGGACGTTATACTACTAAAGACGATATTGATCATGCAACCCGATTATTGCATGAAAAAATTGGTAAACTACGTGATTTATCACCCTTATGGGATATGCATAAAGCAGGTATAGATTTATCAACCATTGAATGGTCTGCACATTAATTATTAAGCACCTGCTTAGCAATTACAGACATATTAGTTACAGATAGAAAGAATATCAGGAGAAATAGAATGGCCTATAGTGAAAAAGTATTAGATCATTATGAAAATCCACGTAATGTGGGGGTTATCGAAGAAGATGGTTCAACTGGAACAGGGATGGTTGGAGCTCCTGCTTGTGGTGATGTAATGCGTCTGCAAATTAAAGTGGGTGATGATGGTATTATTGAAGATGCTAAATTTAAAACCTATGGTTGTGGTTCAGCAATAGCTTCTAGCTCTTTGGTAACTGAATGGATCAAAGGCAAAAGCCTTGATGATGCAGGTAAAATAAATAATATGGCTATTGCCGATGAACTTGCTTTGCCTCCGGTAAAAATTCACTGCTCTGTTTTAGCTGAAGATGCAATTAAAGCCGCTATTTCAGATTATAAATCTAAGCAGAAGTAGTAAATCTGAGTCTACTATTTGGAACCATCACTTTAAAAGTAAACAGGAGATGCTATGTCTATAACCTTAACCCAGAATGCAGCAGACAGAATCAAAAAATTTCTTGATAACCGAGGCAAAGGCATTGGCTTGCGTTTAGGAGTAAAAACTAACGGCTGCTCTGGGATGGGTTATGCAATTGAGTTTGTTGATGAGGTGTTGGACGAAGATAATATATTTGAAGATAAGGGTATTAAAGTTGTTGTTGATCCGAAAAGCTTACTCTATATAGATGGTACAGAAATAGACTTTGCAAAAGAAGGTTTAAACGAAGGTTTTAAGTTTAATAACCCTAAAGCAAAAGATTCTTGTGGATGCGGCGAGAGCTTCAGTGTCTAATAGAGAGAATTCTGAAAACTATTTTCAATTATTAGGTTTAGCTGAATCTTCAAGCAGCTCTGGGTTGAACTTTAATATTGATAAAAACTTGCTAACCAATAATTTTAGAGAGTTACAACGTCAGTTTCACCCAGATAAATTTGCACATAGTTCTGATATTGAAAAACGCATATCCGTTCAAAACTCCGCTCTAATTAATGATGCTTTTCAGACCTTAAAAAATCCATTAAAACGGGCAATTTATCAATTATCCTTATTAGGGGTGGAACTAAAAGATAATGAAACCACAATGGATGCAGCTTTTTTAATGCAGCAAATGGAATTAAGAGAAAAGCTTGATACAATTAAGCAACTTCCTGAACCCGCTGATGATTTAGAAAAAATGCAGTCTATGGTTGCACAAGAGTTAAAGACTAATACTCAACAAATCAGCCAATTATTTAGCTCTGTCGAGCAACAATCATTGGAAGAAATTAAGAATACTATCCTTAAAATGCAATTTTTAACCAAGTTGCAACAACAATGCGATGATCTGGAAGAAGATCTGTCAAACCAGCTCTAAGCATAATTTAAATTTACTCTCATACTAATTTATTATGGCTTTATTACAAATATCAGAACCCGGCGAATCCACGGCTCCTCATCAACATAAACTTTCCATTGGTATAGATTTAGGCACTACTAACTCACTGGTTGCAACAGTGCGTGGTGGATTAACCGAAACTTTGGCAAATGAAGAGGGTGAACACTTATTAGCCTCGGCAGTACATTACTCAGAAAATATCACTCCAGTGGTTGGGCAAAAGGCTTTAAATAAAGCTAAAGACGATCCTCTAAATAGTATTACCTCTATTAAGCGTTACATGGGTAGAAGCTTTCAGGATATTGATCAGCATAGCCATTATCAATGGTTAGAAGAAGAAAATTCAAATGTTCCTAAAATAAAAACGGCTATAGGAAATGTCAGTGCTATTGAGGTATCTGCAGAAATCTTAAAAGAGCTAAAACAACGTGCTGAAGAAACTTTAGGTGGCGAAATTACAGAAGCCGTTATTACCGTGCCCGCGTATTTTGATGATGCGCAGAGACAGGCCACCAAAGATGCTGCTACACTGGCTGGATTGGATGTTTTACGCCTGATAAATGAACCTACTGCCGCAGCGGTTGCGTATGGTCTGGATTCAGGGCAAGAAGGCATACATGTTATCTATGATTTAGGTGGTGGTACCTTTGATATTTCAGTACTACGCCTGAATAAGGGTGTGTTTGAAGTAATGTCTACCGCTGGAGATGCTTTGCTTGGTGGAGACGATTTTGATTTCCATCTGGCTCAGTGGATACAAAATAAATTTGATTTAGGTGAGTCATTGCTTGAATTAGAGGTCTCTCTACAAAGGCAGCTATTGGATCAGGCGCGTTCAATTAAACAACAACTCAGTACAGTTGAGTCAGTAGAAATAGCTCTGGATGTAGATAATACCGCATCCTCAACTAAAATTATTACTAGAGATGAGTTTGAAGCAATTATTAAACCCATAGTAAAAAAGACATTGGTTCCATGTCGTCGCGCTTTACGTGATGCAGATATTGACAAAGATGAAATCATTGATGTAATTTTGGTGGGTGGTTCAACCAGAGTTCCCTTAGTAAGACAAATGGTTGAAGATTTTTTTGAAATACAAGCATTAACTTCAATTGACCCTGATAAGGTCGTTGCAATAGGGGCCGCACACCAGGCGGATGTTTTAGTGGGCAATAAAGCCGATAATGAGATGTTATTATTAGATGTTTTACCTCTTTCTCTAGGGCTGGAAACTATGGGGGGACTGGTTGAAAAAGTTATCCATAGAAATACCACTATCCCTGTTGCAAGAGCGCAGGAATTTACTACCTTTAAGGATGGCCAGACTGCAATGGCAATTCATGTGCTGCAAGGTGAGCGTGATTTAATCAGTGATTGTCGTTCCCTGGCTAAATTTGAGTTGCGCGGAATACCGCCTATGGTGGCAGGAGCTGCCAGAATACAGGTTACCTTCCAGGTGGATGCCGATGGTTTATTATCCGTTTTTGCAAAAGAAGCAACATCGGGTATAGAGAGTTCTATACAGGTTAAACCATCCTATGGCTTATCGGATCAAGAAATTGAAAAAATGTTAAAAGATTCTTTAAAATATGCTCAAAGTGATGTAGATTCACGCAACTTAAAAGAGCAGCAAGTTGAAGCCGATAGAGTACTGGAAGGTGTTCGAGCCGCAATGAGTGGTGATGCACAAGAACTGTTATCTTTAATAGAAATACAAGAGATTGAAGTTGCTCTCAAAGCTTTAGCCAGTAGCCGTGATGGAAGCGATGCGCGAGCAATAAAACATCAATTAGAAAATATTGAAAAAGTGACTGCTATTTATGCACAAAAACGCATGGATGTAAGTATTAATTCGGCTCTAACAGGCCAGTCAGTTGACCAGATATAATAGGATTTAAGTATGCCCAAAATTATTTTTTTACCACACGAAGAAATTTGCCCAGAGGGAAAAGTTGTTGAAGTGGAGTCGGGTACTTCTATCTGTGATGCTGCCTTAGACAATGATATAGAAATTGAGCATGCCTGTGAAAAGTCCTGTGCCTGTACTACTTGCCATGTATATGTACGAGAAGGTCTTGATTCACTGGAAGAAGCAACTGAACTGGAAGATGATTATCTGGATAAAGCGTGGGGCCTGGATCCTGATTCTCGCCTCAGTTGCCAGGCAATTATTACTGATGAAGATCTGGTTATTGAAATCCCCAAATACACCATTAATATGGTTTCTGAAAGTCACTGACCGATAAGTAAAATTATCAAGGATAAATATTATGGACTTACGATGGACAGATGTAATAGAAATAGCAATTGAGCTGGATGAAACCTATCCAGATATTGATCCAACCTATATCCGCTTTACCGACTTAATGGAAAAAGTGATGTCGCTTGAAGATTTTCACCAGAATGAAGAACATTGTGGTGAAAAAATTCTAGAAGCTATTCAAATGGCCTGGATTGAAGAAAGAGAATAGTACTGTAAAATGACTTAGATTATTTTTAGGAGGAACTTTTGTTTTGGTTTTAAAAGAAAACAGTCCTATTAAAATGCATAATAAAACTAAAGACCATAACGAAAGGGTGGTTGGAACGGGTTGAACAATAGCAGCTGCAACTACTGCTGGGTATATTGTTTGATGAGAACTCCCCCTTTTTTTGATTCTTATCAATTTGGGTGTCTTCGATCTTCCTTCGATCTTCTATTTTCGATCTTCTATTTTTAAGGTACTGAACCTGGCGGATCCCCATCGATTGGGGATTACTTCGGGGAAATCCCTATTAATTTGATTTCCAAAACTCCACCTTCTCCATACTCAGAACAAACAACTGCTCCAGCACTAACAGTTAGAATGACAATAAATGTTAATATAAAATTAAGAAAATACATATTTGATATACCGCTTATCTAGAATAAATTTTACAATCATTCTTATTTACACTCTAATGGAAAGGGTTCACTCTCTTCAAGAAAAAGAAAAAAAGGGGTCAAGAATAATATCCACTAGTTATCTTGTTAACCTGCTGTAATAACGCTTCATCTTCTTCTAAAAGTAGTTTTAGTTTTTTGATAGTT
>JASFYQ010000101.1:0-25592 GCA_045047105.1 Pseudomonadota bacterium | reverse complement strand
TTTTCATTTATCTTCGTATCCGTATCCGCATCAAACATCCAATTGTTAATGTTTTTATCAATGTTTACAGACCATTCAATTACGGTTTTTGACACGGCAACATGTTTAAAAAGAGTATTTTGCTGGGTTTTGAATATTTTAGGTAACTCATTTTATTACTAGCTCTTGCAAAGTTATTATACAAAGTAAAGGCTGAAAAAATGAAAATAGGGCTTAGAGGCTGAACCTTTTACTAAGTACTAAAACAAAGACTTAGAAAAGAAAAAAGGTATCGGTTTTCAGCGAAAAAAACATCCTCTGCTTTGCAAAAATAAATTGATAAAAAACCGTAACACAGGGCGATTTCCAGATATTTTAATCTAAGTCGCTTAAAAGACTGGAAATTAGCACACTAACTATCTATCTTATAATAGTTTCCAGCCATAAACAGCCGTTATAGCAAGCGTATATGCTGCAAGTATAAGAACATTTCTTGGGTTCCCAGAAAGTTTGGGGGTTTTGATTTGTGATACATTCAATGCAGTAAGTCCCAGACAACTTGCATAAAGAATAATAGAAAAAGTTCCGTCATTAAATGCACCTGCAAATAAAAATATAAAAACAAGTATAATGCTATTGTTATCAAGAGCCAGTCCTGTATATTTCTTTCCCCCAGCCAGGCCAAAGGTACTGAAATAACTCAAGCGTATAGCAGCGCCAGCAACCATTAAAAAAGCGCCTATTAAAAATATTGGCTCAAATTTTCCAAAACTTAATAAAACAATTGCTGGAGTGATACCATAGCTTACAATATCAACTAAGACATCAAGCTGTCCCCCAAAAGTGCTTAGTGCACCAGTTCTGCCTTTCATTCTACGGGCAATAAGTCCATCAGCCCAATCAAAAGCAACGGCCCAGATCATGCCAATCATTGTTGCTGCGTAAATACCTAAAATACTGTAGTAAATAGCCAGCAGGGTACAGGCCAGTCCTGCGAGTGAACAGAGATTAGGAAGATCTTTGACATAAGACAGTATCGTACCTGGCTGCTTATCTTTAGGTATTGAGTGTTCAGAAGTCATTCTATTTTCCTTAAATAAATAGTGCTAAATGGATTGATGCAAACAGACTATTTATGGTTTCTTTTTTTTAGTCAGAATAGTTTGAAGTCAACATAGTTTTGAGTGATAGTGTGTTATGATAACAGGACAATTCAAGCTATTCAAAGGATTAAATTTTATAATGGTTGTATACACTGTAGGTACTTTCGATTTATTACATGTAGGTCATCTTGCTTTACTCGAATACTGTAAATCATTAGGGAATAAGGTGGCAGTTGGAGTTGCTTCTGACGAAGTTGTTAAGCTTTATAAGCCCAATATTCCAGTTATCCCTCTTGAACAACGAATTGAAATGTTACTGGCTCTACGCTGTGTTGATATAGCCCTTCCCTACCATGAACTTGATTATATATCTGTTTGTAAGGAAGTAAACGCTGATATTTTTGTTATTGGTGAGGATTGGGGAAGAAAGCCACATAATCAAGATGTGGAATTTTTTTTGAAATCTCAAGGGAAAAAAATTGTTCAAGTTCAATATAATCCACGAACATCATCTACTCAAATAAAGAAAAACGTTCTCTCGTTGCATGATACGGGCAAAAGAAGTTAAGTTTTTCTCCTCATGGATATCCTGTAGAGCTTGAAAACTTGTTATCTTGTTTGAGCACACCATTATTAAAAATAATGGTGTAAGCAATACTTGTAATCATTTTGTCATCTTGTGTATGTATAATCTAAAATTTTAAATTGTATGTACAAGGAAACAAATGAAAATAACGCCAAATGTTGTAAAACAAAATAAAATAATTAATTATCAATTGACCTTAAAATGTACAGCGAATATTGAATCTATAGAAGTTCTTTCAAGAGGCAATTATTATCATAAAGACAGTGTCTCTTATAAAATTGAAAATAATATTATTTTAATGGCTTATAAAATGCCTTATATCGGTGAGTTTGTTATCAAGGTGAATTTCACTTATAAAGAATCCAAAATTGTCTGTTTATTTTGCCTTGATGAGGCAATGATTAAGTTAAGACCCTTAAAGGGTGATTTACATATGCACTCTATCTATTCAGATGGAAAAACTACCCCGTTTGCTATGGCTCTGGCTTCTCTTGAAGCAGGGATGGATTTTATTAGTGTCACAGATCATGATAGTTACAAAGGCTCACAAAAAGCTATAGAGAAAGTCAAAAAACATAATATTGACCTTTTGGTATTGGCTGGTGAAGAGGTTAGTGTTGGAGGAAGAAAAGACATGTCTATTTCACAAGGAAATGGACATATTTTGTCAATTAACGCAAATAAATCTATAGAAGAGCAAAGGAAAAACAGTAAAAAATACGATCTTGAACTTAAAGAAATTGCCAAAGCATTAAAAAAAGAAAAACTAGATAAAAATATTAACCTTTTTCATTATGCAAAAAATATCTGGGTTATTAATAAAATAAAAGAGGCAAAGGGTATTTCAATATTAGCCCATCCAAATTGGATTTATCGTGATGGAAAATATCATTTGCATCAAGCTTTTTATAAAGAAATGTTAAAAAGTTCACACTTAGATGGTGTTGAAGTTTTTGGAGAAGAGAAAATCAAAGAGCATAATAATATGACCCATTTAACTGCTCTTCAAACAAAAAACAGACACAAATATTTAGCTCCATTTGCCAATTCCGATGCGCATGATAGTGATCATGAAGTTGGAGCAAGATTCACTATTTTATTTGTAAAAGAAAAAACAGCTGCAAATATTATTACAGCCATAAAAGACGGCCTTAGCTGTGCAATATTTAAAAGAGAGAATTATGAGCATCAATTTATAGGCAAAGATGAGTTAGCTCAATATGTTTATTTCTTAATTAAAGAATACTACCCCAGGCACTATAAATTAAAAAATAGGCTGGCAAAAATTTATCTTGACCAATTAATAAATGGAGAAAAATTCGAAGGCCGAATTAATACCGTAAAACAAAAATTAGAGGATCATAGCAACTCTTTTTTTCAAAGCTAAAATTTTATTCACTGATAAAATAGATAAAAATAAAGGGCCTAATATATCAATCTTATTGGGCACTCTTTAATCCAGGGATCAAAGCGACCGCAAATTTTAGAAATTGGATAAAAGACATTTATGAGTGATATTGTCACTGTCTCTTTTGCACTATTCAAGTAAACTATTCTGTATCGTCTTCTATAAGATCCAGCCAGGAAATATTATGCAACGACAAAATTATAAAACTTTGGTAGCAGCTGTTACTCCTCAGGTAAATGAATTGTTTCCCTGGGATGTTATTGAAATGCAGAAAAATGGCAGAAATTTTTTATTTTTGGATGTACGCTGCCCGTCAGAATTTCAGGTTATGCACATTGATGGTTCTTTAGATGTTCCCAGGGGAATTTTAGAAGTTGCTTGTGATTATGGCTATGAAGAAACAGAACCTGATCTGGTTAAAGCCAGAGACAAAAACATTATAGTCCTGTGTCGTTCAGGTAATCGTAGCATTCTAGCCGCTTATACCATGCAATTGATGGGATATAAGCATGTTTATTCTCTTAAAACCGGGTTGAGAGGCTGGAATGATTATGAATTGCCGCTGATTTTTTCAAATGGAAATCAGGTTCCTATAGCAACAGCGGATAAGTATTTTGAGTCAGTTGTAAGCTCTGAACAACTAGGAGCCTAAGCTTGATATTCCCCCATCTCCCTGATTTTTAGCAAACTCTAAAGTTGCTAAAATAACCCTTATATTCAGTTTACAAAACATCACCATCACGTATTTGCTGGCATACGCTTCGCTGTTCTGAGTTTTCTACTGCGGTGACAATTGCATCTACCATGGTACTGAACTCTAATGGTGTTATAACTTGCATTACTTTTGTTACTATAGTGGGATCAATTAATGCATTGGATGCGCTGCCGTCTTTTAAAGTGAAAGCAATACTTGCTTTGATATAATTATCGCTACTTTCCTGCTCTTGTTGCTCAAATATGTCCTGGTTCAGATCCATTAATTCATCGTATTTCTCATCTACTTTATCTAATAGGGCATCGTTTAAATCTTCTGGAATTGCAATTCCATAAGTTTCATCTTCAATGCTAGTCTCTGCAGGTATATTTTGAACTTTAAGAAATTTTACAAATAATTGAAAAGGTGTTTCATGAAAAAATACATAGTCTAACATTATTTTATTTGCTCTGTGTTTGTGTGTAATTACTTTGGATATGCTGTTGTCCAACCTGGCGAAATAATAGGGAGTTTACTGTTTTTATTCAAGTTAAATAGCAGAAATTAAGAATACTCAATTGGATTAACTTAAAAGAATAAGTGATAATTACTTATTTTATTCAATAGTAGACTTGTTAATAACTAAGTAACCAGTGGCTGTTTTGCTGCTAGTTTTGCAACATTTGATCAAAAAATTAAAAATTTAGGGGGTTTTTATGACGGAAAAGTTGTTTTTTGCTACAGGTCAATGCTTATGTGGCGAAGTTAAATATAATATTTCTTCAAAACCAGTCAGGCAGGGGCAGTGCCATTGTGATGATTGTAGGAAATCTACAGGAACAGGGCATTCAGCTAATGCTTTTTTCAAAAAAGAGGATGTGCATATTTCAGGAGAAACCCATCATTATGGCTCTGTTACGGATACAGGATCGATAGTCACACGTTATTTCTGTCCTAAATGTGCTAGCAGGCTTTTTGGTACAAGCAGTGTGGTTACAAATATTATCAGTGTTTCAGCTGGTACTTTAGATGATAGTTCATGGTTTAAAGCCGATGCTATTGTTTACAATAAAAGTAAACCCATATGGGATTTTATGGATGAAACAATACCTGCTTATGAAGAAATGCCTCCGAGTACGTAAAAAAGAAATCAAAAAAGGGGCTGTGCATTTAATTTCCATGCCTCTACCTTATTAATTATTGTTTATAATAACGGTAATTTAAAAATTAAAACTAAGAATATTCAATTAAAGGAGTATTATATGAGCACAATTATTGATGGTGTTGATTATGGCCCATTAGCACAACTGATTGGAAAATGGGTTGGAAATAAAGGGCTAGACAGCGCTCCAGATGCAGATGCAAATCCAGATGAAAGTCAATTTACCGATGAGCTTGTTTTTACCATAGCGGGTCCTGCGGAGAATGCAGAAGAACAAGAGTTAGTCGCTATCAGGTATCATCATGTAGTTAGAAAAAATGAAAACGGTCTTATTTTTCATGATCAAATAGGACATTGGATTTTTGAACCAAGTACTGGAACTATTATGCACTCTTTAACAATACCCAGAGCAGTTTGTTTGCTCGCTGGTGGAAAATATCAGGAAGATAATGGGCAAAGTATTTTTGAGGTTGAGGCTAAAGCAGGAAGTGAAACATTCGGGATAGTGCAATCCCCCTTTATGATTGAAAAAGCTAAAACCAGGGGTTTTAAAATGTTATTAAAAGTTAAATACAATGAATTGAATTATAGAGAAGTAACCTCGTTACATATCTATGGCAAAGATTTTGAGCACATAGACGAAAGTAAATTACACCGTGTCACATATGATCAAGATTGATACAAATTCTAACACTCCTCTTATTCTTGCTTCTGCATCACCGCGTCGAGTGGAATTGCTAAAACAGGTGGGAATTATTCCCGATCACATTATTCCAGCGGATATTGACGAAACGCCTTTAAATAATGAATTACCACAACAATTGGCTGAACGGCTGGCAATAGAAAAAGCTCTAGCTGTTCGGAAAAAAGGTTATGAGCATGCTTGCATTCTGGCAGCCGACACCATTGTAGTAGTTGAGGATAAGATTTTAGGTAAACCTGTGGATGCTAATGAAGCCCGTCAGTTTTTAGCGATGATGTCAGGGCAGCAACATCAAGTGATGGGTGGAATTGCAGTAATTTTCCCTGATGGAAGGGTACACGGTAGAGTAGTTTCAACAACGGTTAATTTTAAATGCCTGACTGTGCAGGAAATGGATAGCTATATTAATAGTAAAGAATGGCAAGATAAGGCGGGTGGTTATGCTATTCAGGGTTTAGCTGCTTCTTATATCACAGGTATTAATGGCTCATACTCCAATGTGGTTGGTCTATCACTATATGATAGCGTTCAATTATTAGAATCTATTGCTTAAAATTTTTTTCTAGATATAAAAGCCTCATCTACAAGGCTTTTATTTTTCAAGTATTTTTTCCAACTCGGCAACCTTTTTTTCTAGTGCTTCTAATTTCATACGTGTTCTTTGTAATACTGCGGATTGAATTTCAAATTCATCACGAGTTACTAAATCCAGTCGGGTAATTGAGCTACGTATGGCCTGGCGAATACTTTCTTCTACTTCCTTTTTTAGCTCGGTTGGAGCAGGAGGTAATAAATTCCCAATTTTACTCGCTAAATCTTCTAATAGGTTTTTTTCCATGGTGGTGTTCTCAAATTCTTAATAAGTTAGACTAATCCATATTATATCGCAAAGGAATACTAAACAATAATTTTTTACCTTCCTCTCAATGCACCAAAATAGTGCTTAAGTTTTAACAATAAAAATAAAATCTCCAAAGTAGTGCGTTAAGCCTCATAGGTGAAGCATATCCTATTGAATTTAAACAATAAATAAATATGGCATAGCCTATGCTATATAAACCCTAAGAAAAAGTGATTTACAGCTGATCAAAAAAATATTGAAGATGAAATATTTTTTAGAGCTTTATTTTTAAATTTTAGAGGAGAGAGGAACTATGAAACTAGTTACGGCAATAGTTAAACCATTTAAGTTGGATGATGTGCGTGAAGCATTATCAGATATTGGAATTTTTGGCATGACAGTGACCGAAGTTAAAGGTTTTGGTCGCCAGAAAGGGCATACCGAATTATATCGGGGAGCAGAATACGTGGTAGATTTTTTACCCAAAGTAAAAATAGAAATTGCTACTGAAGCCGCATTATTAGATCAAGTCATTGATGCAGTTAAAGCAGCAGCACATACAGGAAAAATTGGGGATGGCAAAATTTTTGTTTCTTCAATTGAGCAAGTTATTAGAATCCGTACCTCGGAATCAGGTAAAGAAGCTCTATAACATAAGCTAAGGAGAATTATAATGGAAGCAAATATTTATCATCTTCAATATGCAATGGACACATTTTATTTTTTAATGTGTGGAGCACTGGTAATGTGGATGGCAGCAGGTTTTTCAATGTTAGAAGCGGGACTGGTAAGAACTAAAAATACCGCAGAAATTCTAACTAAAAATGTCGCATTATATGCAATTTCCTGCATTATGTATCTGGTTATTGGTTATGATCTGATGTATGACGGCAGTATGTTTTTAACTCAGCTAATGGTTAGTGACACTTATGTTGCAGATACCTTAGCCGAATTTGGTAAACAAGCAGACTTTACTGGTGGTGCCATTTACTCTAAAGGTTCTGACTTTTTCTTTCAGGTTGTTTTTGTAGCAACTGCGATGTCGATTGTTTCTGGCGCTGTTGCTGAGCGGATGAAGCTCTGGTCATTTTTAATTTTTTGTGTTGTCATGACAGGTATTATTTACCCAATGGAAGGCGCCTGGACATGGGGTGGTAAATCAGTTTTTGGTTTATATTCTTTAGGTGATTTAGGTTTTTCTGATTTTGCTGGTTCGGGTATTGTACATATGGCAGGTGCATCTGCAGCTTTAGCCGCAGTACTTGTTTTAGGTGCAAGAAGAGGAAAGTATGGAGCAAAAGGTGAGGTAAGGCCAATTCCTGGAGCGAATCTTCCTTTAGCTACATTAGGTACCTTTATTTTATGGATGGGATGGTTTGGATTTAACGGCGGTTCAGTGCTTAAATTAGGTGATATTGGTAATGCCAATGCAGTAGCAATGGTCTTTTTAAATACCAATGCGGCAGCAGCTGGTGGTGCAATCGCTGCATTAATAGTCGCTCGGTTATTATTTGGTAAAGCAGACTTAACCATGCTGTTAAATGGCGCTTTGGCTGGGCTGGTTGCAATCACTGCTGAACCTTCTACTCCTACACCTTTACAAGCAACTTTATTTGGTATTCTAGGTGGTGTATTAGTTGTATTTAGTATTCTTGCCATTGATAGAATTTTTAAAGTGGATGATCCAGTTGGTGCGATTTCTGTTCACGGCGTAGTTGGCTTTTTAGGATTAATGTTAGTTCCATTAACCAATGATGGTGCAAGTTTTTCTGGCCAGCTTATTGGTGCCGCGACAATCTTTGTTTGGGTATTTGTATTTAGCCTGATAGTCTGGTTAATCCTAAAAGCAGTAATGGGTATCCGTGTAAGCGCTGAAGAAGAGTATGAAGGTGTGGATATTTCAGAATGTGGATTAGAAGCCTATCCAGAGTTTACCAGCAAATAATTTGTGAGTTGCAGCTTTGTTGCTTACATAAGCTAAGCTATGTTAAATATAAATCTTAGTTAAATATAAAACTAAGCATAAAAAGCCAAAATGAGTGAAAACTCCTTTTGGCTTTTTTTATATCAGGTTTTGTAAGGCTAAAAAATGAGCAGTATATTTACCACTAAAAATTAGTTAAAATATTCAAACTATTTATTGAAGTATGAAAGAGAAAGCAATGAAAGAAAATGTGATGGATATATTAAAATACCTTTTTGAAAGTTATCTTGATGAGGAATTTAACCATATTCCAACAGATAAACAGGTACAAAAAGAACTTACTCTTGCAGGTTTTAATAATCAAAATATCATTAAGGCGTTCCAGTGGCTGGAAGACCTTTCTAGTATTAAAAACAACTTATTTGAGCAGCAACACACATTTAGCAATCGTGTTTATAATAGCTATGAACTGGAACGTTTTACTGTAGAAGCCAGAGGCTTTTTATTGTATTTAGAAAATAAAGGATTATTAGATTTTGATTTACGTGAAACTATTGTTGAAAAATCCTTAGCTCTGGATATTGATCAAATTGATCTAAACTTAATCCAGTGGGTTGTATTAATGGTTTTTTACAATGTTTCTGATTCTGATGCGGTATTCACCTGGATTGAAGATATTATTTTTGAAGATCTTTCCGTACTTCATTAATTATAATTTGTAGTCAACATGGATTTTAGCTGGAAAATTTCTCTTGCAGCAAAATGGATAAAAGCTGGCCAGGTAATAGCTTATCCAACCGAATCTGTTTATGGTTTAGGCTGTAATCCAAAAAATTTACCAGCAGTTCAACAGATATTAGATATAAAACAGCGTAGTTATAAAAAAGGCCTGATTCTGGTTGCCTCTAATATAGAGCAGATGATTCCTTATATGGATAATCCCACTCCGCAAATGATTGCCAGGATTCTAACTCCTTCTGATACGGTCACCACCTGGGTTATACCAGCTAATAAAAATCTATCCTCACTATTAACAGGTGAACAGCAGACTAATAAACAGGTCAATAACAAAACTATTGCTATGCGCTTAAGTAAACACCCTGTTATTTTTTCCTTATGCCAAAAATTAGGCCATCCTATTGTTTCAACCAGTGCAAATAAAACAGGCAAAGCAATGTGTTGGAGCGCATTAGCAGTAAAGCTGCACTTTCGAACAAAAATTAAATATATTTTGAATGCTCCATCAGGTAAAAGCACTAAGCCCAGTGAAATTAGAGATATTCTGAGCAATCAAATTATGCGCGGTTAAATAAAGCACTAAAATAACCTTAAGTCTCAGTAATTTACTCAAATTCAATATAACTTTACCCCTTTATTTAAAATAAAGTTCTTTTAAAACGTGCTCCAGCAATATAGAATGGCTTTATAGATTTATGGGAGATTCTGTAAATACATGTGAATTGCTGGGTACTTCTTGAGCCTTAAATTTTTACCCAGGAAATCGGTTCTTAGTAATGTGTGCATGTCCAGACTCGCAAGATACTGGAAAGCCTAATTTATTAATCTGATTCCCACTTGAACCTTTTGGTTCAAGAGCGAACGCAATAGCGGTATTTGTGGTTCTCCCGCCCATTTCTTAGTTAATCATCCCTATGTCGATGACTGATCCAATAGCTAATAATCACCAGCGCCAATTATTACGTAAAACTCTACGCAGCTCTTTGCGAAGTAAACGCCTTAACTTAAGCCCCTTACAGCAACAATTAAACGCTACTAAACTTGCCCATAGATTAATAAATCTAAAGCAGTTAAAAAATGCTAAAAAAATAGCCGTATATCTGAGTATGGATGGTGAAATTAATTTAGAATATTTAATTAAACTGCTCTGGAAAGCTAATAAGCTGTGTTATTTACCCGTTTTAGATAAAAAGTTAGCAGGGCATTTAATTTTTTTACCTTATACAAAAAACCAAAAATTAGTTAAAAATCGTTTTAAAATACTTGAGCCTGTTTATAATTATAGAAATTCAATAGCTGCAAAACAGCTGGATATTATTTTAATGCCACTGGTTGGTTTTGATAAACAGGTGAATAGATTAGGTATGGGAGGAGGCTTTTATGATCGCTCGCTGGCTTTTTTTCATAATGCCTTGCCAGCAAAAAATAGCTTAAATGAAGTGAGTAATAGATCAATTTTCAAACCTATGTTAATTGGCGTAGCCCACTCGATTCAGGAAGTAAATCAAATACCTATTGAGCCCTGGGATATTCGTGTAGAAAAAATATTTACCGAAAAAGGCTGTTGTTGATAGCTGCTTATAGCATAGAAATCACAATAAATTAATGTTTTTTTGTAAAAAATCGACTATCATTTCACTAGTCAACTTAATATGGAAACTGGTTAAAGTTTATGGATATTACAGAATTACTGGCATTTAGTGCAAAAAACGGAGCTTCTGATTTACACTTATCTGCGGGACTTCCCCCAATGATCCGAGTTGACGGTGATATCCGCCGTATCAATTTGCCTGCCTTACAGCATAGTGATGTTCATGACATGGTTTATGACATTATGAATGACAAACAGCGCAAAGATTATGAAGAATTTCTAGAAACTGATTTTTCTTTTGAAGTACCCGGGCTGGCACGTTTTCGTGTGAATGCCTTTAACCATAATCGAGGTGCTGGTGCAGTATTTCGTACCATTCCATCTAAAGTACTTTCCTTGGATGATTTAGGCGCCCCTAAAATTTTTCGTGAAATATCAGACCAGTCACGGGGATTAATTTTGGTAACAGGGCCAACCGGTTCGGGTAAATCCACTACTTTGGCAGCGATGATTGACTATGTTAATGATACCAAATATGAACATATTCTAACCGTTGAAGACCCAATTGAATTTGTCCATGACAGTAAAAAATGCCTGGTAAATCAGCGTGAAGTTCATCGCGATACGCTGGGTTTTAATGAAGCATTACGTTCGGCTTTACGTGAAGATCCAGATATTATTCTAGTGGGAGAATTACGGGATTTGGAAACTATTCGTCTGGCTATGTCGGCGGCTGAAACGGGGCATCTGGTTTATGGAACCTTGCATACTTCCTCTGCTGCAAAAACTATTGACCGTATTATTGATGTATTTCCCGCAGCAGAAAAGGATATGATCCGCTCGATGTTATCTGAATCTTTAAAAGCGGTTATTTCCCAAACCTTATTAAAAAAGAACGGTGGAGGTCGAGTTGCAGCACATGAAATTATGATTGGAACACCTGCTATTCGTAACCTTATTAGAGAAGATAAAGTTGCCCAGATGTATTCATCGATACAAACAGGCCATGCTGTGGGCATGCAGACTCTGGATCAATGTTTAAAAGATTTAATTGATAAAGGCATGGTTAGTAAAGCAGAAGCTCGGAGTAAGGCATTTAATAAAAATGACTTTTTGTAAATCACTAGTAATCGAAGTAGCAAATAAGTGTTTCCCTGTGGAGAAATAAAATGGATTTTGATTCGCTATTAAAATTAATGGTGCATAAAAAAGCATCTGATTTATTTATTACTGTGGATGCTCCTCCCAGTATGAAAATTAATGGGCGTATTGCTCCAGTGACTAAAACCTCTTTAAATGCAGGCCAGTCACATCAGGTAGTCACCAGTATTATGACCGATAAGCAACGTGCAGAATTTGAAGAAAAACACGAGTGTAACTTTGCTATTTCCCGTAAAGATATCGGCCGCTTCCGTGTCAGCGCATTTATGCAACGTAATAATGTTGGCATGGTTTTAAGACGAATAGAAAGCAAAATTCCCACCGCAGAAGAGTTAAAATTACCCGATACCATTAAAGATTTAGCAATGACTAAACGTGGTTTGGTATTAGTGGTTGGAGCAACTGGTTCGGGTAAATCTACCTCATTAGCATCTATGATTGGTTATCGTAACCAGCATGGCAGTGGACATATTATAACCATAGAAGATCCGATTGAATTTGTGCATGAACATGATAATTGTATTATTACCCAACGAGAAGTAGGTATAGATACCGAATCTTTTGATGTGGCACTTAAAAATACACTACGCCAGGCCCCCGATGTTATTCTCATTGGTGAGGTTCGTTCCCGTGAAACCATGGAAAATGCGATTGTGTTTGCTGAAACAGGCCACCTTTGTTTAGCGACCTTACATGCCAACAATGCCAACCAGGCATTGGATCGCATTATAAACTTTTTCCCTGAAGATCGTCGCAGCCAATTACTAATGGATTTATCCTTAAATTTGCGCGCAATTATCGCCCAACAGCTTATTCCAACACCTGATGGCAAAGGCCGACGGGCCGCTATTGAAATTATGATTAATTCACCACTAATTGCAGATTTAGTACTGGGTGGTGAAGTGCATAAAATTAAGGAAATTATCAAAAAATCACGAGATGAGGGGATGCAAACCTTTGATCAAGCCCTATATGACTTGTATAAAAGTGAAGCTATTACCTATGAAGATGCGATACATCATGCAGACTCTGCTAATGATTTACGTCTGATGATTAAACTGGGTGATGAGGATATGATGGATACTCTGGGTTCATCTATGGATGGAATAAGCTTTAGCGATCCCAAGGATGATAAAGCAAAATCCAATATATCTTTTTAGTTAAATTTCTCTAGCAATTATTTTCTATAAATTACTTTTTCTAAACTAGACTAAACACACTATAATCAAAAAAATATTTATATTATGAACTTTATCGAAACCCGTGGTAATGATGGCGTACTGCCTCAACAAGTTAGTTTTTCACAAGCAATTTTAAGTCCTATGTGCTCTTTTGGTGGTATTTATGTACCCAAAAATCTGCCACAGATGGAAACCGATTTTTTAGCCAAACAAGTTAATTCAGACTATAAAACATTAGCCGCTGCGATATTAGCCAAATTTGAAATTGATATAGCTCAGCAAGTAATTGATCAGGCTTTATCTTTATATGACGCTTTTGATGATCCTAAACAGCCTGTACCGGTAGTTAAAATTAAAGACGATTTATATGTGAGCGAGTTGTATCATGGGCCTACCCGGGCGTTTAAAGATATAGCATTACAACCCTTTGGTTTATTATTATCTGAAATTGCAAAGCAACGCCAGGAAAAATTCTTAATTCTTGCTGCTACCAGTGGTGATACCGGGCCTGCTGCTTTAGAAACCTTTAAAAATAAAGCTAATGTACAGGTTGCCTGTTTGTACCCAGATGGGGGAACCAGTGATGTACAACGTCTGCAAATGGTTACCGAGGATGCCAGCAATTTAAAAGTTATTGGAATTAAAGGCAATTTTGATGATGCACAACAAGCACTTAAGAAACTTTTAGGCTCTGCTACTTTTAAAGAAAAACTTAAACAGCAACACATTTCCTTATCTGCTGCCAACTCGGTTAATTTTGGTCGAATTATTTTTCAGATTATTTATCATGTTCATAGTTATTTAGAACTGGTTCGACAAGATGCCATTAAGCTGGGAGAAAAGGTTTATCTAAATGTTCCCAGTGGTAATTTTGGTAATGCTCTGGGTGGTTTTTATGCCATGAGAATGGGCCTGCCCGTTGAAAAAATCATGATTGCATCAAATGCAAACAATGTTTTAACTGAGTTAATTAATAATGGCAGTTATGATATTAGTGATAAATCGTTAATTACTACCACCTCTCCAGCGATGGATATCTTAAAATCATCTAATATTGAACGCATTTTATATGATTTATTTGGTGCAAATCGCACTAAAGAGTTAATGGCTCAACTTGATGAGCAAAAGAAATATCAATTATCCAGTACAGAGAGCAAGCAACTACAGGCTATTTTTGTAGCAGATTATTGTGATGACAAACAGGGCAAAGCTTATATAAAAGAATGTTTTGACTCGGGGTATTTATTAGACCCACATACCGCAACCTGTTTAAAAACTTATTATAGTAAAAAAACTAAAGCCTTAAAATCCATAATATATTCAACTGCAGAATGGACTAAATTTTCGCCCACTATTGCTAATGCCATTAGTAAGCAGCAACAGCAAGATATGGATGATATTGATGCATTAAAATCTATTGCAAGCACGGCAAATATATCTATTCCTGTAATGATAGATGCTTTATTTGATAAACCAGTAGCGCAAAAAACCATTATTGATAAGCAAGATATTGAACAGGAAATTTTAAAATTTCTCTAAGTCTGTAAGAGAAACAACTTAATATTTATAGGTTTTTAGTGCTAATAGGTATGTAATTAATCATACCTGAGAACAGCTTTATGGTTATAAAGTTGAACCCATACCTCATTACCATTATAATACCGTGCTATTTTGCCGTCCTGATGCTATTAAATTCAGGCGGTATTTCGATTAGATCTAAATAACACGATAGTTTAAAGACCATACCAGTGCTTATTTAGGCTTGAATTAAACAAGTTATTTTGTAATAAAGAGAAAGAGGTTCTGCAATGTCAATAGCCACATCTGTTTCCAAAGCTATTTCTGAATTAAGGCAATCTGGAATTTACCAGCCGTCTTTTGAGCGGGAAAACTGCGGCTTTGGTTTGATAGCTCATATGGATGGGGCTACCAGTCACTGGGTTATTGAGACCGCAATTGAATCATTAGCAAGACTTACTCACCGAGGAGCGATTTCAGCAGACGGAAAAACAGGTGATGGCTGTGGTTTATTATTACAAAAACCCGATGTTTTACTAAGGGCTGAGGCTACTGAGTTGAATATAGAGCTGGCAGAAAACTATGGTGTTGGGGTGGTCTTTTTTAGTAAGGACAAACCACTGGCTGATTTTGCTAAAGATGCTATTGAAAAATCACTAAAAAAAGAAGCTTTAGAACTCGCTGGCTGGCGAGATGTACCTGTTGATTCTTCTGTTTTAGGTGAAGAAGCAGCGTTAAGTATGCCCTCTATCCAGCATGTTTTTGTTAATCCAGCAGCAGGTATGGACAATGCTACTTTTGAGCGTCACCTATATATTGCACGTCGTCGTGCTGAAAAACTGGTAAAACATCAAGTAGAAGGGCAAATAGCAGACGAAACCTTTTATATTCCCTCTCTATCCTCTACGGTATTATCGTATAAAGGCCTGGTTATGCCAGAAACCTTGCCGCAATTTTATCAAGATTTAAACGATCCTCGTATGGCAACAGGAATGGCTGTTTTTCACCAGCGTTTTTCAACTAATACCTGGCCTCAATGGCGTCTGGCACAGCCTTTTCGTTACCTGGCGCATAATGGTGAAATTAACACTATTCAGGGCAATAGAAACTGGTCGGTTGCTCGAGGGCATAAATTTGAGACCGATTTAATTCCCGAAATGGAAGCTATTCGTCCTCTGGTTTCAATGTCTGGTTCTGATTCAAATAGTTTGGATAACATGTTAGAAGCCCTTTTAGCGGGTGGTATGGATATCTTTAGAGCTATGCGTTTATTGATCCCACCCGCATGGCAAAATGTTGAAAATATGAATCCTCGTTTACGTGCTTTTTATGAATATAATTCTATGCATATGGAGCCATGGGATGGCCCCGCAGGAGTGGTAATGACCGATGGTCGTTATGCCGCCTGTACTTTAGATCGTAATGGTTTACGCCCAGCACGTTATGTGATTACTAAAAATACTAATGGAACTGGCGGTTTAAAAGGCAAAACATATTCTGACTGTGTGATTACTCTGGCTTCTGAAATTGGTGTGTATAGTTATAACGAGCAAGATGTAATTGTTAAAGGCCGTTTAAAACCAGGACAGATGTTAGCAGCAGATACGCATACCGGTGAGCTATTATTGCCTAATGATGTAGATCAAATGCTAATGAGCCGCTTTGACTACAATACCTGGATGAATACTCATTCAACTTATCTGGAATCCGAATTAAACGATAAGGTCAGTACCGTAGGCTGTATGAATGAAAAAACCTATCAGGTATTTGAAAAACAATTCCAGGTCAGTAATGAAGAAAAAGATTATGTTATAAAAGTTCTGGCAGAAAATGCGCAGGAAGCCGTAGGTTCAATGGGTGATGATACCCCAATGGCCGTACTGTCTCAGCAAGTCAGACCTTTATACGACTACTTTAGACAGCAATTTGCTCAGGTAACTAATCCTCCGATTGATTCTATCCGTGAAAATATTGTAATGTCTCTGGAAACCTGTTTAGGTGCAGAGCAAAACTTATTTGAAGAAAAACAAGAGCATGCTCAACGTTTATTAGTAGAATCGCCTGTTTTATCCCCCAATAAGTGTGAAAAATTATTAAAATTAGAGGATGATAAATACCGCGTAGCCATAATTGATCTAAATTTTGATAAAGATACCTCACTCAAACAGGCAGTTGAAAATATCTGTAATAAAGCGGTTGAATTAGTTAAGTCTGGTTCCGTATTATTGATTCTTAATGATAAAGATATTAGCAAAGATAAACTCATTGTACATGCCTTAATGGCAACGGGTGCAGTACATCATCGCCTAATTGCCGAAGGCTTACGCTGTGATGCTAATATTATAGTTAAAACGGGAACTGCAAGAGATCCTCACCAAATTGCAACATTAATTGCTTATGGGGCAACCTGTGTTTATCCTTATATGGCCTATGAAATTCTGGCTAAAATGATCCAAAATAATGAGATTACTGGCCAAACTCTCTCCGCAGTGGCTAAAGCCTATCGTAAAGGCATTAATAAAGGCTTGCATAAAGTTATGTCCAAAATGGGCATTTCTACTATTGCCAGTTACCGTGGAGCACAATTATTTGAAGCGATTGGTATAGCGGATGAAGTAGTTAGCTGCTGTTTTAAAGGCACTACCAGCCGTTTAGCAGGAACAGGTTTTGATAGTTTTGAAATCGACTGTAAATTATTAAATAAAGTGGCATGGAATGCACGTAAATTAAATCTTCATGGTGGTATCTATCGTTATGTTCATGGTGGTGAATACCATGCCTATAATCCTGAAGTAGTTAATTATTTACAGCAGGCAGTACAAAGTGGAAGTTATGAGGATTACCAAAAATATGCGGATACGGTAAATAATCGCCCCGTCACCACCCTGCGGGATTTATTAAAATTACGTAGCGATATTAAAGGTATTAATATAGATGAAGTAGAAGAGGCGCAGACTCTATTTCCACGTTTTGATAGTGCTGCTATGTCTATGGGGGCTTTATCAAAAGAAGCACATGAAACCCTGGCACAGGCAATGAATCAATTAGGTGCTCGTTCTAACTCAGGTGAAGGTGGCGAAGATCCTGCCCGTTTTAATACCGATAAAGTGTCTAAAATTAAACAAATTGCGTCGGGTCGTTTTGGTGTAACACCACATTATCTGGTTAATGCTGAAGTCTTACAGATTAAAGTAGCGCAGGGCGCAAAACCTGGTGAAGGAGGGCAATTACCTGGACATAAAGTGGACGAGGCAATAGCCAAGCAACGTTATTCTGTGCCAGGAGTAACGTTGATTTCTCCTCCACCTCATCATGATATTTACTCGATTGAAGATTTGGCACAATTAATTTATGACCTGAAACAAGTGAATCCGGATGCTCTGGTATCCGTAAAATTAGTTTCAGAGCCAGGAGTCGGAACTATCGCTGCTGGTGTGGCTAAAGCATATGCTGATTTGATCACTATCTCTGGTTATGATGGTGGTACTGGAGCCAGTCCACTGACCTCGGTTAAATATGCCGGTTCTCCATGGGAGCTGGGCCTAAGTGAAACACAGCAGGTATTATGCGCCAATGGTTTGCGAGGAAAAATCAGATTACAGACGGATGGTGGTTTAAAAACAGGTCTGGATGTAATTAAGGCCGCTATATTAGGTGCAGAAAGTTTTGGCTTTGGTACCGGGCCGATGATTGCTATGGGCTGTAAATATTTGCGTATCTGCCACTTAAATAATTGTGCAACAGGTATTGCTACTCAAAATCAGGAGTTACGTCGCAAGTTCTTTATTGGACAAGTGGAAATGGTTACTAACTACTTCCGTTTTATTGTTCAGGAAATGCGAGAGATTATGGCTCAATTGGGAATACATAAACTCGAAGACTTAATTGGCCGAACCGATTTATTAGAGTTGCTTGAAGGTAATACAGGCAAACAAAAAGAATTGGATCTTTCACCCTTATTAGTAACAACTAAGGATGAAACTAAAGATAGATTCTGTATTAGTGATAAAAATGAGCCATTTGATAAAGGCGAAACAGCTGAACATATGGTTGAAGCAATTCTACCCAGTATTGAAGCTAAATCTGGTGGCGAATTCAACTTTGAGGTCAAAAATACTGACCGCTCTATCGGTGCTAGATTATCCGGTGAAATTGCAAAACGTTATGGTAATTTAGGCATGGAAGAGCAGCCTATCACTATTAATATGATAGGTAGTGCTGGACAAAGTTTTGGTGTCTGGAACGCGGGTGGATTGCAACTAAGACTAACCGGTGATGCTAACGACTATGTAGGCAAAGGTATGGCGGGCGGCTCTTTGGTAATTAAAACCCTGGCTGATACCTGTTATGAATCCAGGCATTCAGTTATTATTGGTAATACCTGTTTATATGGTGCAACGGGTGGCAGCTTGATGGCACAAGGCCAGGCTGGTGAACGTTTTGCCGTACGTAATTCGGGTGCACATGCGGTAGTTGAAGGCATTGGCGATCACGGCTGCGAATATATGACCGGTGGTGTAGTGACAGTATTAGGTGAAACAGGAGTTAACTTTGGTGCAGGCATGACGGGTGGATTTGCTTATGTTCTGGATCTAGATAATAGTTTTGTTGATCGCTATAACCATGAGTTGATTGATATTAATCGTATTAGCAACGAATGGACAGAAGCACATCGCGGTTACTTACGTGAAAAAATAGAAAGCTATGTACAACAAACTGGCAGTGCCTGGGGACAAGAAATTCTTGATAACTTCACTACCATGATTGCTAAATTCTGGTTAGTAAAACCCAAAGCAGCTTCCATTGAAAGCTTGTTAGATACTTTATCGGTTGAGGCGGCTTAAGATATGAGCAATACAAATAAAAAAGTAAAAAGCAATATCTTCCAGTTTATGGATGTAGATAGGCGTGATCCTGATAAAGAAACGGTAGTTTCTCGAATCACCGAATATAAAGAAATCTATAAAGCGTTTGATCAGCAACGCACTACTGAACAAGCTGACCGATGCCTGGACTGTGGTAACCCATATTGTGAATGGAAATGCCCTGTACATAACTATATCCCACACTGGTTAGATTTAGCCAGGCAGGGAAAAATTATTGAAGCAGCTGAGCTATCTCATCGTACTAACTCATTACCGGAAGTCTGTGGTCGTGTCTGTCCTCAGGACAGATTATGCGAAGGTGCTTGTACACTAAATAATGATTTTGGTGCAGTAACTATAGGTCAGGTCGAAAAATACATTAACGATGCCGCCTTTGCTCAGGGTTGGAAACCCGATTTATCTCAGGTAGTTAAAATAGATAAAAAAGTAGCAATAATTGGTGCCGGGCCAGCAGGACTTGCCTGTGCGGATGTTTTAGTGCGTAATGGGGTTGAGGTAGTCGTTTATGATAAACACCCGGAAATTGGGGGCTTATTAACCTTTGGTATCCCTGAATTTAAATTAGAAAAACCAGTAATGACCAAACGTCGTCAGATATTTGAGGACATGGGCATAAAATTTAGTTTAAATTGTAATATTGGTGAAGATATTTCTATAGAGGAATTATGTAAGCAAAATGATGCCGTTTTTATGGGTATGGGAACCTATACTTCCATGCGTGCAGGAATTCCTGGTGAAGACCATCGGGGAGTATATGCGGCTCTAGATTATTTGATTGCAAATGTACACAATTGTTATGATTTTGATGGACCAAAAGTTGACTTTATTAGCATGAAAGGCAAAAAAGTGCTGGTATTGGGAGGTGGTGATACCACTATGGATTGTACCCGCACCGCAATTAGACAGGGAGCCAGTGAAGTATACTGTGCTTATCGCCGCGACGAAGCCAATATGCCAGGTTCTAAAAAAGAAGTAGGCAATGCTAAAGAAGAAGGGGTTAACTTCTTATGGAATCGCCAGCCGGTTGAAATGGTAGCAGAAAATGGTCAGGTGACCGGTATAAAATTATTAACCACTAAATTAGGTGAGCCAGACGAGCGCGGTCGCAGACGTCCTGAACCGGTACCAGGTTCAGAAGAAATAGTTTCTGCGGATGCAATTATTGTAGCCTTCGGTTTTAGGCCCAGCCCAGCAGACTGGTTTAAAGATTCAGCAATTAATATTGATCATCGTGGTCGGGTCGCTGTGTCACAAAAAACGTCTCCAGAAAAAGGTGAATTTGCTTTTCAGACCAGCAATCCTAAAATTTTTGCTGGTGGTGATATGGTTCGCGGATCCGATCTGGTTGTTACCGCAATTGCAGAAGGTAGAGACGCGGCAGAAGGTATATTGGACTATTTAGAAAACTAATAGAAAAGTCAGGAAACCACATGACAGAATTAAAAAACGATCGATTTTTAAAAGCATTATTACGCCAGCCAGTTGATAAAACTCCAGTATGGATGATGAGACAAGCAGGACGATATCTTCCTGAATACAAGGCTACACGTAAAAAAGCGGGTAGTTTTATGGATTTATGCAAAAATGCGGAATTAGCCTGTGAAGTGACTATTCAGCCATTAGATCGATATGAATTAGATGCTGCCATTTTATTTTCTGATATATTAACTGTTCCAGATGCTATGGGTCTGGGATTATATTTTGCTGAAGGTGAAGGGCCAAAATTTAAACATCCACTGAGAACTGCCGCAGATGTTGATAAAATTGGAGTTCCCGATCCAAATCAGGAATTACAATATGTAATGAATGCCGTTTCGGTTATTCGCAAAGAATTAAATGGAAGAGTTCCATTAATCGGTTTTTCAGGCAGCCCCTGGACTTTAGCCTGTTATATGGTAGAAGGTAGTTCCACCAAAGAATTTGGTAAAGTCAAAGGTATGATGTTTGATCAGCCTCAGACCATGCATAAACTACTGGATACCCTGGCGCAATCGGTTATCTCCTATCTTAATGCCCAAATTGAAGCCGGTGCACAGGCGGTAATGGTATTTGATACCTGGGGAGGAGTGTTAACCCCTCGCGATTATAAAGAATTTTCACTGCGTTATATGCAACAAATTGTAGATGGACTGAATCGCAGCCATGACGGACAAATTATTCCGGTGACTTTATTTTCAAAAGGCGCGGGGCAATGGTTAGATATTATGGCAGATACTGGCTGTGATGGTTTAGGTGTTGACTGGACGATGAATTTAGCCGATGCACGAAAACTTACTGAAGATAGAGTGGCGCTACAGGGAAATATGGACCCTTGTATTTTGTACGCATCTCCAGAACGTATTAAACAAGAAGTAAAAGCAGTCCTGGATTCATTTGGTCAGGCTAATGGGCATATCTTTAATTTAGGCCATGGTATTCATCAACATATCAACCCTGAGCATGTGGGTGTATTTGTGGATGCAGTACATGAACTTAGTGCAAAATAACACTTGAGTTATCCATAATACGACCAGATGTATTGAATTAGGATTCATCTTAGAAAAACCTGAACAATATATAAAATACTATGGACGATCAATTATTACTTAGATACTCCCGCCAAATTATGTTGCCCTATATTGAATATGAAGGGCAACAGAAAATTATTCAAAGTCGTGTTTTAATTATTGGCCTGGGTGGTCTGGGCTCACCTGTAGCAATGTATCTGGCGGCATCTGGAGTAGGACATTTAGTTTTATGTGATGACGATCAGGTAGACTTAACCAATTTACAACGCCAAATTATTCATACCACCGAGCGTATTGGTGAAGATAAAGTCAGCTCAGCAAAACAAGCTCTGCAACAACTTAATCCTGAAATTAATATCACTACTATTAATCACCGCCTGGATGAGCAGCAACTCAGCGAAGAAATTTCAGCTGCAGACGTGGTAATAGATGGCAGTGATAATTTTCGTACCCGATTTTTAATTAATAAAATTTCAGTAAAAACCGCAACACCTCTGGTTTCAGGTGCGGCAATAAAAACCGAAGGCCAGATTAGTGTTTTTAATCAAAAGCCCGATTCCCCCTGTTATAGCTGCTTATATAAGGATGATGGCAGTGAAATGGATAGCTCCTGTAGTGCTAATGGAATTTTAGCCCCGGTAGTTGGTATGATAGGGACTATACAAGCGCTTGAAGCCTTAAAAATAATTGCTGAATTTGGTGAAACTCTGGATGGTCGAGTGCAGCTACTGGATGCCTTTACTATGGAGTGGCGGCAAATGAAGCTGAAAAAAGATCCACTCTGCCCTGTGTGTTCTGCTTAAATATTTGAAAGTAAAAAAGCTTTATACTAAAATAGGCACTTTATTAAACTTGTTATAGAAATTTATCTTGTCTAATTCTGAGCCACAACAGCCCTCACCCGCTGCAAAAAATGATACCAGACAAACAGGTCTACAGATCTATTTGCGATTGATGTCTTATGTTAAACCCTATTGGAAAGAATTTTTACTTTCTGTTATTGGGTTTTTTCTTTATTCCAGTAGTCAGCCTGCCCTGGCATGGGTTGCTGGCTGGTTATCTGAAGCCGTATTTCAACCCACCGAAAGCGCCAAATACTTAATTCCTCTGGCATTGATTGGCATTTATATTGTGCGTGGCCTGGGTTTATTTTTGGGTAATTATTACCTCTCTAAAGTATCTGAATTTACCGTACATAGTTTACGTTGTGAAATGTTTAATCATCAATTAAACCTGCCAAATAGTTTTTATGATAATAATAACTCAGGCCAACTTATTTCCAGAATTACCTTTAATGTTACTCAGGTTACGGCAGCCGCCACTGATGCCATTAAAGTGCTATTACGTGAAGGTATAGCGGTTATAGCACTATTATCCACGTTGTTTTATTTAAACTGGCAGTTATCGCTAATTTTTATAGCCATTGCACCAATTATTGCTATAGTTGTGGGCATTGCCAGCAAGAAATTCAGAAAAATCAGTACTAAAATACAACTGGCAATGGGTGATATTACCCATGTTACATCCGAAGTTATTAATGGATATCAGGAAGTAAAAAGTTTTGCAGGGGAGGATTACGAAAAACAACGTTTTTTACAGGCCAGCCAATCCAATTTAGAACATAATATTAAAATGGTTAAAACCTCGTCTATAAATACTCCTATCTTACAGATGATAGTAGCAATGGCCCTGGCTCTGTTATTGTATATTGGTCTAAGTTTTGTAGCGCAGATGTCAGCCGCAGGTTTTATTACCTATATGACCGCAGCAGGTTTACTACCCAAACCTATTAAACAACTCAGTGATGTTAATAGTACCATCCAAAAAGGTATTGCAGCTGCCATCAGTATTTTTGAACTATTAGATACCGAATCAGAGCAAGATAAAGGCACAATTAGCGTAGCCAGGGTTAAGGGAAAAATAGCGATTAAAAATTTAAGTTTTACTTATCCTCATACCGATATAATGGTTTTAAAACAGCTCAATATAAGTTTGCAGCCAGGCAAAAGTATTGCCCTGGTGGGGCGTTCAGGTAGTGGTAAATCTACCCTGGCAAATTTAATTCCCCGTTTTTATCAAAATGAAGAGGACAATATCCTGCTGGATGATATTCCTATTAATCAATACCAGTTAAAAAACCTGCGCTCACAAATTGCTCTGGTTTCACAAAACATCACTTTATTTAACGATACTATTGCCAATAATATTGCCTATGGGGCTTTAGTCAATTGCTCACCAGAGCAAATACGAGCGGCTGCTAAATCAGCCTATGCTCTAGAATTTATCGAAAAATTAGCCGATGGTTTTAATACCCAAATTGGTGAAGATGGAACATTATTATCTGGTGGGCAACGCCAGCGTATAGGTATTGCCAGGGCTTTATTAAAAGATGCTCCAGTGCTTATTTTAGATGAAGCCACCTCAGCCCTGGATACTGAATCCGAACGTGAAATTCAGGCGGCTTTAGAACATGTAATGCAGGGGCGCAGTACCTTAATTATTGCACATAGATTATCCACTATTGAAAAAGCCGATCAAATAATTGTATTAGATCAGGGACAGATTATTGAAACGGGCTCACATAAAGACTTATTAGCTAAAAAAGGCACTTATTTTGGACTTTATCAGAATCAATTTGCATAAATAGCTGAAATTTATATTTATGATGCCAGGCATTGCCTAGTGTAGCTGTTTTTTATATGACTGATTTATAACATATTGCTGATAGTATTTTTCAACAATATCACGAACTGGCTGAGGATAGTTTTGAGCAACCATCTGATCTTTTGCTTCAGTAAAAAAATTGGCCGCATCTTCTGGTAAGTGCTGATAAAAATAATCATATGCTTGCTCTATTAATTGACCATTATAACTACGAGTGGCCACAATTCCGTAATTTAATAAAAGCACTCGCCAGGGACGTCTGGGGTCACTATATAACATATCATCCTTATGTTCTTTGCTAATAACACTTAGCAGCTGTTGAATACAAATTAACATAAAAGATAAATCTTCAGGTTTACGTAATACATTAGATATTTCTGCAATGCTATTAACAATCGGTTCAAGTAAATGAATTTCCCAATGGTTTGCGCTACGCCAGATATAATAAGCTAAATACCACTCATTGCATTGGGTAAATAAATTATCCTGTGAGGCTGGGTGACAATAGGATTTAATATCTTCAATTAATTGAGCTATTTGCTCTTCTATCTCTGCATCATTAAAGTTTTGAACATTTATTTGTTGTTGTGGATATTGTGATAATAAAACTTCAACTTGTCGAAATTGTTCGGAAATAGTTGTTTTCTGTTGAGTAGTTAAAACAGGTATCGCTAACATGTTTTGTAATAACTGCTCTAATAAAGTCCTTAGTTGTTTAAAACTAGGCTGCTGTATTTTCTGATTAATTAATGACATAAATTACCTGCTAAGTTAATTATTATTGTAAAAGTCTAGCATCTCTATCAGATTTATGCCCTAAATTTACTCTATATAGAGTAAATAAAGATTAACCTAGAAAACGCAGTTGGACTGTAACGAAAATGAATAAAGTGCTGAAGATTAAGGTTTTTCTGTACAATTTTGGATTTATTCGTAGTCACCCTAC
>JASFYQ010000100.1:0-7091 GCA_045047105.1 Pseudomonadota bacterium | reverse complement strand
GTTTGACGAACTGGCCAAATACTTGCCTAGCAATTATTGCAGTTAGAACAAGGGGCACATTTTTCTGATATTTTGAATTAATATAGGAGTGACCAAAAGTATTTAGGAAAATAATTTAGCTGTAACCGGGTCTTTACCCAAAAAGCTCTAGTAGTATCCTCGAGATTTACTTATTTTTTTACTTGATGTTTGCAATCTCCATCCAAAATTAAGCTTGCTTGTTGCATCATAGAGTAATATTTCCTAGATTCAATAATTTGCAAGTTCACAGACATTGGGTAATTTTTATTGCCTAAGATAAATCGGATGCTTGCTTCTGAGCTCGGCCCATCAATAATATATCTGTTTATACCTTAATAGACTTTATTGTATTTCAATGACTTAAAGATTAATTATTTAGTTTTATTAAAACTATTAACGTACCTTAACGGATATCGTCCCTATCTAAAATGCAAAAATTGCACGATTTATGACGAATATCCTCAGTAAAATTCTAAGTTAAATATTCCCTTAAGACTTAATCAAAAGGATTTAATATCTTTAGACCTTCTACCCATTCAAAATCTACTATATTTCTAGTTACAAGAGTTTGCTGAAATTCAAGAGCAGTAGCTGCTATTATTGCATCCTGATAGGATTCATACTAATACCTCAAGATATTGTTATTTAAATAAAAATAGCATAATATAAGACATTAAAGTCATTATTAGCTTCATATTAATTCACCTTAGTTAGAAGACTTAACTATTTCACTTGGCGTAAAACCTGATTTTGTTATGATTTATCTAACCTTTTTTTCATCCACATAATAACCTGGTTTCATTATTTCAATTCTAATTTTTTTCTGCTCCAGACTAACCTGAGGTACTCCTAAAAATAATTGATAATTTACTATTTCTGTTACAGAATACAACCTTGAGTTGACTCCATGTCAAGCAAATCAATTGACTTTATTTAAAAAATACCTTTAAAAAAATGAAGAAGCAATATTGTTGAGGGAAATTTTAAGCTCTTGTTGTCATTTTATGTAAACTTAAGAAAGTACTCATAAAACTCTAGTATTTGACGATTTATAAAGGTAAATATCTGTGGTATAACTTGCCATTAATTAACGTATAAGTTAGACCTGAGCACTTTTCTAGTCCATCCTTGCTCACCAGACAAAAAACATCATGATCCAACTTAAATAAACTAGGCAAGTACTCAACATAATCATAAACCAGGCCATTAACTGACGTATTGTGTTAACATTAGAATGACTTGCATCAGAATTTGTAATTTTATTCCATAGTAGCCAACCACTCCAGAGTCCTGCTATCAGCAATAATGCAATGCGAGTTGCAGCAATGCCAATTAAAGTCATATGTTCCGCCTTTAACATGCCCAGGGTTAATGCAGTTAAGCCCATAAAAATACTGATTCCAGCTAATGGAGTGAGTGAATAACCTAGTCGCCATAGAATAAAATCCTTACTTTGCAGAATTTTAGAGGCCTGCCAAAGACCCACTAATATCAGACCTCCGATGGTAAATGTGCTTACCATAATATAGATAAGAATACATGCACCATCAAGCCAACTAAAAACATCATTGGTTTCAGGGTAATGAGTCAATAACCACCAGGGGGCATTGCTTTCAAGTGGCCAATAAATATCACGTTCTATGAACCATTCAGCCAGACCTTGCTTCAGGATAACAAACCAGGGTGATGCTGACCATTGGAAAGCGCCTGTTGCAACACCAAGCATACCAAGAGTTAATAATAATACGTCCCAAAAATTAGCTTTCTTGTCATTTATTGCTATGATTTCTACATTGGGTGAACGAGAACCTAAGGCCACGGCATTACGATGTCCACTGCATCGTCCACACATATGACAGGCACTATTTCCCTTCATATTACGCACACTGACCAGAGGTGCACAATTAACGGCATGAGTATGATGTGGTGCTTGTTCCCAGGCTAGCTGATTAACCCGAAAATGTATTGGTGCAAGACGAGAAAGAAGTGAAAAAACTCCATTTGCAGGACAGAGATGACGACACCAGACCCGAGTGCCCTTGCCATAAACAAAACCTACTAGAATTGCCACGATGGTAGAACCACCGAGAATTAATAATGCCGCTTTAGGGTATTCATAAACACTGATCAGTTGACCGTATATCGTTGTCACCACAAAGGCAACAAACGGCCATCCAGCCCAACGCATCCAACGAGGAATAGTCAGGCCGAGACCACGCTGACTGGACCATTCACTCAAAGCTCCTTCAGGGCAAAAAACACCACACCAGATACGTCCGACAAGAATCATGCTGAGCATGACAAATGGCCACCAGATCCCCCAAAATACAAATTGAGCGAAAAGAACCAGGTTCTCATAAAAATGAACATAATCTTTAGGCAGTGGTAAAAATGCAGGCCAAATTAATAGACCAAAATAAAAAACAACAACAAACCATTGAAGCTTTAGAATAAAGCTCCGTTTGGCTTGCATTAAATCACCCAAACGCTGCAGCATGGGTCGAGCAAGTTGTGCTTTGTTTATCTGGACAGCTTCCATTATTTTTTTACAACTTTAGGAGCTTTAGGTGTACGCAATAAAAGGATAATTGAAACCCAGTAAAGACTATAAATAATTAATAACATCAGTGCAGGATGAGCTCGATAGCCAGTAAATGCCGAAAAAACACCGCCAAATTGAGAGCTGTCATCTAATAGAAAAGTGCTATCCCAGAGAGGATCAACCAGAGCAGGAATCCAGCCTAAACCAATCATATGATCAACACCATCAACCAATAAGGCGGCCGCTAAAAATAAGAGGATGATTTCACTGAATCTGAAAAAAACTTGCCAGGAAAAATATCGGGTTCCTTGAGACAGAGCAAAAAAAGTGAGAAAAGCCAGAACAAAGCCGCCTAATGCGGATAATGTAAAAGGAACAAGGCTATTATTCTGACCCAGCCCTGCCCCATAAAGAAAGATAACCGTTTCAGCACCTTCCCGTCCTACAGCAATGGCCGCTAAAGCGATGCCCGACAAAACTCCGCCCCAGAGAAAGTGCATGCCCTTCTTTGATTCAGAAGCAGATCCAGGAGCGTTGACCAGTGACTGATTTTTAAGCCAGGTATATAAAATACCAATCACCAACATAGCTTCCATACTTTCACGCCAGACAATAAAAATAGTACTACCCATATTTAACTCCTATTCAACTAATCCCTATTTAACAACAATAAAGCCTTGAGCAGTATCCAGATGAAAATCCCCAAAAAAGCGGTATTTTCCTGGTTTTAAAGGAGCAAAAACGACTGAGCGTGTTACTCCTTCAGCAATAACCGATTCCTTACGCAACTCTTTGCTTTCAAATTCTTCGGGGCCGGGACCTAAATTGGTAATGACTATTTTAAATCGTGTCTTAGCAGGTACTTTTATAATTTCAGGGTTAAATTTGCCATCTTTAATACTTAGTTTATAAGCAGGCAAACCAGCAAAACAGTTTGAGCTGAGTAATAGACACATTATTATCAAGGTAAAACTTAGGTACGTTTTTTTCATATAAATATCCAGTTTAAAAATTAAGCTGTGCTCTTAAGCCTACAGCAGTCATAGATGAGGCATCTTTACTCCCACCAGGGGTGCGGATATATTGCAAGTTTGGTGAAATATCGAGTTGAGAATTAAGTCTATAGCGGTAAAAAACCTCAGCCATTTGCTCTTGGCTGGTGGTATTATAATTAGCAATTTCTTTATATTCATTACTTAAAGATAACCAACCTGCAGCAACACCTATAGCATCACCACCTCTATTCCAGTAACTACCACCAAAATCTGCACCAAGAGTTAAGGCATTATCAAATTTCACGCTCCCCTCAGTTTGATGTCCATAACGTGCAAATAATGTTGTGTAATCACCGACCTTTTGCTCCAGGCTAAGTCCTAAACCTGAATGGGTTTGCTGGTTCCCGTGTAAATCCTCTGTACTGCCATTTCGCCAGTAATAGACTCGATAATTACCCTCAAGCCCAGTAAAAAAACTCTGTTTGGTATCAGCCTCTATAATGATAAAGGGATCTGATAATGAACCTTCAAAACTGGCACCGTCACCAGCACCAAATATACCAGCAGAAACTGAATATTGTAGCGGTTTTTGGGTATCATTGATCCATGCCATACGCACACCTGGGGTAAAACCAAAATCATCAACACCAATGTCACCGCCCACATCCAGTAGAGGATTATGGACAAAAGCCTGGTTCATATAACCACGGGTTTCATCGTCAGCTATGTTATTTTGATCAAAGAACATAAAAGGATCTATTTTTCCCACATTTAATTCAATGTGTTGACGTGATAAGTCAGAATTACCACCCAGAGGTAATGGAACTGTTAACTGATACCATGCTTGTGCAAGTAAAATGGTACTATCTGACGTTGAAGTGCCGGGACGTTGAAAACTGGTTGAGTTAAATGAAGAAAAAGCGTCACCAGGATTTTCAACACCAAGACCTTGACCTACTCTGAAATGTGCAAATAATAAACCTTCTGAGGCTCCAATATCGCCTGCTGGTAAACTAACGGTTACATCACCACGGTAGTTAACTTCATTAGTATCTTTACTGCCATTAGGCACACCCGATACACCTTGGGCAGCCATAGTAAGACCACCACCCACTTCGATACCATCAAGTGCCTGGGCAATTTTAACCGCCCCTTTATAACTGTTTGACTGAGACTCAAGAGCCTTTAAACGGGCTGAAATTTCTGGTTCTGAATCACTGATATAAGGTTCATTCAATGATTTATTTAGCTCAGCATTTTCAGCTTCAAGTACTTTAATGCGAGTTTCCATTTGTTCCATACGCTTAAGTACCATAGCCATTGCGTCATCGGCTGCAATGACAGGCAAACTCAAGCTGGCACTAACAAGGCTAGCAAGAAGCGTAATATATGTGTATTTCAATGATTTCATTGTTTAGTAGCCGCCTCGTTTGCCGATACCTGCAAAGATGAAATCATATTCAACATCAAAGGTCTTAAACCAGGGACGAACGCCTGTCAAACGATCCGTATGACGTCCAAAATGCTTGCCAGAGGGGTTTTCTGGTGCATTGGGTGCAAAAATAGTGTATTTAACGGTATATTTACCTGGTCCCATCAATTTAACATTGTCGCCATAATGAGGACCATCATTAGCTACCATTGGCATAAAATCACCACTAATGACTTTTTCAGAGCCTTTTTTGTGTACCTGATATTTAACATGTAAATAAGGGATCCAGTCACCTTCAGCAAAACCATTGGCATTAATGTCAAGTGCGCGAATATCCGCTTCAAGATGAACATCAGAATTTTCTGATTTGGTCATCATTCCTTCGGGTTCCATTCGAACAGGTTGCAAATAAACTGCAGCAATCTCCATTCCGTTACGTTGTTCCGGGACGCCGATAGGATATTCTACAGATAAAACGGGCTTTGCTAAAACACAAAGACCTGCGATAAGAAGTGATTTTTTTATTTTTGAATATAACATTTAAAATACCTTTAAATTGAATGAGAATCATTATTATTTACACTTAAGCCATTATACTTTTTAATTCTAATATTGCAACAAAAGGGGAGTAAGTTATTCAAATATTTTAATTGAGAGGTATTAGGAGCTTGATCTTTCGAGTTGATCTTTCTAGGTTCAACTAATCCTGATTGAAAACTGGGACGATAGCACTTAGTTTATCTTGACCTAATAAATTACAAATTTATAAAGTTTGTTAAACTTTGTGCGGGTCACATTGGTCAACTTTTAAATCTAACAAGCTTGGGAAATGATGTAGGCATTGCAGGTCAACGAGGTTCTAGGAAGACAAATGGCCTTGCTGTTTTAAACTGATCACTCACATCACCCGCAAGATCATAGTTGCCAACAAGTCTCAATTTCTTAACGGGTGACCCTGATTTAAAATTGAGACGATTCAATTGAACCCAGACAATGTTGGGAGGCAGCCTGGATTCAAAATAGTAGATCTTACGGACATTATCTGCTGCTGTGCGCCAGATTGTCGGTGCAATATTGGACTTGTTCGGATCAGTAACGCCAAACGGAACTGACGCATTGCGCATTACCGATATGACATTAGCCATGGCTTGCCAGTCATTTAGGAATATAAGGCGAGACGACTGACAGCACTAGACAAAAGCTTTAATTCAGAGAGTTTTATCTTTCCTTATTTGAAATGAATAAGCAGACATTAAAGAATTAAAGGTGTAAGCCAGTGGACATAGCTCTACTCTGCTGAGCTTGTTTGTTAACACATCAGGAGCAAACGCAGGCTGAAAAGAGTGAACGAAATATCACTTCTGCTGCGTCCTCTATGTTGCCAATATCTTCACTAGCAATAGATATAGATTCGCACTCATCGATCTTTTCAATTGAATTCCAGTGGCCAATATAACTGTCTCCATGCCCGACAACAAGTAACCCCTCCTGGGTTTTAAATTCCTCCCATACAACTGGAAACTTACCGTACTTTTTAAGAATGTCTGATAATGCTGCGATAAAACTCTCTTTGGTATAGTGATTCATAACCAGACTCACATCCCAACCATTATTGGGATAACAAAGAAGATGTTTCATAAGTTCAATTTTTTTCATACTCAATTATCAGATCCAAATTGATTAAAAAATGGCTAATATATTGTCTGTAACTATTACGCTATGTTCCCTTAAAATTTATGGTTATATTTTATTTTGGTAAAAAACTCATAACAGTAGCACTCAATCCAATAGTTGCAGCAGCAATTGCTGGCTTTTCAAGCTGATAACGAGGGTTATGATTGAGTACTGGCAATATTCCCTTGTCCAAAATCTGTCCAAAAGTAAGTTTTGGACAAACCGAAAATTTCTTGGACAAAAACCGGAACGGGTCATAAAATCAATAATAAAAATTGATGAGTATCCCGTAGGGGATCAGGACATTTTAATTTAACTAAAATTTAACTTGTTGAAACTATAGGGGAATGGTGCGCCTGGCGGAATTCGAATCCACGACTTTCACCTTCGGAGGGTGACACTCTATCCAGCTGAGCTACAGGCGCTT
>JASFYQ010000099.1:0-12384 GCA_045047105.1 Pseudomonadota bacterium | reverse complement strand
ATGTATATTATGTTAAATAAGGTTTATATGGCATTATACTTCATACAATTTACGTATCCCTTCTTTTATACGGATTCTATGAATTTAACTTCATTGTTTTTTGAGTTAAATACGCATTATTAGATTTAGTTCATGCAATTAATTGTTTATACATGATATAAGTTCATAGAATTTATTTATCTTATAAAGAGTTTTCTATGCCCTTTAGCTATCAAACAATTAATTATCATGGTAAGAAGTTAAAAGTTTTAATTAATGATCAAACTTCATTACCGCTATTGTTACCATTGATTTATGTTACTTATAAACCATCCAAAGAGGGTATTTTGTAAAAAAATTAGGATTGTATTTTATGGTGTGATATATTCAGGTGAGTTACGAATACTATGAAATCAAAGAAACTAATTTGCAAATTTAGATAAGTAAGGTTTAGTTCATGAAAAAATTGAATTACAGTTAATTACTAATGTGTTTTGATGGTTCCATCGACTGATGCAACACATCTATAATGTCTATATGGGTAGGTTTAACTCGGTAGTAAATTGTATGAGAGCCTACAAAACTGCTGTGATATCCAACCTTCAAATCTTCTCTTATTATTCCGAGTGAAGGGTTTTCAGCAAGTGCCTGCATCTGTTTTTTGATACTTTGAAGATAAGTTTTTGTTCTCTTAACACCGAAGTTTTTAATTGAGTATGCTTTAATGTGATTCAAACTCTTTTGAGATTCAGGCGATAGAATATATTTTGCCATTACTTATTAATCTAGGTCAATCAATTCTTGCATGAATGCATCACCATCAACCCCTTCACCTTGATCGAGTTGTACCTCACCAACGGAAAGTTTCTTTCTTAATAGGTCTAACTTGGCCTCATGCTCCTCAAGAAGACGAAGACCCGCTCTCACAGCTTCACTGGTTGACTCAAATCGCCCTTGTTGGATTTTGTTTTCAACAAATCCTACAAAATGCTCACCTAATGTCACGCTGGTATTTCTTTGCATCGTTCACCTCTCTTTCTTGTATTACATATTAATACAAGTAATTCTTAGGTGTCAATGAATTATCCTATTACTTTTCAGTGTCAATTTAGGATTGTCTTATTTCTAAAGGATTATAGTTCATGAAAATATTGAAATTATATGAACTAAAATACGAATAATCTTATAAATTATACCTTTATGAAGTGTTTCATGAACTTTTTATTAGAAAATAGTTATTTATTTCAATAATAAAACAATCAAACCATTGAAATTAAATTATTTTTACTCACTTATGCATGACATGAACTAGATTTTATATACAGATAAGTTAAATTACACCTATATAATAATATCCATTTAAGTTGCTATCTCCCCTATACAATCAGTATTTCAGTATTTAATAAATAATCAATTTATATAAAAGTCTTAATTATGCTAAATATAAAACATGTAATGTAAGCTTTAAAGAATTTTGGGATGGCTGGAAATTTAATAATGGTCGATTGACCAATTCATCTGGTTTTCAATACGATTCTCGTCATACTCTGATCAATTTTTATTGATTCAGTTTTTTATTTATAACTTTTACTCTTTTTTTAAATTTTACTCTTTTTTTATCTGGTAAACCTTCTGTTGATAAAGCCACAAGAATACTTTCTTTTTCTCTTTTTAAATTTCGTATAACTTTTTTATTCCTTTTTTGTGATTTAGTTTTACTATTTGTAAAGCTCTTAATTTTTATTCTTTTGGCTTTTTTTGAGCATGGCTCATCACTAAATACTGTATTGCCTATTTTATTTATACATTTGTATATGCTTGCAGCAAAGGTATTTTGATTTATATAGAGTAAAATAATTAGCAACAAATATTTCATAATAAGTTTTTATTGTTTTAATATTTATTATGCTAATAGTTTTCGTATTAAGGGAAGAATATCACTGGCTATCATTCCACTTTGCCCATCTTTTGCTGCCAGATCGGCGGCTTTTGCATGTAAACATACGGCTAATTGTGAAGCTATGCTTGTATCATAACCCTGTGCTAATAATGATACTATTATTCCAGTAAGGCAATCCCCCATTCCTGCTGTAGACATTCCTGAGTTACCATATGGACATACCAATATATGGTTATTATTTGTTACTAAGGTTCCAGCTCCTTTTAATATTACACTAGAATTTAAATATTGTTGTAACTCAATAGCCATTTCATATCGATTGTTTTCAATTGCTTTAATTGTTGTATTTAACAGGCGTGCAGCTTCACCTGGGTGTGGCGTTATAATGGTATTTCTATGGGCATTTTTGATTGAGTTTTTTAGGTTTAGTTGTTCTTTATTTTGATTTGAATCGGTTAATGCTAATAAGTTAAGAGCATCTGCATCTAGAACTAATGCTTTTTTACATATATTTTTATGTGCAAGCACCCTATTAAATAGTATTTGTGCCCATTCATCTGTTCCTAGTCCTGGACCAATTGCAATACTATCTGCCCAATCAACAGTATTATCTGTTATTAGATTATTGTTTTCTGTAGCACTTAATCCTATAACTATTAACTCGGGATAATTCGACTGAATGGCTAAAGTATGTTCATAATGAGTTAAAATTTTAACTAAACCCGCCCCGCTTCTTAGTGCCGCCATTGCTGCTAATTTAACCGCACCAGGCATAGATTTATTTCCACCAATAATTAATACATTACCAAAATTACCCTTATGTGATGAAGCCAGGCGTGGTTTTATTTTTTGTTGGAGTTTTTTCCAGTTTAATAAAGTTGCTGTAGCAATATGTTGCTGGTATAAGGAATCAGGAACATTTAAGTTGCAAAAAATAATTTCTCCACAATAATCGCGCGCATAAGCAGTATACATGCCCTGTTTTTTTGCTATAAAGGTAATACTGAGATCCGCTTTTATTGTTTCTCCCCAGGTATTTCCTGTATTAGCATCCAGACCGGAGGGTATATCTATAGCAATTATTTTAGCTGGGGATTGGTTGATTAATTTTATTAAAGCATTCCATTTTTCATCCAGTTTTCGATTTAATCCAGTACCCAGTATGGCATCAATAATAATATCTGCATTATTAATTTCGTTTATTGACCAGTTTAAGGCAACTTCGCCCAAAGCACTCCAATCATTATAGGCCTTTAATGCATCACCTGTTAATTTATCCTTTGTCACCAGTGAAAAAACTTTTACTTTTATTTTTTTCTGCAATGCTAGTCTTGCTAATACATAACCATCTCCTGCATTGTTGCCCTGCCCACAAAAAATAACTAACTCAGGCAATGCTTTAAACCTATTTAGCAAAACATCTAAAACACTTTGTGCCGCGCTAGTCATTAAGGCATAACCTGTGGGAACAATATATTTAATCGTTGCTGCATCTATTAATCGAATACTTTCTTTATTGTATAAATTATCCATAATTTAATATTTTACCAATTAATTTATTGTTCAGCTTAGGTTCATTTTCAATGGGTGATAATAGCTTTAACATTTATCTAGCGGAGAAAAAAATAATGAAAAAAATATTACTTGCAACTATTCTACTTTTATTAAGCCAATTTGCAATTGCTGATTATTATGATATCACAGTCACACTTACCGATGATGACACATATTTTGTTGAAGATTGGAGCAGTGATCATGAATACTGGGAAATAAAAACAGAAAATTGTTATGAATATGCCCACTACGATGAAGTGACTCTATCCTATAGCTGGTATGGCTATGATCATTACCTAATTTTTCCTAATGGTTATAGTTGTGATGTGGAAGAAGCACTAGATATAAAGGTTTATGATTAATAACTTAATGTAAAAATTAAGCTATGGATTTTGATGAAACTCAATAACATTTAGATCCTGATTACGAATAAACAACATTATTCCACCATCAGGCAATGTTATTGGCCCCTCAGTTATAATAATTTGCATTTTATTTAATGACTGCTCTACTGCTTCTATATTGGTAACATCTAATGCGGTAAACATTTTTGCTTTATCTAAATCACTGACTCGAATCCCTATATGATTATATAGCAGGATACATACATAATTTAATTGTACACAATGTGGTGTTTGTTTAACTGCCTGCGATAAAGCTCAATCAGGAAATCCCCAAGGACGTTTGATTGATTGGGTAAAAAATGCCGAAGCATCAGTTGTAGATCGTAAACCCGTATTAAAAAAATAGTAGAATTAAAAGTATATTTTTAGGTTTGTTACTCTTTTATAATTACTTTACTATCTGTTTAGGTAATGCCTACATGGTAAACTTCTATAACATGATACTTCGCTACAAATGGAAACAAAGAATCAATGCCTGAATCATTTATAGAGTATTTTTCGCAGCAATTAAAATCCAAACCACTGCTATTGAACAAAGGTGAAATGTTATTTCAACAGGGTGATGAAGTTACTCATTTTTTCTATATAAAAACAGGGAAAATTAAATTATTTAGAAATACTATCGAAGGATCTACTGTTGTTATTTATGCTGCTCATTCAGGTGAAACGCTTGCAGAACCCTCTTTATTTTCAGATAAATACCATTGTTCAGCCGTTACGGAAAGCGGAACTGAAGTGGAGAGTTTTAGAAAACCTGATTTATTAAAACTCTTTGCACAAAATCCTGCGGCTATGCAAAGACTTCTATTTTTATTAGCACAACAGGTGAGAGAGCTTCGCACATTGAATGAGATTAAAAATATCCATTCAGCCAAACAACGAATTTTAGCTTATATCCAAAGTGAAGTGGATAACAATAAAGAATTGTTCTTCTCCTTATCATTAAAGGATATTGCGCATAAAATTGGTCTTGCCCATGAAACCTTTTATCGGGAACTAAAAAAACTGGAACAGTCTAAGCAAATTACACGTTATAAACGCCATATCAAGTTACTATAAACATATGATTTAAATCATATGTTATTTTCCTTTTTAACACCTATAATTGCCTAATTTTTTAATTTTAAGCAGGTAAAATATGAAAAATATATGTGTGTTTATTGTTCTTTGCTTCTCTCTAGGATGTGTTGCAAATGTGTTTTCTGAAGCAGATTCTCGAATAATGGTCGAATTGCCCGGGCCAATGAAGCAACATATGTTGCAAAATATGCGCGGACATCTGGTTGTTATCGATCAACTTTTGCTATTACTGGCAGATGATAAACTGGATGCCGCCTCAGATTTAGCAGAATACGAACTGGGCATGAGCTCCTTAGGCAAACATGGTGCCAGTCATATCGCCCCTTTTTACCCGATGGCCATGAAAAAATCAGGAACTAATATGCATAAAGCTGCGAGTCAATTTTCACGCATAGCTCAGGAAGGGGAAGTTTTATCCGCCTATAAAGCACTAAGAAATATCACCGCAGCCTGTAATGTTTGCCATCTAGCATTTAAAGTACAATAAATAAAAGTACAGTAAATTCAATTAGTCCTATCTAGGGAGATAATATTGTTAATTAAAACAATACTAGCAGTAGTCTTGCTAAGCAATAGTTTACTATTGTTTGCAAATCAAGATAATAGCCAAAATATAAATCAGGACAAACGTATCAGCCTTGGTCTTAGCGCAGTAGAAAAATCTGTTTTTTTGAGTGAAATGAGGCAAATGCTGGTAAGTATTCAAGGTATTATCACTGCAATTGGTGAATCAGACCGACAAAAAATAATTAAATCTGCTCGTTATTCTGGAAATAGAATGGCCAGGGCAACTCCTGAGTCTATCAAATTAAAAACACCAAATGCTTTTAAGGAAATTGGTGGCCCAACCCATATGATGTTTGAAGAGCTGATAATACGGGCAGATACAGATGACATGGAAACATTAATTGTATTTACAGGTGATTTAATGAAGCAATGCATCCGTTGTCATATTATCTATAAGGCTAATTAACTTAAAGCAAATTTCGTGGCGTGCCTTGTTTAAATTCAACAATATTATCAACCAGTAGATCCAGTAAGCGTTGTCGTGATTGTTGGCTGGCCCAGGCAATATGAGGCGTGATAATCAGATTCTTTAAGCCACTATTCAGCAATGGATGATCACTTGCTGGAGGCTCTTTAGATAATACATCCAGTCCCGCGCCTGCAATTTGTTTTTGTTGCAAAGCAGATAGTAGTGCTGCCTCATCCACTAATGGCCCACGTGCCGTATTAATTAAAAATGCATGCTCAGGCAATAAGTTGAATTGTTGCGAAGAAAGCAAATGGTGATTATCTTTTGTTAATGGGCAGTGTAAGGTTAGGAAATCCACCTGAGGTAATAGTTCATTCAGTGAAAGCCGCCCTGCTCTATTATCATTTTTATCACGCTTTGCAATCAAAATTTTCATATCAAAGGTTTTTGCAATTCTTGCAACTGCCTGACCTAAATCACCATAACCAATAATACCTATTGTTTTTCTGTATAAGTCCTGTGGTGGATAATTCAACAAGCAAAAATAAGGGCTTTTGGACCACTGACCTTGCATACTGGCAGCATTATTTTCCATTAAACGTCCAGAGAGAGCAAATATCAATCGAAATACATGCTCTGGTACGGAATGCGTAGCGTAATGGGTAATATTACAAACTGGGATCTGGTTTGTTTTTGCTGCAATCAGATCCACATTATTGGTTCCCGTTGCAGCAATACAAATTAATTTAAGCTGAGTTGCATGAGATAAAAGCGCTTTATCTAAAACCACTTTATTAGATACTACAATATCCGCATTTTTTATTCTGGAATGCACCTCTTCAGGTAGGGTATTGCCATAGAAAGTCCAATTGGGCAAACATTGCTTTAATCTATCTAAATTAAGATCCTTATTATCTAAAGAGTCTAAATCCAGTACAACACCATTTTGTATATCAAGGCGATAATTTGAATGTTCTTTTGTCATATTAATTAATTGTATCCGTTATTTATTAATAAGCTATTTAAGATTAATAATAAACAGCCAGCCAGATAGTTTCAATATCTGGATGAGTCCATTGCACTTTATGCTTTTTATGTGCAGGAATATTAATATAATCACCCTTTTTCATAGTAATTTGGCTACCATCAGCAAAGCATAAAATTGCTTCGCCAGTTAAAATTACTACCCATTCACTTTGTTCTTGATCATACCAATGTGACTGTGGAGTTTTATGGCCTTTGGATATAATACGCTCAATTCTAATATGCTCGCTACTAGTAATTTGCTCAAATACTTCTTTATCAAGATTTTCTGGAATATTGGAAAATAAATTATTCATTATCTATAGAGTTCAATTGAAAAAATTACCCTACTAAAACCTTAATTATTACAGCGAATCTTTGGGTTCACCTAAATCACATTTTTTACATTGTAACTCAAAACCCAGCCTAGAATTACGACCTTCTTCGCTTACAACCCATGGCCTGTTTATAAAAGGGGGCTTATCCCTTACATGCTGAAAGTGGCCGCATTTCAGCTCGGCAACCCAATCATTTTCTTCATCTTTATGATAGCTGATAATAGCTTGATTCATGATCTTCAGTTATCTTTTCTTAATAATATAAGTAAGTATCTCACCTTCGGTATTCTCCTCCAAAATGGTATGACCTAACTGGGTCGATAGCATATGAATTTCTTTAATAAACTCCTTATTATCTGCTGTAATTTCCAGATGCTGCCCAGATGACATACGCGCAAGCTGGGCTTTGGTTTTTAAAATGGGCATGGGACAATCCAGAGATCGAATATCAAGCCTTTCATTAATTATCAGATTTTCACTCATATTACCTCCTTTTATTACTCTCTATGAATACAATACATATTAACATATTAACTCGAAATCAAGTAAAAGAGTAAATAATGTCCAGGGGTACCAAATTGACCCCATCGATTTATTACCAACTGCCAGGTGGTTTTCTTGAAGTATGAAATACTAGCAATATTTCAATTTTATTATTATGTACCCGATAAGGAATAATATACGGTAATTTATCTATTACTAATTCTCTTGTACCATGTATTCGCCCAGGGCGGCCTAGTGATGGGTTGTTTGCTAATAAATCAACTGTTGATTTAATTTTATAAACGGTATTTCTTGCAGCAAGGGGATTATCCAGGGCAATATATTCGGCTTCCTCATCTAAATTTTTTAAAAATTTATTTAACCATTTAATATCCATTAATTAGATTTTAAATCCACTTTTTAAAAACATTATCAACTTGTTCCTTAGTAGCAAAATCGCCACTGTCAGCTTCATTTATTGCAGATTCAATTTCTTGTATTTGCCATTCATTAAGTTCTATATATTTTTCTATCGCATCTGCAGCAAGAAATGATTTTGTTCTATGAGAGGAGCGTGCAAGTTTATCTAAACGCTCTTTAACCGACTCATCTAGTCTAATTGTCATTGTTGTAGACATAAATATTACCAATATTTAATTTTGTACATAATGTACACAATATAGCACAAAATAAAATTCTTTGCCTTTAATCATTACAATAGTGAGCCAAATTCGATAACTTGATGAGGTGAAATTGGAAGGTCAGTCAATTGGGATTAAGATTAGTTAATTCTAGAGGATGTTTGTGTTTTACAGAAAATCAAACTACATTCAATATTGCACTGACCTCCTTTCACAGATGCTAGTTTTAATGGCAAAATCATCCAGTCTTTAGGAATGCAGGGTAACCAATCTACCCCGTTCTCTTATACTCAGGATAAGCCTTATACCTACCAGCCACACTATCACCGTCATTCCCGCGCAGGCGGGAATCCACATTCACTGTATCTCTTCCCATAAATCTTTCCATTGTGCATTTTTTTCTTCAATCAAATTAATTTTCCAGTCACGATTCCATTTTTTCATTTGTTTTTCCCGTGTAATGGCAGTTTCCATTGTTTTATGCATTTCATAATAAACCAGTAAGTGTATATTGTATTTTTTTGTAAAACCCGCCACCTGTTTGTTTTTGTGTTGCCAGATACGTTGTATTAAGTTACTGGTAACACCAATATATAGAGTTCCATTTTTTTTACTGGCCAGAATGTATACACAGGGTTGTTTATTCATTGCTGTGGCCTTGTGGATTCCCGCCTGCGCGGGAATGACGTGAGAGTGCGCGGGAATGACGTGAGATAAGCATTATCGTATTTATATTGAACCCCTTTTCCAGCCAGCTCTCCCTCGTCATTACCTGCAAGGCCCACAAAAATTATTCCAGTGGCAGCCCCTATAGCAGCACTTTAATTACTGCCACCTATTATTGTATAGTTTACTCATAAGGTTATCTGCTAATTAGGGATTTTACGTGGGACTAATTGTACCCATCCACCAGGACAAGACTCAACTTCTGGATAATAGGCAGCAGGTTTTTTACAATAATACCAATAATTTGCTGCTTTTAATGGTTCTTCTCTAGGTTTTGGCTGTTTTTCAATATAGGTTACTGGAGCTTCAATTTCTTTAACAATGGTAATAGTGGGTGTATGGATATAGCTATAATTAATCAATGGATAGCCAAAGTGTAACCCCAAATGTTGGTGTGGTCTAAAGTGATTATGTCCAAAATAAAAATTGCCATAGTAGCCATGTCCATAAACATGCCCTTCTCTGGCACTAGTTGAAGAGTAGAAAAGTAAAAAGATAAAAAAAATAAAACTGGCTAGAATAATTGAGTTTTTCATTTTTATTGCCTCAATCGTAACGCTAAAAATAGGCTATTATAGATTAGGCAACAAGTATCTAAACTAGTTCAGCTATTTTCAATAGAAAAAATCGGCAACAATCGTTACACTATGCCATTATGAATTACTCCACAGCATCAACTTTAATATGACAACTATTACTCGCTCTAAACGTAACATAGCCATTCTTGCTTTATGCCAGGCTTTATTTATGAGTGGAACCTCTCTTATGGTAGCTACCACCGCATTGGTGGGGTATGCCCTGGCGGATGATAAAATTTATGCCAGTTTACCTTTTGCTTTGCAGTTAATAGCAACCATGTGTACCAGTATTCCTGCTGCAATGTTAATGACCCGAATTGGACGTAAAAAAACATTCTTATTGGCTACTTTTGTTGCCATGTCGGGAGCTGCAATCTGTGCTCTAGCGGTTATTCAAAATAATTTTGTGCTCTTTATTCTGGGAAGTATTTTTATTGGAGTATTTTCTGGGGTTGCCAATTATTACCGTTTTACCGCAGCGGATAGTGTTGCTAAAAAGTATAAGGGCAGTGCTATTTCTTATGTTTTAGCGGGTGGAGTATTAGCTGCAATTATAGGCCCAAATTTAGCCGGTTTTACCCGCGAGGTGATCGCAGGGGCTACTTTTGCAGGAAGTTATGCTTCCATTATTTTTTTGTATATTATTTCATATATTTTACTGAATTTTCTGGATTTACCACATCATCTACAAAACCCAAATATTAAAACCGCTATAGGCCGTCCCTTAAAAACTATTGCTCAACAACCGCGTTTTATTATTGCCGTTATATCTGGCATGTTGGGTTATGTAACTATGATATTACTGATGACAGCTACGCCATTGGCAATGCAGCACCATCACCATGTTTATTCGGATACGACCTTTGTTATTCAATGGCATGTACTGGGAATGTTTGCCCCTTCTTTTTTTACGGGGCAGCTGATTAAACGCTTTGGTTTAATTCCTATTATGTTTAGTGGTGTTTTATTGGGTTTGATGTGTATATTGATCAACTTATCCGGTACCAGTGTATATCACTTCTGGTTGGCATTGCTATTACTGGGTATCAGTTGGAACTTTTTATTTATTGGTGCAACAACCTTACTTACTGAAACGTATAGTGATAGTGAACGCTTTAAAACACAGGCCTTAAATGATTTTATTATTTTCTCTTTTGTTGCCATGGCATCACTTTCAGCCGGGATATTACATTATAAATTCAGTTGGCAAGTTATAAACTATATGGCTATTCCCGTACTATTTATTATACTTATGAATCTGGTGTGGTTATACAAACTTAACCAGCACGATATTCAACCTAATAGTGAAGATTTAGAAAACGCAACAAATACCGCTGATGGTTAATTAATCGATTAAACAGGAAAATAAGTTAGTTAAAGAATCAATCCATTTAGCTAAGAAAAGCAACTATTTATGATTTTGTACGGTTGGGGGAATAATATTTCCACTGGCTTGCATACTCAAAGCCTGTGGATAAGTTGTATAGTGTTTGCGCAAAACATCACCAAGCTGCTGCTTCATTTTATCTTCAACATAAACAATAGCCTCACCTAAAGTTGCACAGAGAGCACTAAGCAATTTATCTTGAGGAGCAGGCATTTTTGCAATCCACGAACGTAAAAGTTCCGTGTCGATATATGCCGGTATTGAGCCGAGGATCCCAACGTCATTTTCATTATGTACCAGCAGTCCTGAAGTAGTTCCTCTATCCAGCGTAAGCACCTGTAGTAGATAGAGACTATGATAAGCCCGCTGGGTGGCTCTATCTGCATCACTAATTGGTGTTTCTATACGTTTACGTACTATGGCGATGTATGTATCAATAACTGCTTCACCCATACCACGTGCTAGTATGCTGTCTTTTTTATTATCGCCTGAGTTAAAACCTTCAAGATAAAAATGCTCTACACCTCGATGACGCTCTAAAACAGGAATATAGAAGTATTTTAAGCCCTGATTATTTCCCTCTTGATAATACTCCTGTGCATTTTGCTCTAGTGTTTTTTTAAAGGATTTTGCATCTTCATTATAAAAAATAGCAGGATTTAAATCTGCCATAATTCTCCAGTAGCCTGTACCATTTTTGAGGTCACTATAGCTAATATGCATATGCATTGATGGTGCATGTGGGTTTGTAGGGTGAATAATAGTAGATATGGCCGTAGCCGAGTTGAGAGGTTTTGTACTATCCACTTCATACTGCACTTGTGAAAAATTGACCTGGGCGCGGTTAAACACCGTGTCATCCTGGCTCACATAACGCACTCCACCACCATTTTTTCCGCTATTTCTAAACCACTCTATAGCTGCAAAGTTTTTAGCCTCTCCAAAGTCTTTACTTAGCTGGTTTAATTGCTTAACAAAGTAGCTTTGTAAACCTGCTATTAATTCCACTGCTAGTTTTGCCTGTTGGGTGTTAGCCATAACTCTGTTCATATTTTACTCTTAATATTGAATTGATATTTCAAGCGTATAATACAATATAAGGCCGATAAAATGAAAATTATTACGCACTTATGCCTTTCTCTATTACGATTAAAATTACTATTTATAGGTAATATTTTATTTGTACAGAGCCAAAGCTCACTCTATCGGTTAGCGTTTATAAATAGACAGAGTCATTATAAAGTATGATTTATCTATTTACTTTTATTGCTATTTTTTCTTGAGTTTCAATCCACGCACCCGTGTAGAGTGCGAC
>JASFYQ010000098.1:0-17226 GCA_045047105.1 Pseudomonadota bacterium | reverse complement strand
AAATCTATATTATATAAAATAGGAATTGAGCAATGTCTGAAGAAAACAATTATGATTCGTCTAATATAAAAGTACTTAAAGGACTAGATGCTGTTAGAAAGAGACCAGGGATGTATATCGGTGATACGGATGATGGCACTGGATTACATCACATGGTTTTTGAAGTGGTGGATAATTCTATTGATGAGGCATTAGCCGGATATTGCGATGAAATAAATATAGTTATACATAAGGATGGTGGAGTAAGTGTTAAAGACAATGGTAGAGGTATACCAGTTGATAAGCATGAAGAAGGAAAATCTGCTGCTGAAATTATTATGACAGTTTTACATGCTGGAGGTAAGTTTGATGATAACTCTTACAAGGTTTCAGGTGGTTTACATGGCGTAGGTATTTCGGTTGTAAATGCTCTATCAGACAAAGTTATTTTAACAATCTATCGCAATGGAAAAATATATCAACAGGAATATAATAATGGAAATCCAGTTGAAGATGTAAAATCAATTGGTGAAACAGATAAAACTGGTACAAAAGTGTATTTTCATCCAAGTACAAATACATTTTCTGATGTAGAATTTCATTACGAAATATTGAAAAAAAGAATAAGAGAACTCGCATTTTTAAATTCTGGAATAGCAATCTCTTTACACGATGAAAGAGATAATAAAAGTGATGTCTTTAAATATGAGGGCGGTATTACTGCATTTGTAGAACTAATAAATAAAAATAAAACCGTATTAAATCAAAAAATAGTATATATCAGCTCAGAAAAAGATAATGTAATAGTAGAGGTCGCTCTACAATGGAATGATACTTATAAAGAAAATATTCAGTGTTATACCAATAATATTCCACAAAGAGACGGTGGTTCACACCTTGCTGGATTCAGAGCTGCATTAACCAGGACATTAAATCAATATATTGAACAAATGGTAAGTGCAAAAAAGGATAAAGTAAATACTACTGGAGACGATTCAAGAGAAGGTTTAACAGCAATCCTTTCAGTAAAAGTACCTGATCCAAAATTTTCATCACAAACGAAAGATAAATTAGTTTCATCTGAAGTACGCTCAATTGTTGAATCAATATTATCTGAAAAATTACAGGAATATCTAGCTGAAAATCCAACAGAAGCAAAAAATATTGCAACCAAAATTATTGATGCTGCAAGAGCAAGAGATGCTGCCAGAAAAGCCAGAGAGATGACCCGAAGAAAAGGAGCTCTAGATATTGCAGGATTACCAGGAAAATTAGCGGATTGCCAAGAAAAGGATCCAGCATTTTCTGAACTATTTATAGTGGAAGGGGACTCTGCTGGAGGCTCAGCAAAACAGGGAAGAGATAGAAGAACTCAGGCAATTTTACCCTTAAAAGGTAAAATATTAAATGTAGAAAAAGCGCGATTTGATAAAATGCTTTCTTCACAAGAAGTTGGTACTTTAATCACTGCATTGGGAACTGGAATAGGCAATGAAGAATTTAATATAGAAAAATTACGTTATCATCGAATTATTATAATGACTGATGCGGATGTGGATGGATCACATATCAGAACATTATTATTAACATTTTTTTATAGACAAATGCCAGAGTTAATAGAAAGAGGTTATATCTATATTGCACAACCACCGCTATATAAAATTAAAAAAGGTAAACAGGAAAATTATGTAAAAGATGATCAGGAATTAAATGATTACTTATTACAAATAGCTTTAACAAATGCTAAATTATTTCCAGATCTTGATTCACCTGCGATTTCAGATACTGCATTAGAAAAAATCAGTAAAGATTACTTTATTACTAAATCAATTATTAATAGATTATCAAAGCAATATAATAAAATATTTTTAAATAAATTATTAGAATCACCATTTGAAAAAGAAGCACAAACTATAAATGAATGGCTTGATAGTTTTAGAACACATTTGTTAAATTCAAATGAAAATTATGAAATTAAATTAAAAGATATTATCTTTAACGATCAAAAATTAGAAGAAGATAGTGAAAAAAATGCCAATCAAGAAAATCAAATTATAGAGTTTATTGAAAAAAGATATGGAGTAAGATATAAATATGAAATTCCATTAAGCTTTTTTAAATCTAATGAGTATAAAAAAATACAAATATATGCAAATACCATCAATGGGTTATTAACCCCACAGGGCTACATTCAACGTGGTGATAAAAAATTAACCACTACCAATATTGAAGAAGCAATTGAATGGTTATTAAAAGAATCTAAAAAAGGACAACATATCCAAAGGTATAAAGGATTAGGAGAAATGAACCCAGAGCAATTATGGGAAACAACATTGGATAGTGAAGTAAGAAGATTATTACAAGTTAAAATAGAAGATGCCATTAAAGCAGATGAAATTTTTACAACATTAATGGGTGACCATGTTGAACCTAGAAGAAATTTCATTGAACAGAATGCTTTATCAGTTACCAATATTGATATCTAATTAAAATGGCAAAACTCCCAGAAAAAGTTAAACAAATTGCATTAGTTCATGCACAACTTATTAATAGCGTAGTAGCTACTTGTCAAAATAAAGAGTTACTACATCTATTAGAACCAGAGTTATATAAAGCAGAAGCAAATGGCTGGACTGAACTAATTAAGCGCATCAGAAAAATTTTGCAGGGTAATAGAAAGAGTAAATTATTAATTGGACTAGATGAAGAAGATGCAGCAATCATACTGGCAATTTTAGTTGGTTTACAAAATCCAAAAGAATTGCCAAAATTAAATCAGGTGGATAAGGCACAATTTGCACCTGAATCACTATCAAAACTAATAAAAGCCTATCAGGCAAAAGAGATTCAAGCCATACAGTTATTAGATCAAATGTTAATTCAAATGAAACAGACTGAAGGAGATATGCAAAAAATGGCACTTATTATTGATAAGTTATGCAAAAATGATCAAAATATCAATTCAATAAAAATAAAAATGACTGAGCAAGGTAGAAAATTAGTCGATGATATATTAGCTTTTTTATAATCTAATAAATGTTTACTTATGTAATGACTGGTAGCTAGATTCAATCCATTCTTCAGAGCTTGCTAATAACTTCTTAGAACTGTAATTATTATTTTTAATTACTGGACCTATAATAAACCTGGCAACCCCAGGACTTTTTAAAAATTGCCCCTTTGGCCAAAACTGCCCGGCATTGTGACAAACAGGTAAGATATCATAACCACTTTTTTCAGCTAATATGGCTCCACCCGCTTTATATTTAATTTTACGTCCCGGTTTTGTTCGAGTACCTTCTGGAAAAATAATTAACCAATACTTATGTTTTAGGCGATCAATTCCTTGTTCAATAATTTGATTAATTGCCTTTTTACCACTTGAACGATTAATTGCTATAGGCCTTCCCAGAGCTAAAATCCATCCAAAAAAAGGAATCCATAATAATTCACGTTTTAAAACCCAAACCTGTGGGGTAAAAATTATTTGTAATACTATAGTTTCAAGCGTGGATTGATGTTTAGAAAAAACAATACAAGGTTCATCTGGTATGTTTTCTAAACCACTAATTTCAACTTTTAAATTACAGATTTTTTCTAAAATAAAAAGATTGGTTTGGGCCCAGAACCGTGTTATAAAGGTTCTTTTTTTATAGGGTATAAAAAAAATCAGTAATATTAGAGATGAAAAAAATAAGATAGATAAAATCATATAAAATGAAAAAATAAACGATCTTATATATTGCATAAATACTACCTAATTTTTCTTACCAAATAAAACTATTGTAATAGCGATAAATCTGCTATTTGTATAAATAAATTATGTACCGATTTTACTAAAGCTATCCTATTATTTTTAAGTTTTATGTCATCACATAAAACCATTACATTATCGAAAAATAAATCAATAGTCTCATGTAAAGAGGAAGAAACAACTAAATATTGCGTATAGTCTTTATCTTTTATAAAACCATCAAGTTGATCCTGAATGGAAGATATTGCAGAAAATAAAGTTTTTTCTGATTCTTCAACAAATAAAGAACTATTAATTGAAATATCAGATTGTAATTTATTTTTCTTTAAAATATTACTGATACGTTTATTAGCAGCAGCAAGAGATTTAGCTTCTGGCAAACTAGCAAAATGCTTTACTGCTTGAATTCTTAAAAATTGATCATAGGGTTGGCTAATATTAAGCACTGCAACTGAATCAAATACATCATAACTCACACCTCGATCACGTAAATAACCTTTAAACCTATCATCAATAAATTTTAATAATAGATTTTTATCTGCAAGTTTAGAAATACTAACAGGGTAGTTGTTTGCAGCCTGATCAATAAGTTTTGATAAATCTATATCTAATTTATTTTCAACTATTGTGCGTAAAATGCCCAGACTGGCACGACGTAAAGCAAATGGATCTTTGTCACCTGTTGGTATAAGTCCAATAGCAAAAATTCCAAATAAAGAGTCAATTCTATCAGCTATAGAAAGAATTTGAGCATAACTATTAGTACTGATGTTATCACCTGAATAACGTGGTAAATACTGCTCATCTAAAGCAATAGCAACATCATTATGCTCACCCTGGTGGGTTGCGTAATATCTACCCATAATACCCTGCAAATCAGGAAATTCTGATATCATATCAGTTAATAGATCGGTTTTGGATAATTGCGCGGCTCGTTTTGAAATAGTTATATCAACTGACAGAGAACTAGCAAGATATTCGGACAGGGAAATTACACGTTGGGTTTTGTCAAACAGACTACCTAGTTTATTTTGAAAAATAACCTTTTTTAAAGGTTCTAAATAATCATCTAAAGGTTTAGCTAAATCATTATTCCAGAAAAAATTTGCATCGGATAATCTGGGTCGTATAACTCGCTCATTACCTTGCTTAATTAAATCTTTGTTTTTACTGTCAATGTTTGCAACAGTAATAAAAACAGGTAAGAGATTATTATTTGAATCTAAAACATGGAAATACTTTTGATGTTTTTTCATAGCTGAAATCAATGCTTCAGCAGGAACATCTAAAAATGACTGATCAAAAGAACCAGATAAAGCGACTGGCCATTCAACCATGCCAGTTACTTCATCCAGTAAATCCTCATCTATAACTGCAATAGAATTATTTTTTTGTGCTATATCAATAACTTGCTTTCTAATAATTTCTTTTCTTTTAGAAAAGGAAGCAATAACCCAGGCTTGTGTAGATAAAATATTTTCATAATTTAAAGCATCATCAATTAAAATTTCTTGTGGATGATGAAAGCGGTGGCCATAACTTTTATTAGAAGAACTTACAGACATTAAATTACATTCAACAATATCTTCACCAAAAAGAACCACTAACCAATGCACGGGTCGAACAAAAAGGCAATCAAGATCTCCCCAATGCATGCGTTTAGGAATTGGTAGTTTATCCAAACTGGTCTGGATGATGTCAGATAAAAGCACACTGGTCTCTTTGCCCAGTTGCTTAACATTAAAGCTTAACCATTCACCTTTATCCGTTTTTTCTCTAGAGAGTTGATCAATAGTTGTCTGGCAAGACTTAGCGAAACCTAATGCAGCTTTAGTTGGTTCACCTTCAGCATCAAAAGCTGCTTTAATAGATGGTCCTTTTCTATTATGAATAATATCCTGCTGCTTAGACGCAAGCTGTTTTATAACCACTGCTAAACGTCTTGGAGAAGCAAAACTTTCAACTTCAGCATAATTTAATTGTAATTTATCTAGCTGACTTACAATACCTGCAGTAAAATGTTTAGATAAATTTGCAAGTGCAGTTGGTGGTAATTCTTCAGTACCTAGTTCAATGAGTAAATTTTTAGTTTCGATCATAATATAACTACTTTATTTTTCTTATTAAGATAATGGGTTATTGAGCATGGGAAAACCTAAACTTTTTCGGCGTTCAAAATAGCTTTGAGCTATCATTTTTGCCAGATTACGTACTCTGCCAATAAATCGAGCACGTTCGGTAACGGAAATAGCATGCCTTGAATCAAGAAGGTTAAATGCATGTGATGCTTTAACCATCATCTCATAAGAAGGTAAGGGCAAATTTAATTCTATTAATTGTTGTGATTGTTGCTCAAAATAATCAAATTGTGTGAATAACATTTCTGTGTCTGCATGTTTAAAATTATAAGCAGACATTTCTACTTCATTTTGATGAAAAACATCTCCATAAGTTACTTTACCCAGAGGACCATTTGTCCAGGTAAGGTCAAATACACTTTTAACATCTTGCAAATACATTGCAATACGTTCTAAACCATAAGTAATTTCACCCGTGACTGGTTTACAATCTAATCCGCCAATTTGTTGAAAATAAGTAAATTGAGTGACTTCCATACCATTTAACCATACTTCCCAACCTAAACCCCAGGCACCAAGGGTAGGGGATTCCCAATTATCCTCAACAAAACGTATATCATGAACTAAGGGATCAATACCAAGGTGTTTTAAAGATTCAATATATAATTCCTGAATATCATGTGGTGAAGGTTTAATAACCACCTGGAATTGGTAATAATGTTGTAAGCGATTAGGATTCTCTCCATAACGTCCATCAGTTGGCCTTCTACAGGGCTGTACATAGGCCGCACTCCAGGGTTCTGGACCAATTGCACGTAAAAATGTTGCAGGATGAAATGTTCCAGCTCCCATTTCCATATCATAGGCTTGTTGCAATATACAGCCCTTATCCGCCCAGTAATGTTGCAGAGCCAAAATCAGACCCTGAAAAGTTGAAACGTCAGGTAAAGTAGAATCAGTCATTGTTATTTTATAAATAGTTTATTGAAGTATAGTGGGCTAAAAAGTAGTATATTATATAAATATCTCTTTTAAGCTAGGTAAATTACCTTATACAGTATTAGTACCATATAAGTTTCAATTATGAATTATAACTCAATAAGCAAAACCAATAAATAGTGTTAAGAACAGATAAAATTTAATAATTGGATATCAAAAGAAAAAATAACTAGCAAGAAATAAAAACAGGAAAAACTAATGAAATTTATAGATTTTTTAAAATTGTTAGTAGAGAAAGAGGGTTCAGATTTATATTTGAGTACCGGGGCACCCATCAGCGCAAAAATACATGGAAAACTGATTCCACTGGCAAATAAACCTTTATCTACAGGAGATACAAAAAAAATTGCCTATGGTTTAATGAATGAGACACAGATAAAAGATTTTGAAAAAAAACCTGAAATGAATCTGGCAATTTCAGAGCCTGGAATTGGAAGATTCAGGGTAAATATCTTTAAACAGAGAAATCAGGTTTCTATGGTAATTAGAGCCATTAATACCATAATTCCCAATTTTAAAGAATTAGGTTTACCAGAAATTTTACCTCAGCTGATTATGCAAAAAAGAGGTTTGATCTTATTTGTAGGCGGTACTGGTTCTGGGAAATCCACATCACTTGCATCATTAATTGATTATAGAAACAGCAACTCTGCAGGACATATTATTACAATAGAAGATCCTGTCGAATTTGTCCATAAACATAAAAAATCTATAATAAATCAGAGAGAAGTAGGAGTTGATACGGATTGCTATGAAGATGCTTTAGAAAATACGCTTAGACAAGCACCCGATGTAATATTGATTGGAGAAATAAGAAATCAGGAAACTATGGAACATGCTTTAGCATTTGCAGAAACAGGTCACTTATGTGTTTCAACCTTACATGCAAATAACGCTAATCAGGCACTGGATAGAATAATTAATTTTTTTCCTGAAGAACGACATAAACAATTACTGCAAGATTTATCTCTTAATATGCGTGGTATTATTTCCCAACGTCTGGTACCAACAAAAGATGGTAAACGAGCAGCTGCAATTGAAATTTTATTAGGCACACCACGTACCGCTGATTTAATTAAAAAAGGCGAAGTGAGTACAATAAAAGAAATAATGGAAAAAAGTGAAGCACAAGGAATGCAAACTTTTGATACAGCGCTATTAAATCTATTTAAAGCGGGCAGAATAAGTATGGATGAAGCACTTAAAAATGCAGATTCTAAAAATAATTTAAGACTAAAAATTACCCTGGGTGATGAAAATATAAGTGAACAAGAGCAATCCGTAACAGATGAAGAAAATACAGAAGAAATCAAAAATACAGGACAAGTGAAAAAGGATTTATCAGAAATTTCATTAGAACCATTAAATGATACAATAGATGAGGAGCAAGAAATGGAGGAAAATAATGATAATTTTAATGGAGAATTAATGAACTTAACCAACCAAAATAAATCAGAATAAAAAAGTAACTATAATAGTCACTAAAATCGAGTTGATTTAATAGCACTTTTTAAAAAAAGCTGCTACATTAGAACTTTTTAATATTTTTAAATAATAATTGGCAGATTATCAAATGAATCAATTTAAATCAGGATATAGTTTTAATACGCTGGTTCAATTATTTGTTTTTACCATTGTAATAGCAGTTTTAATACTTTTAAGCCTGCCATTTTTAAAATCATTTTATTTTGCCAACCAAATAACTTATACAGGTATATTGATAAATGGTTTGATAGTAAGTTTATTTTTTATTGGCCTACTAAAAATTATTTACTTATTATTTTATTACTGGGCTGAAGAAAAAGCATTAGCACAATTAGTACGCAATTTAAATCAGGCTCAGCATAATATTACCCTGAAGGTATGCCCAAAATCTATTATCGCCGGTAGATTTCAAACCATGACGGATATACATAAAAAAAAATCAAATATTAATCAAAGTGCTCTGGCTTCTATCCTGGTAGCACATGAAAGTACACTCTTAAGTTTACCTCGTTTTATTTCCAATATATTAATTTTGTGTGGAGTTTTTGGTACCATAATTTCACTCTCTATTGCTTTATTAGGAGCTTCAAATCTACTTGAAACCAGTCATGATATCAGTGGAATGGGAACAGTAATACATGGCATGTCAACAGCTTTATCTACAACAACAACTGCAATTGTATGTTATTTATTTTTTGGATATTTTTTCCAGCGTTTAAGTGATATTCAAACACATTTATTTAGTGCCATTGAGTTAGTAACAACACAACACCTTATGCCCAAATTTAATCATCAGGGTGATAATATAATGTTTCAGTTAACAGAACTGGTTAGTAGTTTGAATCAAACCGCTATAAGTATGCAGTCAGTGCAGCAACAATTATTAAGCGCTAGCCAAAAGGCAGATAATCTTATCTCTAAATATGATTCACGAATGAATAATATGGAAAGTGATATGCATATTATTGCTGATTTATTACGCCAGGGATTCAGGTTGCCCAATAAACCAAATGAGATAACTCGACAAACTCAAGCAATGCCAGTAACAAAAGCTTCGCATAGCCAGCCAATAAAAACAAATACTTCCCATCCTCTGGGTACACAGAATGTAAAGAGTAGTGCACATTCACCTGTATTAAAACATGGACGAATTGAGCATTCAAATACACAAAATCTAATTAAAAATTAAAACCTTTTATAATAAAGCCAAGGATTTTAACGGAATAAATAATGGACAATGGTTTTACAAATCTCAGGCAAAATGATGGAAGACTATTAGATGATAGCTTTTGGCCATCATTTACCGATGTAATGACTGTTATAGTAATGGTGTTTCTTATTGCTACGACCGTATTAATAATAAAAAACTGGGAATTAGTACGTGAGCTTGAACTACGTATCCTAAATGAAAAGGATATTTCTGCCGCATTAAAAGAAACTATTGTAGAAAAAAATAAAACCCACCAACAATTATTGGCAAATATAGCAGCAAAAAAGCAAATATCTCTGGAACTTGAAGCATCAATTGTTGCTTTACAAAGAACCAATGAAATAGCAGAACAAAATCAGGAAGAAAATAAAACTTTAGAACAACAACTAGAGCATACTAAAGCAAATTTACAATTAATTAGATTACAATTGCTTAAAAAGGATGAACAGTTATATCAAAACAAAAGCGCACTTAGTAATAAAGAACAAACAATTAACAAGCAAAAAGCACAGTTGTTATCTTTAACAGAGCAACTGGATTTATCTTTTAAAGATGTAAAACTTAAAGAGCAAAAAATTGTAATACAAAATAAGGACTTAATTCAGATACAAAGCTTATTAGATAAGTCGCGCATTAGAACATCAAAATTACAAAAAAATCTTGATAGCTCAAGTATTGAGATACAACAGGCAAGACAAGATATTAAACAGAGCAAGCAACAGCTTAAAGAAAAACAGCGTATTATTACTGAAAATAAAAGCACCATAACAAGCTGGGAACAAAAATTAAATACTCTGATGGCTCGATTCTTTAAGCTAGACCAGCAACTTAGTGAAAATAAAAAACAATACTTAAAAGAACAGGCTAGCTTTTTAGAAAAACAACAATTAATAGAAAACCTATCAAAACAAAAAGATAAACAAATTAATCGCCTGACTCAGTCTGCAAAGCAAAGAACGCGGGCCTTAGAAACAGATAAAAAAACTATACTCAGTTTAAATAGCCAGTTCCAGAAATCACAAACTGATTTACAAAAGCAGCTAAAAAGAGCACAGGATAAGGAGCAAATATTAGCTGAGTTAAATAAAAATTACTTAGTAAAACAACAACAAATAAAATCTATACAAGAGCAATTATTGTTGGCACAGCAGCAACAGGGAAAACAGCGTAAAAAATTTACAGCGCTTGAAGAAAAATATAAAAAACTTATTCGCCCAGCTCGTTCAGCCTTAGGTAAATATGTAGTTGAGGTGCGCTATGAAAAGGTGAATGGGCAGGGGCTAATCTCCTATAGGGATATTAGTGATGATAAGTTTAATATTCTGGATATGCCAGAAATTGATAAACGCCTGGCTAAGCTTAAACAGCAATATGCACAACGCTTATATGTCAAAGTCATTATTCCAGATAATAGTGGCTTATCATATAAAGAAGCCTGGCAATTTATGCAGGGCATTTTTAATAAATACGATTATTATTATCAGGAAACTGATAATAATTTATAATACATGTGATAAAAACTGCTTTTAAGCATAGGTTTTCTCAAATTTTTGAATAAATAGCTCCAGTTTTTCCTTTGGTAAATGGTTTATTCCGGCAGCTGCTTTACGACCACCACCACTAGGAAAAGAGGAGCATAACTCATCGGCTTTACTTTTATTATTTAGTGGTGCTCGAACACTGACCTGATAGTCATTACTACTGGTTAAACTTATTACTGCATGCGCTTTATCAGGATACTGATTTGCTAATTGATTTCCAAAAACACCACTAATACGTTTTGCCCAGCCTTTATCTGGCAGTATAAAAACAGCAGTATTTTGTTTGCTATATTCTGCTTTTATTGTAGTTACTTTTTCAAAGTCGTCTAAATATCCCTGTTCCAGTTTATTATAAACAGCTTTATTGTCAGATAAAAAATCAAGAGGGGAAGAATAATTAATCATCTGTAGATAAAGTTCTTTTGGACTAAAGTGCAGATCCTCTAAGCAACTCCCATAACCATTATAGTTAATGTATGTTCCGAGTTTTTGTAATTGATTTTGCACCGCTGAGTCTAATTTATTTTTTATGGCTAAATCTTTTGCACTATCAAATAAATTATCTCCATAGGCAGCTGTTATTGCCCATAAAGGGTATAGATTATTGAGGTATTTATTAATAATTAAACTGGTGCAGATATTAGTGTGAGTATCAATAAATGCAGTTAAATTTGGTGAATCTGGAATATCCCCAGCCAGGTGGTGATCTGCATAAAATACGTTTACCTCTCTTTGTAAAAAAATATCCAATTGTTGCTGATTTTTTTTCATGGAAATATCAAGCACTATAACTTTATCACCTCTAATAGCATCAATTTTATCTAATAGTTTAATATCCCGCTTAACACCCGTAATCAGTGTACTCTGTTTGGGCTTTGCTAAACGAAGCTGGATAAGTGCACAGATGCCATCTGCATCGCCATTAAAAACATCATAATTCATGGTTGCTTATTCCTGAGGTAGTATTTGTCTGGTGCGTAATAATGCACTTTTATCACTAAAACCAAGGTTCCCGTTTAAACCATGGCGCACATTATTTCCACCTAAAACATAGGTATTTAAGCCAAGATTAAATAATTTATGCAAGTGTTGATTCAATTAGTAGTTATCAATTAGAGACACAGCAACTACAAGATAGCATACTTCAATTAAGTAACCCAGAAACCATGCAGCAAGATTGTAATCAATGTGAACTTAGAGACGAGAGTTTATGTGGCTGTTGTATATTATTGTTGTTGGAGAAACTAATTTAACGGCACACTATAAAGATATAATAGAAGGAAAATCTGCGATATTTTTGCATCATGACGGTGGTGTGGAAAAAAATGCGCAAGAACATTAAAGGTATGTTAAATCGTGCAGATGTTGTAATTTTCCCAAGCAGCTGTATCAGTGATAAGGCTACTGGCAGATTAAAAAAACCTGTAAAAAACAGAATAAACCCTGTAAATTTATACAAAGCTCAGGAACTTCTTCGCTTGCCCATATTTTAGAAAATATAGGTAATCTAAGCTATTGAAGAAATTAATGCCCAGTAATGGATAGTTACCAGGCTGATTTACTACCATTTATATATAACCATTAATAAAAGCAGTGTTTTATTTACAAGTTTAGTATAATGTTTATATTGGCTTTCTGTTTAATTAATAGCTCTATATTTTTGAGAGGAGATAGGCATGTTTAGGTTTTTATTAAAACTTCTAGGTTTGGAAAAATATGAATATCAGGAACCTGTTCCTGAACAATCAAAAAATTCGGTTATAGCTGGTTCTATTACAACTAACACAGTACTAGAAGAAAAAACTACTTCTACTTTTGAGCAAGAAGTAGAACTCCCATCAGAACAAGCTCCGGTACAAGTTCAACAATCTACTCCCGAAAAAGCTGCGCCAGAAGTTAAAAATGTAGCCCAGCCTATAATTTCTGAAGAAAAAGAAGTTATAGAGAAATCAATTCTACAAGCGTTTAAAGGATTAAAATCTAATTATGCTCAAATATTAATTAAAGCGGGTTTTGATAGCATTAATAAAATAGAACAATCAAGCGATCAAGAATTATTAGCACTAAAAGGTATTGGTAAAGCGACTATTGCTATATTACGAAAAAAAACTCAGGCTTAAATAATTTAATCTTTTAAAACAATGATATGTTTTATATCTAGACATATCCCTAAATAGGAAAACATTTCATGATTGTGGTGGCTAGGAACATTACATAATAAATGGTGTTTTTCGTCAATTTTTAGAGTGTAAATAAATACATCACCTTTAAATACTTTATTTACAATTTCTAGTTGTAAATCACTCGCATCATCGTGAATAATATCATCCGGGCGAATTAATAACTTTACCTGGCAGCCACCAGCTCTACACTCCAGAGGCACTTCAAATTGTCCAGATAATTCACCTAATACCGTACTAATGGTATTATTATTTATTACTATACCTGGTAAAATTGTACCCTTGCCTATAAATCGAGCAACATAGTCATTTACAGGTTGGTGATATAAATCATAGGGTGTGCTCCATTGTAATATTTTACCTTCACACATTAAGCCAATTTTATCTGCTACAGTAAAAGCCTCATGTTGATCATGGGTTACCATAATGGCAGAAATATGCTGCTGTTTTAAAATATCTCTAATATCAATAGCCAGTTGCTCGCGTAGCTCAACATCCAGGCTGGAAAAGGGTTCATCCAATAATAACAATTCTGGATTAGAGGCCATAGCACGAGCTAGAGCTACACGTTGTTGTTGGCCACCAGATAATTGGTGTGGATAACGTTTATGGATATCAAATAAACTGACCATTTCCAGCATTTCATTAACTCGCAGCTTTTTTTCTGCATTGTTTAAGGCGGACAAACCAAAGCCAATATTATCTTCAACGCTTAAATGAGGAAATAGAGCAAAGTCCTGGAAAACCATGCCGATACCTCTTTTTTCAGGAGCTACAAATAATTTATCTTTTACCAAAGCTCGTTGGTTAAGTGTAATTTTTCCTGTCTGGGGTTTTTCAAAACCTGCAATAGCACGTAATAAAGTAGTTTTTCCGCAGCCACTGGAGCCAAGTAAACAACCAATTTCACCACTGGCAAGTTGCATGGATAAATCAAATAGTATTTGCTGTTTAGAATAACTTAAGGATAGCTTTTCAATATTTAAATAGTGTAAGTTGCTCATTTTTTTTGTTTACTTATTGAATAACTTAATAGTATAACAGGCAAAATACCGGTTAATACAATCATAATTGAAGCACTGGCTGCATCATGTAATCTCTCATCAGCAGCCAGTTCATAAGCTCGTACTGCTAGTGTATTAAAATTAAAAGGGCGTAATAATAGTGTTGCAGGTAATTCTTTTAAAATATCCACAAAAACCAATAATAAAGCAGTTAATAAACTGGTTTTCATAATAGGCAAATGAATTCTTTTTAACATAGAAAAACTACTGCTGCCCATTGAACGGGCGGCCTCGTCCATAGACGGTTTAATTTTTTCCAGTGCTGATTCAACAGTACCAATAGATACGGATAAAAAGCGTACCAGATAGGCAAAAATTAAGGCAAATAAAGTACCCGAAAAAATTAAACCTGTTGAATAATCAAAATAATATATCATTAGACTATCAATACTATTGTCCAGCCAGCTAAATGGGATTAAAACTCCAACGGCTATAACGGTTCCAGGTACAGCATATCCCAGTGAGGTAATACGGATTAATATATGTACCAGGCGTGTATGTAATAAGCGTTGTCCATAAGACATAAATAAAGCAATTATTAATGCTAGCAGAGAGGTAAATAAAGCTAGCCCAAGACTATGCAGGGCCAGTTGAATGAAATCACTACTAATCATTTCTTCAGCAGTTTCCCACGACCAGATACTAAGTTGTACAAAGGGTAATAAAAAACCTAAAAAGAGGGGAATAAAACATAATAAAAAAGCTAACCAGCCTTGCATGGTATTTAATTGCAGGCGGGTATTACGGGCTTTTTTACCACTTTGTTGATAAAAACGACTTTGTTTACGTGATAAACGTTCCATAACTAACAAAGCAGAGACAAAAATTAATAGTAGCGAGGCTAATTGTGAGGCTGCTACAGAATCATCTAAACCAAACCAGGTACGATAGATTCCGGTGGTAAAAGTTGGTACTCCAAAATATTCAACGGTTCCAAAATCTGCCAGAGTTTCCATTAAAGCAAGTGATAAACCCGCTATTATTGTAGGTCTGGCCATGGGCAAAGCAACATAAAAAAAACTATACCAGGAACCACGGCCTAAACTTCTGCTAGCTTCTAAAGTAATGGTTGATTGCTCTAGAAATGCAGCGCGTGTTAATAAATAAACATAGGGATATAAAACCAGTGAAAACATAAAAATTGCCCCCGTTAAGGAACGAATTTCGGGAAACCAGTAATCTCGTGGCCCCCATTCAAATAGTTCTCTTAAAGAGGTTTGCACTGGACCTGCAAAATCTAATAAACCTGTGTAGGTGTACGCAATAATATAAGCAGGAAAGGCAAGAGGTAATAATAAAGACCATTGAAATAGTTTTCTTCCAGGAAATTCACAAATACTGGTTAACCATGCAGTAGATACACCAATAAACAGAGTACCAATGGTTACACCTGACATAAGTATTAAAGAGTTACTAATATAATCAGATAATACGGTGTCAACAAGATGTTGCCAGACACCTGTACCAGAATCTGGCTGAAAAGAGGTAGAAAAAACACTTAAAACGGGGATAGAAAAAATCAGGCTGATAAGAAAAATTCCTAGCAGCCCCCAGTTCCAATGCAATACCTTAAGTGTTTGCATTAATTATTTTTATTTTATAAAGAGTTGATTTCAAGGTAAAGCGACTTATTTCCAACCAGCTCTATCCATTATTTTTACTGCTTCAGCATTATTTTTACCTAATTGGTCTAAATTAATGCTATCAGAATTAAACTCACCCCAACTAGCTAATGTCTTGCTAGGTTTTACGTCTGTTCTAACAGGGTACTCATAGTTAACATCTGCATACCAACGTTGTGACTCTTTGGTAACTAAAAACTCGACTAATTTTTTAGCAGAATCCAGATGTTTGGCATGCTTGGTGATAGTAATACCGCTGATGTTAACATGCGTTCCTCTATCATTTTGATTAGGCCAAAAGATTGAAACACTCGCAGCCGCTTTAAGTTGATCCTGTTTTGTAGAATGAACCATTTTGGCAAAATAGTATGTATTTGCAATGGCTATATCACATTGTCCTGCAGCCGCAGCTTTAATTTGGTCGCGATCTCCACCCTTTGGTTTACGAGCAAAATTTGCTACAAAACCATTGGCCCATTGCTGCGTTTTTTTCTTGCCATTTGCGGCTAATAAAGAGGCTACTAAGGATTGGTTATAAACGTTATTGGAGGAGCGAATACAAATTTTATTTTTAAATTGTGGGCTTGCTAAATCTTCATAGGTGGATAAGGTATCAGGTGAAATAACATCCTTAACATAAAAAATAGGGCGGGCTCGAACCGTTAAACCATACCAATATCCTTCAGGATCACGTAGATTTGAAGGGATGACTTTATTTAAAGTATCAGAAAAAAAAGGCTGTAAAATGCCCGCTTGTTTAGCACGATAAAGTCTTCCTGCATCAGTAGTAATAAAAACGTCAGCATATGTGTTTTTACCTTCTGACCGGATGCGTTTTAACAAGGCATCTGCTTTTGCCGTGATTAAATTTATTTTAATGCCCGTTTGTTTTGAAAATTTGACTAAAACAGGTTTTATTAAAGCTTCTTTTCGTGCGGAATAAACATTTAATTCTTCCTCAGCAGTAGCTAAAATTGGCATGCAAAGTGTACTGATTGCGGTAGCAGAAAAAATTAAGTTTTTTACCTTTGAGTAGAACATATAAACTCCTAATATTGATTATACAAGAAGTTTATACTAGAAAAAAAATTATTGCAAATGATAAGGATTGTTATTTACTCTGTTTTCTATGGATTTTCAAATTCAAATTAGAATCTATAGAATAAACTGGTTAACCCGCTGGTGAGACTCTTTGGTCAGGACTTTAAGGTTCTTATTCAGCGGTTGGATTTTTTCATTATCAGTTGCGGTATCTGTTGCCACTTGATTAATCTGAGCAATACTAGTTTGCATTTCATTGGCAACAGCAGTTTG
>JASFYQ010000097.1:0-12351 GCA_045047105.1 Pseudomonadota bacterium | reverse complement strand
ATAGTTTATAGTTTATAGTTTATATAATACGGTATTAATGTATTTCAGACTCATAACTCCCCTTCTAACCAGGGTACTAACGAAGCTAGGGCCTGGTCAATATTTTCGGGTTGGCTTCCTCCAGCCATAGCCATATCAGGCCGCCCACCACCTTTACCACCTACCTGGGTTGCTACATGGTTTACGACATTGCCCGCTTTAATTTTTGCAGTAACATCCTTGCTTACCCCAGCAATTAAACTGACTTTTTTACCATCACTACTAGCAAGCACTACAATACAGCTGCCTAGTTTATTTTTAAGCTGATCCATAGTTTCACGTAAAGTTTTTGCATCCACAGCATCTAACTTAACCGCCAGTACTTTAATGCCCTGGATTTCTACAACCTGTGAAAGTAAATCACTGCCCTGACTACTGGCCAGTTTTGACTTAAGTTTTTCTAATTCTTTTTCCAGCTTTTTATTTTGTTCTAAAACCGTTGTAAGTTTTTTATTCAGGGAATCTTTAGGAGCTTTTAACACCTGAGCCAGGGTTTCAATTTGTAGCTCAGTTTTTTCAACCCACTCCAAAGCACCTTCTGAGCTGACCGCTTCAATACGCCGAACACCTGCTGCCACACCAGATTCACTGGTAATTTTAAATAAGCCGATATCTCCAGTACGTTGTACATGGGTTCCACCGCATAGCTCCACTGAGAAATCACTCATGCTAAGTACTCTGACATCATCGCCATATTTTTCACCAAATAATGCTATAGCACCACTGGATTTAGCATCATCAACCGACATTACTCGTGTTTCAACTATATGATTTTTACGAATATGTGAATTAACCATACGTTCAATTTCATGTAATTGTTCGCTATTAACTGCCTCAAAATGAGAGAAGTCAAAACGTAACCTTTGCTCATTTACCAGGGAGCCTTTTTGTTGCACATGATCGCCTAATATATTTCTCAATGCGGCATGCAGTAGATGGGTAGCAGAATGATTTGCCACTGTTTTTAATCGTTGTTTAGAATTGACTTGTGCTTCAACCAAACCACTAACACTAAATGTTCCACTACTAACCGTTCCTATATGAATAAAAACATCGCCTTGTTTTTGTGTATCCCTTACTTCAAAAACAGCATTAAAAGTAGAACCACTGCTGGATAACAGGCCATTATCCCCTTCCTGACCACCTGATTCAGCATAAAAAGGAGTATCGTGCAGGACAATAATGCCTTGTTGACCGGCTTTAATTTCCGCTACGGGTTTACCATCAACAAAAATATCCGTTATTTTGCATTGCTCAAACAAATGTTCATAGCCACAAAAAGACGTTTGTGCAGGTGTATCCGTACTAAATTCAAGCTGATCATTATAATCCAGTGCAAAACTACCTGCAGAACGTGCTCTTTGGCGCTGCTGCTCCATAGCACTGTCAAAACCATCAATATCTAAAGTTAATTGTCTTTCTCTGGCAATATCAGCGGTTAGATCTACAGGAAAACCATAAGTATCATATAATTTAAAAGCAACTTTACCTGGAATCACTTTATCTTTTAATTTTAAAATCTCAGATTCTAAAATTTCCAGGCCCATTTCCAGTGTTTCTGCAAATCGCTGCTCTTCTTGTAAAAGTACTTTTTCCACCTGTGGCTGGTGTTTTGAAAGCTCAGGATAAGCCGCTCCCATTTGCTGTTCTAAAGCGCTAACAAGTTTATGGAAAAATGCATCACGAATACCCAATTTATGTCCATGGCGTATAGCTCTGCGAATAATGCGTCGCAATACATAACCTCTTCCCTCATTGGAAGGAATAACACCATCAACAATTAAAAAGGCGCAAGCTCTAATATGATCGGCAATTACTCTCAGTGATTTATTTTCCAGATCGTCGCTATTAGCCAGTTTAGCTGCGGCTTTAATTAATGCCTGAAATAAATCAATATCATAGTTATTATGTACTCCTTGTAATATAGCAGCAAGTCGCTCCAGCCCCATGCCTGTGTCAACTGAAGGTTTGGGTAAGGGATTTAATGCTCCAGATTTATCACGATTGTATTGCATGAAAACCAGATTCCAGATCTCGATATAACGGTCACCGTCTTCATCTGGAGAGCCAGGAGGGCCTCCTGCTATATTTTTTCCGTGATCATAAAAAATTTCACTACAAGGGCCACAGGGGCCAGTTTCACCCATTGACCAAAAATTATCTTTTTCACCGATACGAGAAAAACGCTCACTCGAAATTTTCACATCATTAAGCCAAATATCTGCGGCTTCATCGTCTTTTTCATATACCGTAACCCAAAGTTTTTCTTCGGCAAGACCAACCACCTGAGTAAGAAAATTCCAGGCATAGTGAATAGCTTCTTTTTTAAAATAGTCACCAAAACTAAAGTTACCTAACATTTCAAAAAAAGTATGGTGGCGAGCAGTATAACCTACGTTTTCCAGGTCATTATGTTTACCTCCAGCCCTAACACAACGTTGGCTGGATGTTGCACGAGCATATTTGCGCTGTTCCTGACCTAAAAAAACATCTTTAAATTGCACCATTCCCGCATTAGTAAATAATAGAGTGGGATCATTTCCTGGAACCAGTGAGCTACTGCTAACTAATTGATGTTCTTGTTGATTAAAGTAATCTAAGAAAGCTTGTCTTAATTCTGCTGTTGACTTCATAATTATACTATTGACTTGGTAAGTGCATTTATTTTAAGTGGCTATTGCCATTACTTGCTGTATAAAAAGGCTTTAATTTGATCATAACTAAAACCACGCTGATAAAGATAGCGGGACTGTTTTGCTTGATCCAGTTTATTTTCAGCGCTACTTTTTAAAAATTTTTTATTCCATGCTTTATGCATGCTGTCCAACCATTTTTGTTCACTGATATTCAGACTATCTTTAATAATATCATTAGCAACACCTCGTATAGATAATTCGTAACGAACTTTAACAGGGCCAAAGCCTTTCTTCATTCGAGAACGGACAAAAACCTCAGCAAAACGTTCATCACTGAGCAGATTATCTTCCAGCAGTTGTGATATAACTTGATCTAATTGAGAATTATCTTCAGCTAATTGCACAACAAATTTTTTCTCTAATTTGCTCTTCAATTCCTTAATAGAATGTTCTCGTAATGCAAGAATATTCATTGCGGATAATCGCATGGAGGAAGTATTCATCAGGAATTTTTCTACCAAACCCTTAGCTAATGAAATTTTTTTAGCTATTATAATACGAACAAAAAATAACTAAAATAATTGTTATTATTTTTTTTCTGATTAGAATTTAAAAGCCGTGATTGTATAACGAAAGAGAATAAAAAACCATGGATAATAGTTTTTTTTAAGCAAAGATTAAGCATAGCTTATTGCTTATATAAAGTTAAAAAGTGATAGTCCCTGAATTTTAGTAAAAGACTGTTGAGCCGCAGTTAGTCCCAACTGTTGTAATTCCATTCGACTTATTGCCGTAGCATAATCCAAATCCTGGGTTTCGGACATGGTAGTCTGAATTTGCACCAGCATATCAGCATTTACATCACTTTGACTTTGCGTCGCATTTTGCCGGGCACCAATGGTTGCCTGGATATCTAAAATTTTACCTAAGGCAATATCTATATTATCCAAATTCCGTTGCATCGCAGCATGAAATGATTCGGGACTGGTTCCAAGTGGGAGTGTTGGCCCTGATGCAGGCCCATCATTTGTTCTTAAAGTTTCTTCTAAGTCACTAACCACTTTAAACAGGCTAACTTTTGTTGTGCCATCATTGCCAACAACTCCTGAGGCATCCATAAAAACATCATAACCATTATCACCCGTTGCTATTTGTCTGGATGCTCCAATTTGAACATTTTTTTGTCCATGGTCACCATCATAACGTACATCATCATTCACTCCCCGAGTAAATGGAATAGTATCAATTTTATACCCAGCAAATAAATACTCACCCTGGCCATTTACTGTGTTTGCATAACCAAACAAACTATCATCCAGTTGTTTAATTTCAAAGGAAATAGATTTACGCTGATCGGCATCATAGGTATCATTACTGCCCTGTACCGCAAGCTCTCTAACACGTTGTAATAAATCAACTACACTTTGCAGAGTCGTTTCTTCAATTTCTAAATTAGTTTCTGCAGCACGAATATTATCCTGAAATTTTGTCGTTCTCTCATTTTGTTGATTTAAACCTAAAATTCTAGCTGAATCAGCAGGATCATCTGCTGGAGTTAAAATCCTTTTACCTGTTGCAATTTGCAATAAGGTTTTATTCAGATCAACGTTTTCTCTTAAAATAGCAGCCGTTCCACGGTCATATGCTGTACTAGTTGAGATTCTCATAATAAATTGTCCTATATCAGACTTTTTTTCCTATAATTAAGTATTACCTTAAAGCTATTACTTTTAACCAATAATATTTTACTAACCAATGGTATTTAATAAGGTGCTAAAAATATCATTTGCTACAGTAATTACTTTAGCTGAAGCCTGGTAAGCTTGCTGGAAACGTAATAAATTTGACGCTTCCTCATCTAGATTAACGCCAGATAAACTATCACGATTTTGTTTGGCCTGATCATTTAAAGTTGTTTGTGCACGTAAATCCACTTCAGATGAATGCGTACGTGTACCCACATCTGCAACCATTAAACCATATGCCCGTTGAAAATCTGCCGAACCATTCTGAATAGTTTTTTTAGCTTGAATGCTTGCCATTATTAAACCATTTCGATTGTCATCCTGAGGCGATTGATTATTTCCGATTAAAAAACTGTCTCCTGTAGCTGGCGCTCCTGTCACCTTAAAGCTGATACTATCGTAGGGAGCACCAAGAGTTAGAGTAGCTCCCGAGTCAGTAACCGGATTATAAGCTATTGGACCCGCAGCAACTGCTGGTACAGCTGCTGGAGCAGCACTGCTAATATCAAAACCTGTTCCATTATAGGTTACAACAATATTGGTATATGCACCTAGTGCATCTGAAATAGGAATATTAGTTAAGTTTCCATTGGGTGCCTCAAATTGCACAAATTCCATTGTTCCTGTACCCGTATTAGTACCCACGCCTAAAGCATCTGATGCTTCTGAAACAGCTATCGGACTAGCTAAGGCAATATCTAATACATCCGTTACATTAACACCTATATCACGGGATAATTCATGTGTAGGCTGCACAAAAAATCGGTCACCACTGGTTACCGCTCCACTAGCTAAACTAATACTTATCCCCTGGGGAGAGTTAATACTATTACCAGAGGGAAGTGTTGTATTCGCTAAATCGCCATTAAGATCAACCAGAGCCGCAGCATTAGATAGAACAGAGCTGCCAGTAAAAGTTGCATTATCAGATAAACGGGTCATGCTATAGGTATATACACCCGCTGCAAAAGTAAATTCTAATTCATAATCACTGGTAGTAAGTGCTGATGTATCCGTAATATTCACATCAAACCCAGCATTACCAATATTGGTAGTCGACGAAAAAGTACTTTGTGGCGCAGTAATGTCGTTAAAAAAGTTACCGCCTTGAATATAATTACCCGTAGCATCCTTTTGTAGAGTCAAACCTAAACTATGCTGGTCGTTCATTTCACTTGAGATACTTGCAGCAATTCTTCCCAAAGAATTAAAACTGGGCTCCAATACCTGCTTTTTAAAATCAACAAGGCCTTGTAGTTCCCCACCTTTAATTTGCGAGGTAATATTTATTTCGGTATTGGTATTTGATAAAAATATTTCCTTATCTTTAGGCGAATATTCACCATCTCGTACCGACATAGTAAAAGCAGTTGAATTGAGTACCAATGATTGCCCAGAACCAATAAATAGATTGACTGCACCATTAGATTGATAAACAACATTAACATCAATACGTTCTGAAATTTCTTTAATTAACTGCTCTCTTTGATCCATGGCATCATTAGGTAGATTACCATTCCCTGCACCAATTTGAAGAGATATCTGTTGGTTGAGTTCTGCAATTGATGCTGCTCTAGCAGTAACTTCATCAGCAACATCTGCAAGATTACTATTGGTTTGATTATTTAAATCAATAAATCTATCCTGTAATAAACTAAAACGATCCACTAAAGTATTTGCACTGGTAACCAACACGGAACGAGCAGGTACACTGGATGGAAAATCATTCGCTTCTTGTAAGGCATTATAAAAATCCTCTATTGTAGGAGTAAGACCTGCATCAGGGTTGGCTAAGATATTATCGATTTGTCCCGCTAGTTCATTAAAACGTTCAAAACGACCTAGTTGACTATTGCTGGAACGGATTTGCTTTTCTAAAAACTCATCATAGAAGCGCCGGGTAGTATCAATTTGAACTCCCGTTCCAGTATAACCAGAACCACTAAAGTTAGGTAAACTACTAGAGACTTCTGTACGTTGTCTCGCATACCCAGCAGTATTAACATTGGAAATATTATGCCCAGTGGTTGCAATTTGCTGCTGAGCGGTTAATAAACCACTTGTTCCAATACCAAATATTCCTGAAGCCATATTGTTCTACCTTAAGTATTTTTACTTAATTTCTCTTTTATATTTGAGCTATTCATTACTCGCATTATTTTTTCTACATAATTTGGATCTGTTGCATAACCTGCTTTATGAATGCTATGCAAATATTGTTCCGGATCGCTAGCTTTTGTCATAGCTTGTTCATAACGGGGATTGTTTTTTATAAATTTAACGTAATCATCAAAGCTATCTTGCAAATTATCATATACTCTAAAGAAACTGGTTTTATTAACTGCATGACCTTGTTCATACTCTAATGACAACTTGGTGATTTTGTCTCCATCCCAGCGAGAATCAGCCTTAATATTAAATAAATTAAGACTATTGGTTTTACTATTTTTGATAATTGATTGCCCCCAGCCTGTCTCCAATGCTGCCTGAGCTAATAAAACTTCAGGTTTAACACCTAGATCTTTGGCTGATTTTTCTGCCATAGGCCATAATTTATTAACAAACTCTTTAGCTGATGCAAAATTAACTTGCTGATTTTCTAATAACTGCGTATCTATTTTAGGCAACTCGGTAATAGTACTATCTGGCAAATTCTTGCCACTTGATTTAGATTCTATATTAATATATTTATCTTGTAGCAATGTTTCTGCTAAATGCTTAAATTGTTTTCGTACAGGTAATATAAATTTTTCATTGGGATTAATTTGTGGCTCAGCCGTTACCTTATTTTCTTTTCTAAGCTGTTTAACAATAGATTCTGCAATTCCAAATCCTTTTCCTTTAGCAAGCTCAATAGACATTTGCTGATCATGCATATCTCTAAAACTATCAATTGCAGAGCTGCTCACCATCGCATCCCCTAAACTCGCCTGACGCATACTTTTTAACATCATGCCAATAAAAATTGACTCAAACTGCTTAGCAACTTCAGGCAATGCTTTATCTTGATCTGTTCGAGCTTGTAACTTTAAATCAGATAAACCATTTGCGTCTGTATATAAAATGGAAGTATCGGTTTTAATTGGGCTGCTTATTTGCTGATTAATGAGCATCTGGCTCTCCTGTCACTGCTTTATTAGCTATTATAGTTGTACCGCTATATCACAATAAGCTCAGCATTTAATGCACCCGCTGTTTTAAGGGCTTCTAAAATTGCCATTAAATCTCCTGGAGTGGCTCCGACATTATTGATAGCTCTTACTACCTCATCTAATGTAACTCCCATTTTAAATACAAATGCACCACTATTTTCCTGATTGATATTAATATCATTATTAGCCTCAACTACTGTATCTCCTCCTGCAAAGGCACCTGGTTGGCTAATTAATGGATCATTGGTAATTGTCACAGTTAAATTTCCATGATTAACCACAGCAGGTTTTAAACGTACATTCTGGGAAATAACCACCGTTCCAGTTCTTGAATTAACCACAATTCTTGCTGGAGCCAGAGCAGGATTAAAGGTAAGATTTTCTAACATAGAAAGAAAAGCAACTTTTTGAGAAGGATCGCGAGGAGAACTTACTCGAACAGAAACCGCATCCACCGCCTGAGCAGTACCTAAACCCATGGTATCATTTATGGTATCTGCAAGACGGTGAGCGGTAGTAAAATCCGCTCGATGTAAATTTAAAACAATATATTTCCCTCTGGTAAAAGAGGTAGGCACACTACGCTCCACTGATGCACCATTGGGAATTCTACCAACGCTGGGCACATTAATTGTAATGCTGGAACCATCTTCTGCGGTAATACCTAAACCACCAACCACCATATTACCCTGTGCCATAGCATAAACATTTCCATCCGCTCCTTTTAAAGGGGCTAATAATAAGCTACCACCACGTAAGCTTTTAGAATTTGCAATAGATGAAACGGTTACGTCAATTTTTTGACCAGGTCGGGCAAAGGCAGGTAGTTCAGCACTTAAGGAGACCGCAGCAACATTTTTTAATGGCATTTTGGCATCTATAGGAAGAGAGATCCCCAGCTGTTGCAACATATTACGCATACTATCATCCGTAAAATTGGAGCTGGAATCACCGGAACCGTCTAAACCAACCACCAATCCATAACCAATTAACTGGTTAGAACGAATGCCCTGAATAGAAACCATGTCCTTAATACGTTCCGCACTTACCCAGCTAGTGAATAGTACACTTATTAGAATAAAAACAACTCTTAAGCTGTTCATAATGGTCTCCTTTTACTTAGTTATATATAATCTATAACTAAAAGCAATTAGGATGCCAATGATGAATTTATAAGCCAGGTCGTTAAAAACTAAGAGTTAAAAACCAGTCCATTAAAAATAAGGAACTAAGAAACCAACTCAATATAGCGAATATTTAATTGGAAGTTTCCTTCACCCCGATAGTCATCTTTCATAAGTTGATAAACCACTTCAACTGTATCTCCTTCTACAAATTCTGGAAACTCATCTTTTTCCAGAGCATTAAACCAGATGGAGCGGATAACCTGATTTTCATGTACTAATAATAGGCTCAGGTGTTCACCGTCTTTACCTAAGTGACGGATAAATTGCACTATAAACTGGTTTTTAAAACTGGGTTTTTCAAACTCTCTACCATAGGGTTGCAATTGTTCAAGCTGCACTACACTTTGATAACAGAGTTGTTGAGCAGTTAATGCCCCATCAATAAGTAAAATAGGCTGTAAAGCTTGCTCACGTTCTTTTTTATCGGAATGCATCTGCTGTTGTATTTGTTGCTCAAAAAGAGTTTTAAACTCATCCAGTTGAGTTTTTTTAATTTTTAATCCTGCGGCCCCTTTATGCCCTCCAAAGCTAATTAATAACTCGGGTTTAAGGCTGGATATTTGCTGTAAAATATCACGAATATGAACAGCACTTACGGTTCTGGCTGATGCTGTAATAATATCTGGATTTGCAGAAACACTAAATACCACCGTAGGTCTACCATATTGGTCTACCAGCCGTGAAGCAACAATGCCCTGCACTCCTGCATGAAAATCGGGATCAAAGACCACCATACTATAGTGATACTGTTTTATATGCTGTCTGGCTAGCGTTTTGGCCTTAAACAACATTTCTTTTTCTGTTGCCTTGCGTAACTTATTATCTTCATCAAGTGTTGCTAATGTCTGCTGTGCTTGTTGATCTCTCTCAGCAGTTACAAAAAATAATGCCTGGAATGGGTCAGACATGCGACTTCGGGCATTAATTCTGGGGCCCATTTGAAAACCTAAATCCTCTATGGTAAAAAAATCCTTACCAATAAGCTTAAGCATTTCACGCCAACAGGGCCTTTGCAAGCGATTCATTATTTTTAAACCTGCTCGCACTACCGCTCTATTACTATAACTGGATAATGAAACTGCATCAGCAATTGTGCCCAGACTAACGAAATCTAATAGGGTAGATAGTTTTGCACTGCTGCTAGAGATTATACCTGCTACTATTAAATCTGCTCTTAATTGACTCATCAATAACCAACTGACCATGCAACCTGCTATGGTTTTATCCTGATAATTACAATCTTTTCGGGTTGGATTAATAGTGGCATAAGCTGAAACAGGAATACCTGATTCTGGAATAGCATGATGGTCGGTCACTATGACATCAATACCCGCTTCTTTAAGCTGTTTGATTTGCTTTTCATCAGAACTGCCACAATCTGCGGTAATAATAATATCAGGCAAGGGTTGCTGCGCTAAAATTTTATCAATTAAACCCTGGCTCACACCATAACCATCGTTTAGGCGATGACCAATAAAGGAGCTGATATTTTCTGCTTTCACATAAAAAAAATCTCGAAGGGCAAAAAGCATTATGGCATGAGAAGTAATTCCATCTACATCATAGTCAGTTAAAATACCAATATGTTGGTCTTGCTTAATGGCTTCAACCAGACGTAGTGATGCAAAATGACTATCACATAAGTGGGACGGCGGCTCAACTACCGATAAAGTAGAGTGGATAAATTGTTCAAGTTGCTCTGGTTGAGCACAACGATTGGCAACAATAGTTGCTTGTAACGGCGTGCACCTTTGTTTTAGAGCCTGTTTATATACACTGGCATGGCTAACATAATTATGTACTATTTTTTTTATCATAAAATAACTGCTTAGCCTTAAACTACATATCTTTTACCGCAAAAATACCCGGGGCATTACGTAATAAGGTTTTATAGTCCATACCATAACCAAAAACATAACGATCTGGAACGTGTAAACCAGAAAAATCAGCTGGTTTACTATTTTTTCGATCATGCACCTTATGGATCAAAACACAGCTATAAACAGCTTTTGCTCCCTGTGACTCACAAAAATCTATAGTGCTTTTAAGTGTATTGCCTTCATCATGAATGTCATCTACTAATAAAACGGTTCGCCCTTTAATATCTATTGAGGGTTTAGCTATCCATTCCAGTTCTCCACCAGTAGTGTTTTTACCATAACGCGTTGCATGTAAATAATCGGTCTGCAAAGGAAAATTTAATTTAGGCAATAATAGTCCACATGGAATGAGCCCCCCATTTAATACTGCAATAATGACAGGGTTGGTATTTTTTAATTTATTATTTATTTGTTTAGCCAACTCATCTATAGCCACACCAACTTCTTCATGTGAGTATAAACGGTCTGCCTGGGATAATATTTCTTGACTGGATTTAAAAATATCCATATCTTCTTTAGTCATGTTATGATTACCTTGCATTTAGAAAAATCTTGCATATTAAATTTTTGTCTATAGTAAATTCTTATGTAAAAATTCAGTAAAGGCTATTTTAAGATTTAAACAATCATGAAGCAAAATATATTTAGTAATAAAGAAAATTTTAGACAATCATTTGAACAAGGGTTGATAAAATTACTTAATTATGACGATCTGGGTTTATTTATTCTGGTATTAGCCAATTCCAGCTTTGATCAACATATGCATGATTATACTGAGCAAGTTCTACTCACAAAATACCATAAACTCCGTCGATTTTATCGTAGTGCTATAAAAGAAGGACAGCAACTAAGTGCTCCAGAAGATGATGTTCTGGTATTTTTAAAATTATTAGCTGTCTCTATTGATAATATTAAACAAACTGAATTTCGCCATGAAGCCGTATGGGAAATGCAATTTAATCACTTGAGATCATTAAAGCCTTCAAGAATGGGAAATCATAAGTTCTGTGGTATACAGCTAGACTATGATGCTGATAGTTTTAATTTCAACAAGGAATTTTTACAAAAAGAAATTTTCTGGGAAGGTGAACTTTTAGATAAACCCATGTCAATTTTTTATAATAAATTCCCCTTTGTTCGCTTCCATTCCTTACTTGTGCCCGAAAGAAAAGCAGAGGTTAATCAATTTTTAACCGAGCAATACCATAAATACATTTGGCAACTTACTCAATTTTTATCACCAAACTTATCGGGTTTAGGCATTGCATATAATTCCTATGGTGCTTTCTGCTCAGTTAACCACTTACATTTTCATTTATTTATAAAAGATACCCCTTTACCTGTTACTCACCCTGACTGGTCTCATAATGGAGGCAAGAAAGAGTATCCAATCCAGTGTGAAGTATTTACAGATTATCAGAGAAGCTGGGATTTTATCAACCAACTAAATCACCAACAAGTCGCTTATAATCTAATTTATCAGCAACATAAAATATTTTGCATAGTTCGTAAACATCAATGTAAAATAGAACTGCCTCCATGGAGTGCTGGACTGGGCTGGTATGAAGTTAGTGGTGGTTTTACTACATTTAACCATAATGATTTTAATCAAATGAAACATGAGGAGTTGAATAATACCTTGGCCGCCCTCAAAATAGACATCTAATAAAATACTACTATAGATAACTACAGCAAAACGAAGCAAACTAAAC
>JASFYQ010000096.1:0-34620 GCA_045047105.1 Pseudomonadota bacterium | reverse complement strand
GCTGTGGTTTTAACTGGGCTTACTTCTTGCTGTTTTAGATTATGTTCAAACTTAGGCTGTACTGTTTGTTTAGCTTCTGACTGAGTTAAATTAATTTCTTCACTAACTTTTGTTTTTGGCAATTGCCTTTTAGTTTCTAATTGCTCATCCAGTTCATCAATATAAACTAATGGAATTTTCCTCAGTGGTTTAATAATTTTATTTTCAATAAGAGGTCGAACCGATTCATTGTCTGCAGCATTAGGATTTTCAGATGTTATTACCGTCTTTGAATTGTTTTTAGCTGGTACATTTTCTATATCTACTGTAACCAATTCTGGTTCATCACTGAGCATAGAAATACTTTTTTCTGGTAAATATAAATCAGTACTATAAGTGGGCTGTGGTGTATCATTTAATAAAAAATACGTAGCCGATCCAACTATAAAAAATAATCCAATAATGGCAGGAATTAAGAATTGCAAGCGGAAAAATATGGGCCCCTGGAAATTACCATGGGACTCGTTTTCAGCCAGTTTAGCCTGGATTTGTTGTTTAAATGCATCGATATCCGGTTCATTGTTTTGAGAATAAGAATTATCATAAACATCATCTGCAATATCATGCTCCAGATCATTATTTTCCTGGGCTCCTGATTCTTGATCTAATTGTGAATCTAAATCAGGAATATTATCCAGGTCTCGTATTTGTTGTTGAAGTGATAAGGCAAGTTCATCCATTTCATCAAATTTATCCTGAGAAAAGGCATCTGCTGTATCCTTATCCTGTGCGTATGACTCTTTTGAAAATGGCTCACCTGAAGCATTGGATGGGAAGTTGTTATCACTTTTATTCATAGGCTATAAATGCTATCCTCTGGCATTACTAACAAAACTATCAATGGTTTGCTGTAGTTTATGCGTATCATAGTCTGCGCTGATAAAACTTATTGCCTGTTGCTTAAATAAAACCAGATGCAAATCACCATCTAATACTTTTTTATCCCCAGCCATTAAATCTAACATTTGCTTAGCACTAATGCCTTCTGGTAATCGAACCGGTAAGTTAGATTTTTTGAATAAATTAATGATTCGAGTAATTGCTTGTTCATCAATCCAACCATGGCGTCTGGATAAATCAGCTGCCATTATCATTCCAATTGCAATAGCTTCTCCATGTAAACAATTCCCATATCCTTTGGCTGTTTCAATCGCATGTCCAAAAGTATGTCCCAGATTTAATAAAGCCCTGACTCCTGTCTCTTTTTCATCCATTGCAACAATTCGAGCTTTATCATTACATGATTTTTCTATCGCATAAATGAGCTCTTCTGATTTACGATTGAGCAATTTTCCTACATTTTTCTCTATCCAATCCAGGAATTTTATATCATCAATTAATGCGTATTTAATTACTTCTGCCAAGCCTGAACTAAGTTGTCTATCATCAAGAGTATTTAATGTATTGGTATCAGCAATAACACATTGTGGCTGGAAAAAAGCACCAATCATGTTTTTACCCAGTGGATGATTAACCCCTGTTTTACCTCCCACAGAGGAATCTACTTGTGCTAAAAGTGTGGTAGGTATCTGGATAAAATTAACTCCACGGCGATAAATAGCTGCTGCAAATCCAGTTATGTCTCCAATAACACCGCCACCTAAGGCAACCAGAGTAACTCTCCTGTCAATATTTTTAGCCATCATAGCGTCAATGATGGGTAACATTCCTTCAATATTTTTAAATTCTTCCCCATCTTTTAAAATAACCGAAGCTACCTTATAGGATGAAAAAAGCTGTTCTGCTTTAGCCAGATACAATGGAGCAATAGTTTCATTGCTAACAATTATGACTTGTTTACCTTTTACATAAGGAACAATCAATTGTTTGTTTTCAAGAGAGTTTTCAAGTAAGCCCTGGCCAATAAAAATAGGATAACTTCTATCGCCTAAATCAACATGTAAAGTTTTCATTTGTATAAATTTTAGTCTTATTTAAATCTATAATTTTGTGTGAGAAGGGAGGTGCAATAGCTATTATAATAAAGTTTTATATGAGACATCTAAGCCTCATCAATTTGCTCTATAATTTGACTCACCGTTTGCTGTATGCTCTGGTGATCGGTTGTAACAATTATATCTGACATTTCTTCATAAATAGCCAGGCGTTCTTCTAATAGTTTTTTTAATTTTTGTTTAGGATCCTTGGTCTGTAATAGCGGCCTATTACGATCCCGGCTAGTTCTTTCGAATAGCTTTTCCAGACTTGCAGTTAAAAAAATAACCAGTGCATTTTTTTGTAAAATTTGACGATTTTTCTCACTTAAGATAGCTCCACCGCCTGTCGCCAGAACAATATTTTTATCTTTGCAAAGTTCTTCTAAAACTTCAGTTTCTCTACGTCGAAAACCTTCTTCTCCCTCTAATTCAAAAATCAGTGGAATAGATACTCCTGTACGCTCTTCAATAACCCGATCGCTATCAAAAAAATCACAGCCTAAAAAACTAGCAACCCGTTTACCAATCGTTGTTTTGCCTGCTCCCATTGGCCCAACAAAAATAATTTTTTCATATTTATTTAACATATTCGTCTTTGACTTATTGTCTTTAATAATTAAATAGTCAGCAAATACCTACCAGAGTGAAGTATTACAAACACAAAAAGGACTAGGATATTATACTCTAGTCCTTTTAATCAGAATACCCTATTTATTAATTTCTGATAGATACCTCAGAATCTAAAACCTTGGGTGTAATAAATATCAATAATTCACGCTTGGACTCTAATGTAGTTTTATTTTTAAATGCCAGGCCAATCACAGGAATATCGCCCAGTAATGGAATTTTTTGTACTGAAGTACCACTTTCATATTTAAACACTCCACCCAGAACAACCGTATCGCCATTATTAACAATAACATTGGTATTTAATTCTTGTTTATCAATAATTGGAGTACCATCTACTGCGGTTCCTGATTGAGAGTCATTTTTAATTGCAACAGTCATTTCAATTCGATTATTTGGAGTAATATTCGGGGTGACTTCAAGTTGTAAAACGGCTTCTTTAAATGCAATATTTACACCCTGTTCAGATAAGGTTTGATAGGGTATTTCAACACCTTGTTTGATTACTGCTTTTTCACCATTTGCACTGACTACTCTAGGGCTGGATACAATTTCTGCTGAACCATCCGTTTCTGCCGCTTGAAGTTCTAAATCAACTAACCAGCCGCCGCCTAAAATTGCTGAGGAAATTCCCAAAGTTCCTGCCGCAGCTGCCGCATTACCTAAATTTATTTTTGCTTCATTGCCCGTATATATCGCACTACCGCCATCAGTAACATGAATTTTATTTTTATTAAAAGCATGCCAGGTCACACCAATATCACGAGTAAAACTATCTCCAGCACTAACAATACGCGCATCAATAAGTACTTGTTTGGTTGGAACATCAATTTCTTCAATCAGTTTTCGAAGCTGGGAAATATTACGACGGTTATCATAAACAATAATTTTATTAGTTCTATCATCACCAATAATAGTGGCATTTGCTGATAATAAACTTGCCCCTTCATCTTTATTTCCACCGTCTGTTGCCTCTCCTACGCCTGCACTGGCTGAATTTTTTTGTCCTTCTTTATCACCTATTGATCTTAATAATTTGACCACAACAGAGGCTCTACGATAATTTAGTTGAATGGTTTCTCTGACTCTGGGTAATAAACTGGTAATAGTTCGGTTAGCTTCTAATTCCTGTTTTTCTATTGCAGCCAATTCTTCCATAGGGGCAACCCGAATAACATTACCTTCTTCTCGCATAGCCAATCCCTTTGTTTTAAGGATTAAGTCCAAAGCCTGATCCCAGGGTACATTTTTTAATCTTAGGGTAATATTTCCAGTAACTGTATCGCTGGTAACCATGTTTTTACCAGTAAAATCGGCTATAAGCTGTAATACTGCTCTTACTTCAATATCCTGGAATATTAAGGATAAGCGTTCTCCACTGTAGCCAAATCGAGCCTTTAGTTTTGCTTCTTTTTGTTTTTTAGTTAATTCTTTAATTTCAATGGTAAATTGATTTCCCATCTGGTATCCCAAATGATCATATTCACCTTTAGCATCAATTACCATGCGCACATTATTTCCTTCTGCATAGGTATCAATAATTTGTACTGGAGTAGCAAAATCCACCACGTCTAAACGTCTTTCTAAATCTCTTGGCAAAACAATGTTTTGCATATTAACAATGATTTTATCGCCTTTATCTTTTAAGGTAATATTTTCAATTTTATCATTAAAACTAATAATAATGTGGCCTTCTCCATCTTTACCTCTTCTAAAATCAATATCTTTAATAGTTTGTTTCTTAGCATATTTATTACCAGATTTTCCTGCTTTATTTATGGTTAAGTACAAAATATTATTTTTAATACGGGTTCTATAATCTGTTAAAGAAGTTAAGTTAACTACTACTCTGGAACGCCCTTGAGATTCTACCGCTTTTACACTTCTAGCCAAACCGACTCCAATACGGTATTTTTTCTTTTTAAGTTTTAAGTTAGTCTCATTAAAATCCATAACAATTCGTGCGGGAACATCAATAGTAAATATTTTAGGTGTTGCAACAGATTCTGAGAACTCCATTTTAATTTGTATTTTATCTCCTGGCATAGAAGAAAAAGAAATATCTTCAAGACTATTTACAGCCAGAACAGAATCACTAAAACAAAATAAGCAGAGCCAGAACATGCTCAAAATAGTGTTATTAATATGGTGTTTTATTTTCATTTCTATTGCCCTAAACCCGTCTCTATAAACAATTAATAACGATAACCAATTGGCTCTTATTATTCTTCAGCCATGGCCAAACCAGCTTCACGTTGTTGCCAGCCTTTACCATCTGGAATTAGTTCAGTAATCTTTACCGAATCTTCATATAATTCTGTAATTTTTCCATTATTTAAACCTAAGTAATTACCCAGAGTAACCCGGTGTAATAAGCCATCTGGATCTTTAACTAAAATCCAGGTTATGTCCTGTTGTTGTAATAAACCCATCATCCGTAAACTATCCAGGGAGAAATTTTCTAAGGGTTCTTTAATACGTGACTCATCGGGTCTTGGTCCTCTATAACCACGTTTGGTAACAATTTCAACATCAACTACTGGAACAAAAGGATCTCGAGCATCGTCCGCCTGATAAGTAAACATTTTGTATTGAACAAACTCTGGTAAAGGAGGAATTTTACCTACATTGAACGACTTTTCTTGTTGTACAAATTGTATTAAATCACTGGTATCATTTTCAGCACATGCAACTAAAAAGAGACTGATTAACAAGAAAAGATATTTATTATTCATTGATATTACCTGCGCCCCTTCTTTTGTTTACCCTTTCCACTGATAAGTTCTTCCTCATCCAGATAGCGATAAGTTTTTGCTAATAATGTCAAAGTTAATAATTGGTTGTCACTTATATCTGTTTTGTTTTTATCCTTAGCCTTAGGTTTCATCACTACATCATGAATGGTTACAATTCGTGGAAGAGCAGCTATTTCACTAACAAAACCTCCAAATTGATGATAAGTACCTGTTACATTAATTGATATGGGTAACTCTGCATAAAATTCTTTTTTGATTTCACCCTTGGGCTGGAATAAAGAAAATTCTAGTCCATTACTTAATCCCGTTTGTGATACTTCAACTAATAAATCAGCAACTTCAGTCTTTTTAGGTAATTGTTTTAACATCGTACCAAAACGTTTTTCCATTTCGACCATTTGTTCTTTATAGGCTGCAAGATTAACGGCTTTTTTTTGTTTAGCACTAAACTCTTGTTTTAAGGTTATTTCTTTTTTCTCGATCACTTCAAGTTCAGCCCAGTGATCTTTGGTAAAAAACCAGAATCCTGCTCCAACAATTAAAAGAAAAGCAAGTATAGTGGCAACTACCATATAAATATTTGGCCACCGCCCTATATCTTCAAAATCCAGTTCGTTTAGATCCATCTACTTTCTGCCTGTTGCTTTTTTATCACCACTATCAGTGGTTTTCTGAACTGCGGTTAAAGAAAAAATACTGTATCTATATCTATCCCCTTCTACCTTACCCTTAGCTTTAATTACACTCAGATCAGGTTTTTCAATCCACTGTGAACGAGCTATATTACGCATAAACGCAGAAACGCGAGCATTAGATTGTGCCACACCTGTAAATTGTTGCTTCTTTTTATTTTGTTTATATTCGGTTAAGTGGACTCCTTCAGGTAATACTTTTGCAATTTCATCCAATAAACGTACACTGTCTGAACGGTTAGTCTGAAATTTTTGAATCACTTTCATACGCTCCAATAAAGACTTCTTTTTCTTTTGTAAATCTTTAATTTCAGCTATTGATTTCTCCACTTTTTTTATCTCAGTAGTGAGGTAACTATTTCTAGACTGCTGATAACTGATCATCGTATCAATTTGTATACTTGCTGCAAAAACCAGGCTGGCTGCAAATATTATTGAAAATACTAACGCAGTAAAAAAATTTTTCTCACGTAATTTGCGCTTTTCCTCACGCCAGGGAAGCAGATTAATTTTAGCCATTAATCAAAACTCCTTAAGGCTAAACCACAGGCAATCATTAATGCGGGTGCATCATTGCTTAGTACCTGTGCTTTAATTTTAGAAGATAAAGACATATTTAAAAAGGGATTAGCTATCATAGTAGAGATACTTAACCGCTCTTCAATCATTTTATCCAAATCGCTTATTGAGGAGCTACCTCCTGCTAAAAGGATATGATCTACTGAATTGTATTGTGATGCCGCAAAAAAGAATTGTAAGGAACGGCTTATTTCTTGTGCTATTGCTTCTTTAAATGGTTCGAGTACTTCACTAAAATAGGTATCAGGCAGTCCACCCTGTTTTTTTGCCATCCCAGCTTCTTCATAAGATAAACCATAACGTCGCTGAATTTCCTCGGTTAATTGCTTGCCGCCAAATACAGCTTCTCGCATATATACCGTTTTTAAGTCATGCACCACACTCAGAGTGGTCATTGTGGCACCCACATCAAAAATTGCTATGGTTTGCTCCATTCCACCATTAGGGAACTGTGGAGCAACTAGTTTAAATGCATTTTCCATTGCATAGGCTTCGATATCCACAACCTTTGAAGTCAAACCACCCAACTCAATAGCATCCACTCTGATATCAACATCTTCAGAACGTGATGCAGCTAATAAAACATCCACTTGATCATCAGAATCTTCACTTTTACCCAAGATTTCAAAATCCAGATTTACTTCATCCAAAGCGTAAGGAATATACTGATCAGCCTCAACCATAATTTGACTTTCTAATTCATCATCTGACAAACCAGCCTGCATCTGAATCACTTTAGTAATAACCGCTGAGCCTGAAACAGCTACTGCAGCATTGGTAATTTTTGTACCAGAGCGTTTTACTGCTTGCATCACTGTATCTCCAACAGCTTCCACATCAGCAATATTTTTTTCCATCACTGAGTTGGGGGGTAAACCTCCCACAGCATACGACTCAACGTGATATTTATTACCATGTTTAGATAATTCCAGCAATTTAACAGCTGAGGAACTGATATCTATACCAACCAAGGCTTGTTTTTTATTAGTAAAAAGAGATGAAAACTTCAAAATAGCTACCTTTTTCTTTCTTATTGATCATCTAACTTGATATTTAAAAGTATGGGTTACAGATAAAATCTAAATGGTATATAAAACCTGTATATATTTAAAGTGTATAACTTAACTCATGAATATAGCACCAAAATCCAACCATTACTTTATTTTTTTATACTTTTATTTTACTCGATAGAAGATTTTATTATATATAATAAAATACAGAGTAAAGCTCAAATGACTTTTAAAAGCCTTTTTTAAAACAATATGTTTATAATGCTCAATAAGTTATACGATAAACATATCATAATACATTAAAAAAATCTTGCAAGTTAATTTGTGCTTTTTTTACAAAAAAAGCCATAATTTACATACTTTAACCTCTTTACAATAGAATCTACTTGAAGATCTTCTATTAAACAATTTATAATCTTTCGCCTTACAAGTTATCCAGCGTTTTTATATAATAACTCCATGACATTTCTTTTTAAGCTTTTTAAATATCTTCTCTCCATTATTGTTATTGGTGGAATTTTTTCTGTGATTGCGATCACAGTTGTTTTTTTATGGGTTGAACCAAGTCTTCCTTCAATTAAAAATGCAGCAAGTTATCAGTTGGATACGCCATTAAAAATATATAGCAGTGATAATAAGCTCATTGCAGAATTTGGTGAATCAAAAAGAGAGCCCCTGCCTCATGAACAAATTCCATTGTTGATGAAACAAGCCATAATTTCTGCTGAAGATAGTCGTTTTTATCAACATCCAGGAGTAGATTACCAAGGCATCTTGAGGGCAGTAGTTAATTTGCTTATGACGGGCAAAAAAGGTCAGGGTGGTAGCACTATCACCATGCAGGTAGCAAGAAATTTTTTCCTTTCACGCAAAAAAACCTATACCCGCAAAATTCGAGAAATTTTTCTAGCCCTCAAGCTAGAACGTCATTTTGATAAAGAAAAAATTCTAGAGCTTTACCTTAATAAAATATTTTTAGGTCATCGCTCCTATGGTATTGCAACTGCAGCTAAAACATATTATGGAAAACCAATCAATAAGTTAGAGCTTCAACAATTTGCAATGCTAGCAGGCTTACCAAAAGCACCTTCTAAATTTAACCCACTGACTAATATCAAAAGAGCAACCCTGCGTAGAGATTATATTTTAAGGCGTATGGTTGAGCTTGGCTACATTAGTAATGAGGCTTATAACAAAGCCAAATCAACCCCAGATAATGCTGAGCTTCATACCCCAATAATTGAACTTAAAGCTCCTTATATTGCCGAAATGGCACGTAACTGGATGATTAATCAACCTCAATTTAAAAACGACATATATACTGCTGGTTATAAGGTTTATACCTCAATAGATTCAGGACTACAAAATACAGCTATTAATGCCTTACATCAAACATTGATGGATTACGAACATCGCCATGGCTATAAAGGAGCTATTAAACAAGTAATAATACCTGCTCAAAGTATTATAAAAAATAAAAATAAATCAATTACTATTGATACAAAAGCAAAATTTAAACTAATAGATGAACTTAAACAAATACCAGTATATGGACATTTGCAAACTGCACTTGTAGTAGCCATTGTTGAGAATAAAAAGCTCAAAAAGAAAAAAATACAAGCTGGTTTTGCTTTTATCTTACTGAAAGATGGCTCAATTACTAAAATAAAATGGAAACAGCTGTCTTGGGCAAAAAAATATATCAGTGACACACGTTATGCTAAAGATCCTACAACAATTGCTCAAATATTAACAATTGGAGATATTATTTATATTGAACCTCTTATTTCAACAACCAGTAAAACTAACGAGCCAAGCATTAGTTATCAATTAGCACAGCTCCCTGAGGTTTCAGGAGCGATAGTTTCTGTTCAGCCCAGAACAGGAAAAATTATTGCCCTAACCGGAGGCTTTGATTTTTATCAGAGTAAATTTAATCGCATAACCCAGGCAAAACGCCAACCCGGCTCAAACTTTAAACCGTTCATTTATTCTGCCGCCCTTAATAAAGGCTATACTGCTGCAAGTTTAATTAATGATGCCCCCGTTGTTTTTAAAGATAAAAAACTGGAAGGCTCCTGGCGCCCTTCCAATTATAGCGGTAAATTTTTTGGTCCCACTCGACTAAGAAAAGCCTTATATAAATCTCGTAATATGGTTTCAATTCGTTTACTTATGGGAATTGGGGTTAACTATACTTTGGATTATGTCAAAAAATTCTCCTTTGATCCGCAAGACTTACCACATAATTTATCACTGGCTCTAGGCAGTGCAAATGTCACTCCACTGCAAATCGTCCATGGCTATAGTATCTTTGCAAATGGTGGTTATAACATCAAACCCTGGTTTATTAAACGAGTAGACGATAGTGCTAATCAAATGCTATACCAACAGAAAAATAAAGTTGCATGCTCAGACTATTATGCTAAAGATTTGTGCCCAGAAGATCCTTTATTACATGCACAACAAACCGTAAGCAGTGATAATGTTTACCTGATGAGCAGTATTTTACAAGATGTAATTAAACGTGGTACTGGACGCAAGGCTCTAAGCCTAAAACGCCAGGATATTGGAGGAAAAACAGGTACAACAAATGAACAGGTAGATGCTTGGTTTTCTGGCTACAATAGAGATTTTGCCACCACCTCATGGGTTGGTTTTGATACACCTCGCTCTATGGGGCGTTATGAAACTGGCGGTAAAGCAGCACTACCAATGTGGATCCGTTTTATGCAGGAAGCACTAAAACAGAGTCCTGAAAAAGCACTCCCCGTACCTGAAAATATTATTTCCGTTAAAATTGATGCTCAAACAGCACAATTAGCTGGAGTTCACACTAAAAAAAGTTTATTTGAATACTTTATTAAAAACACTGAACCCGAAGAAAAACTCACGTCAAAAACAACAGCATCACTACAAGAAAGTATTGATGAAAACATTGAGGAAGAATTATTCTAAAAATTTTATATTTTCTGGGTGATTAATACGCATACCGAACTTTTTCTTATACGGGTAAACCCAGCCCCTGACCAGTAACTGTTGCCCTAACAACATAGATTGATAATAGCTGGTAAAAGCTTTTTTAGAGAGCTTGAGCGAGATAGACTTATCTAAGCTAATTATCAAATAATCTGCTTTTCTTTTAATTGAAGTGACTATTCCTTTAACAAACCGATAATCACTATAAGTCATCTTTAAATCTTTAGCCCTTACAGGCTGATATTTTTTTTGTTGCCATATACCCAGATTACTATTTTGCGCCTGTTTTTCTAATTTGCGATAACAATTAAGACGCTTATCATTTGGAGGAATAACAATGCTTATAGCCAGCCCAAGAGATAATAATCGGGCCTGAATATCCGTTCCATCAGGTAGCGAGACATAAGCCAGAGTCCTCTGGTATTTATCTTTTTTAACTTTATCATACGACAAATAAATCAAAGATGAATTAACCAAGAGCTTTTTTAATTTATTTTTAGCCTTTTTTGCAAAAGCTTGAGATGGCTTACCTTTTTGACCCATTTCAGGAGTATTAATACCTACAAGACGAATTTTTCTTCCATCTTCAAGTTTAATTGTATCTCCATCATAAACGTATTGGTAAACAACTGTCTCATTAGTAACAAGCTGTTTACATGATGCATAGCTTTGTTTGGTAAAATTAAGGCATAAAAAAAGGCAGACCAGATAAACTGGCTGCCTTTTTTTAGCATAATTTTTAAATATAAAAATTATTTAAGTCCATATTTCTTCTGGAACTTATCAATACGACCCGCAGTATCAACCAGTTTTTGTTTACCAGTAAAAAACGGATGGCATTTGGAACATACTTCGATAGATAGTTCCTCTTTACCAAGAGTTGACTTAGTTTCAAAAGAAGCCCCACAACTGCATGTGATTTGCACTTCTTTGTATTCTGGATGGATATCCGCTTTCATAATAATACCTTTACTTTATAAGTTAATACCGCAACCAGATCGTTCCCGTTAATAAATAAAGGGCAACTTCAAGCACCGTAAAAATGAGACGCTGAATAATACAGCATACTCAGGAAAAATTCAATTTCTTTTTACTTTCGTAAAAAGATATAATACATTAACAGTTCAAACCTTACTCAATTTTTAGCCTAAAAAAGGTGAAATAGCAACACAAAAATTAGACCCAATAAAACAGTATTAAGAGCGTTTCACTGCATCAAAAAATGCTTCATTAGTTTTAGTTTCTTTCATTTTATCCTGCAAAAATTCCATTGCAGCAATATCATCCATTGGATGAAGAATTTTGCGTAAAATCCAGATTAATTGCATTTCATCATTTTTAACCAATAATTCTTCTTTACGTGTTCCAGATTTATTAACACAAATAGCAGGATAAAGACGTTTTTCAGCCATTTTACGGCTCAAGTGTAACTCCATATTACCTGTGCCTTTAAATTCTTCAAAAATAACATCATCCATTTTAGAACCTGTATCCACTAATGCAGTTGCAATAATAGTCAGTGAACCACCTTCTTCAATATTTCTAGCTGCACCAAAAAATCGCTTGGGACGTTGTAGTGCATTTGCGTCCACACCACCAGTTAAAATCTTACCTGATGAAGGTGCAACAGTATTATAGGCTCGAGCCAAACGCGTAATTGAATCCAGCAAAATAACCACATCATGTTTGTGTTCGGTTAAACGCTTGGCCTTTTCAATTACCATTTCTGCAACTTGAACGTGTCTGGAAGCTGGCTCATCAAAGGTAGAGGAAATAACTTCACCATTAACCGAGCGAACCATTTCAGTAACTTCTTCAGGGCGCTCATCAATAAGCAAGACAATTAAATAACATTCTGGGTAGTTTTTTGCTATTGATTGGGCAATACTCTGTAACATCATGGTTTTACCCGTTTTGGGCTGTGCCACAATTAAACCACGCTGACCTTTTCCTGTAGGTGACATCAAGTCAATGACTCGTGCAGTTAAATCTTCTGCACTGCCATTACCCTGTTCCATAATAAAACGTTCATCGGGAAATAAGGGTGTTAAGTTTTCAAATAAAACTTTATTTCTGGATTTTTCTGGTGGATCGTAGTTAATCTCTTTTACTTTTAATAACGCAAAATAACGTTCACTATCTTTAGGTGGTCTAATTTTTCCTGCAACCGTATCCCCTGTGCGTAAACTAAATCGCCTGATTTGACTGGGAGAAACATAAATATCATCAGGGCCAGCAAGATAGGAGCTATCGGCTGAACGTAAGAACCCAAAACCATCTTGTAGAATTTCTAATACTCCATCACCATAGATATCCTCACCACTTTTTGCCTGTGATTTTAAAATGGAAAAAATAACGTCTTGTTTTCGACTGCGTTGATTCTCAATGCCTAAAGATTTCGCTAATTCAATTAGTTGAGGTACAGATTTTTGCTTTAACTCGGTGAGGTTCATAAAATTATATATTGTATTATTTAGGGGATAAAATAAAAAAAAGAGTGTTTAGAAAAATATTTTTTTGGATTAAATCGTATAATTTGAGTTTTTTTTCAGTGAAAGGTAATAGGAACTTACCAAACAAGTTACTAGTTTTGCATCAGAAATATATTATATTGTTTTCCACTACTCTAAAAACTACCAGAATAATTAATAAACAGGGACAAGGAACTTTTTTGTGAAATGAAATTAAAGATTTATGTAATTTTAACTTTCTTGTTATTACACTTTCTACACTCAGCAGAAAGGCCAACGTACAGTATAACTTCCAATGGGCTTGCTGCTACCCATATAACGACGGGAAATATAAGCTAAAATATTAATTAAGTCAAGTTATTTACACATTCAATTAAAATAAATATATAAATAACCCTCAAATGACTATAGGTTGCTATCAATAAAAGCAGTTAATTGAGACTTAGATACTGCTCCAACTTTAGTAGCTTCAACTTGCCCACCTTTGTATATCATTAAGGTAGGAATGCCTCTAATACCAAATTTAGGCGGGGTATTAGGGTTTTCATCAATATTTAATTTAGCAATTTTAAGTTTACCGTCATAGTCTTGAGAAATTTCATCAAGAATTGGGGCGATCATTTTACAAGGTCCACACCAGTCGGCCCAAAAATCAACCAAAACAGGGATATCAGACTGTAAAACATCACTATCAAAACTGTCATCTGTCAAATACGTTATATTGTCGCTCAATGTAATTTCTCCACTGGTTTACATTTTGTTACTAAATTTTAGGTTATTTAGCTGCTCTTTTGATAATTATTAACAACTAAAATTCTACTTTTATGCATCTATTAATAAAGTTATAATAACGCTTTATTTTTTCAAATCAAGTTTTTCATCTAAAAAACCTTATTATTGTTGCTTTTGAATACTCTTAACTCCAAACAACAGCAGGCTGTCCGCCATGTACGTTCACCGCTTTTAGTACTTGCTGGTGCTGGCAGTGGCAAAACGCGTGTAATTACAGAAAAAATTGCCTGGCTGGTTAATCGCTGTAATTATAAAGCAAATCAAATTGCAGCCGTTACTTTTACCAATAAAGCCGCCCGAGAAATGAAAGAACGGGTTAAAAAAGTATTACCTGGAAATCAAAGCCGTGGTTTAACCGTATCAACTTTTCACACCCTTGGCTTAAAAATTATTCGCTCAGAAGCCAAGCAATTGGACCTGCGCCATAATTTTACTATTTATGATGCCAATGATAGTAAAGCTTTATTAAAAAACTTATTAGTTGCTCAACTAAGTTCAGCTGATCTGGTTGAAGAATTAATAGGTGAATTACAGCAGCTGATTGGTCAGTGGAAAAATGCCTGCTTATTACCGCATAGAATTAAACCTTCCACTCTGGAAAACCAGCTAAATAGTGAGCTTTTTATTCTTTTATATCAGCAATATAATGATTATTTACATAGTTATAATGCGGTTGATTTTGACGATCTTATTTTATTGCCAGTATTATTATTTAACTCCCAGCCACAGACTTTGCTCAAATGGCAGAAAAAAATCCGTTACTTATTAGTGGATGAATATCAGGATACCAATATAGCCCAGTATCGCCTGGTAAAACTATTAGCCAGTGAAAATAAATCAGCTAATTTAGCTGCTGCAGGACTCACTGTGGTAGGAGATGATGATCAGTCAATTTACTGCTGGAGAGGTGCTCGACCCGAAAACCTGGCTCAACTGGAACATGATTTTAAAGATATTGAGGTGGTTAAACTGGAGCAAAATTATCGCTCTTATGCTCGTATCTTAAAAGCAGCCAATCAGCTTATTCAACATAATCCCCATGTATTTGAAAAAAAGCTCTGGAGTGATCTGGGCTATGGCGTTCCTATTAAAGTTATTCGTGCAAGGGATGAGTTCAAAGAAGTTGAATCAGTTATTTCATCCATTGTTTATCATCATTTTAGTCAAAGTAAACAATACTCTGATTTTGCAATATTATACCGAGGCAATCATCAATCACGTTTATTTGAAAAACAGCTAAGAGAACAGCAGATACCCTACAAAATCGCAGGTGGGCCTTCTTTTTTCTCTTATACCGAAATCAAAGATATTTTATCTTATTTAAAAATTCTAATTAACCCACAAGATGACTCGGCTTTTTTACGCGTAATTAATGTACCCAGACGGCAAATTGGTACCAGTACCATACAAAAACTGAGTGACTATAGCAAAAAAGTAAATCAGCCTTTATTTAATTGTTGTTTAGGTATAGGAATTAATCAGTTTATTGATAAAAAAGCCATTAATAAATTGCAGGAATTTTGCAACTGGATCAATCGAATCGGTGAATTATCCAGAGAGTTAAGTCCAGTAAAAGCGGTTTCTCAATTAATCACTGATATGGATTATTATGCCTGGTTAATTGAGACATCAAGCACGGAGGCAAAAGCGCAACGCCGTATTGAAAATGTCAATGAGCTGGTTGAATGGTTACAGCGTTTATATGATCTAGAGGTGGAAAAAAACATCAACTCCAGTAACGAAGTAGAACTGAGTGATATTGTAAACAAAATGATTCTGCTAAATATTTTAGAGCAAAATGAAGAAGAACAGGAAACAAATTGTGTTTCATTAATGACACTGCATTCAGCCAAAGGTCTAGAGTTTCCACATGTTTATATGGTGGGCATGGAAGAAGAGCTATTACCCCATAGAACCAGTATAGAGGAAGATAATATTGAAGAAGAAAGACGGCTTTGTTATGTTGGCATCACTAGAGCAAGAGAACAACTAACCCTAACTATGGCCGCTAAAAGAAGACGTTTTGGGGAGGATATAGACTGTGAACCGAGTCGCTTTATTTCTGAATTACCAGAAGAAGATCTACAATGGATCAATGGCAAAGAAAAATTGCAGGGTTCTGAGAAAAAAACCTTTGTAGGTTCCCACCTTGCTAATATACGGGCCATGCTGGATGACTAACTATTGAGCTCTATAACGAGAGGCAAAGCGTTTAAGTATTTTTTGGGCATAGGGTGTTTTTTCCTGATTAACCGCCCAAATTAAATCTTCTGCCTCATGAGGTTTAAAATAACCATGGTGTTTATAAGCATGAATTCTTAGAGTAAAGCCTTCACTATCCCCTTCTGGATGAAATTGTGTAGCATAGACATTATTACCCATACGAAACATTTGTACTGGACATGCCGAGCCAGTTATTAATAAAGTTGCTCCCTCAGGCACGCTATCGCAGGCTTCTTTATGTCCAAGCAGAGCGATAATTTGATCAGGAAAGCCCTCTAATAAAGCATCTTTTTTTCCTTCTTTAGTCAACTTAAGGCTAATACAGCCCACAGCTTCTGCATATTTGGATGAGATAGTCGTGCCCAGATAAGAACCTAATAAACCATTTCCCGAACATGCCCCTAAAAAGGGAAAATCATTTTTTACTATACTATCAAACAAGCGATTAAAGTCAGATTCTATTTTTTTCTGAATAGCTGTTTTATCTTCATCGCGGGTACTAATATCAAAAGGACTGCCACCAACAATTACAGCACAATAATCAGCCAGAGCTAAATCTTCTGGAATGCCTTTGCTTTCAATACGCAGGCGATAAACTTCTTTTTCCTCAAGCTGGCTGTATTTTAGTATTGCAGCAAACTCATTATCGGAAGTATCATCTTCAGGGCGCAATTGTATAATAAGAAATTTTTTCTGCATGATAAATAGTTTTGATAGCTAAAAAAATACTAAAAACAGCTTTAACTCTTAATCCCCACCCCTTTTTTTAATAACCATAGGCTAATAAAAGTGAAAACGGCAATAAAGCTTAAGATAATCACAAAGGCTGTTACAGGATTAGCATCCGTTACTCCTAGAACACCATAGCGAAAGGTATTTACCATATACAGTACTGGATTAAAGAATGATACATTTTGCCAAAACTCTGGCAGCATATTGACCGAATAAAAAACTCCACCTAAATAGGTCAGAGGAGTTAAAACAAAGGTAGGGACAATAGAGATATCATCAAAACTTTTAGCAAACATGGCATTAATAAAACCAGCTATAGAAAATAAAGTAGCAGTTAAAATGACCACCACCAGCATTAAAAATGGGTGAGCAATAGGCAAATTGGTAAAAAATAGCGATACAATTGTTACACATACCCCTACGACTATGCCGCGGGCAACACCACCACTGACATACCCCGCTAAAATGGTAAAATTAGAAATAGGTGAAACCAGCATTTCTTCAATATTATGGTGAAACTTTGTACTATAAAAAGAAGCCACTACATTGGAATAAGAGTTAGTAATGACTGACATTAAAATCAACCCGGGAACAATATATTCCATATAGGTATAACCTTTAATATCCCCAATCTGTGAACCTATTAATTTACCAAAAATAATAAAATACAGGCTCATCATTACCGCTGGTGGAAAAATAGTTTGCAACCAGATACGTGAAAAACGCAAAATTTCTTTAATTAAAATAGTTTTATAAGCAACAAGGTTAGTTTTTAGATTTATATCCATTGCAAGGCTCATGATTTTGCCACCAGATCCATAAATAATTGTTCCAGACGATTACTTTTATTACGCAGGCTTAATACATCTATACCCTGCTGGGATAATAATTGAAATAAATCATTCATACTCTGTCGCTTGTCTAATCTAACTTCAAGTGTTTTATTATCTATTTTGATAACAGGATAGCCTGCTAATACAGGAGCCTCATATAACTCATTTTTTATGTCTAAAACCAAACATTGTACATTTACTTCACTGAGCAATTCTTTCATATTACAATCTTTAATAATGCAGCCATTGTCAATAATGGCAATATGATTACACAATTGCTCTGCTTCTTCTAAATAATGCGTGGTTAAAATAATACTCAAACCTTGCTGGTTTAATTCCCGCAAGAAATCCCACATGGTGCGACGAATTTCAATATCTACACCTGCAGTAGGTTCATCCAAAATTAACAATCGAGGATTATGCATCAATGCTCTGGCAATCATTAAGCGTCGTTTCATACCACCCGATAATTGCCGAGCTGGATTGCGGTGTTTATCCCACAAGCCTACCTGTTTTAACAATACCTCTGCACGTTCAGTAGCAACATCCCGTGCAATACCATAATATCCAGCCTGATTAATTAATATTTCTATAACCGGCTCAAAAACATTAAAATTAAATTCCTGAGGAACAATACCTATATATTGCTTTGCTTTAGAACTATTAAAATCCAGATCGCTATCAAAAACCTTAACCGAACCAGATGTTTTATTAATTAACGAACAAATAATACCAATAATAGTGGATTTACCTGCCCCGTTAGGCCCCAATAAGGCAAGAAAACCTCCCTCTTTTACCGTTAGATTTACCCCTTTAAGGGCTTCAAAACCATTACTATAGGTTTTATTTAAGTTGGTTATATTAAGTGCTTTATTCATATTTTTATTTTAAAGTGGTAAAAACCTTTGCTGCTGCGCTGATAGTTTGCTGGATATCTTCATCACTATGTGCATTTGAAACAAAGCCTGTTTCAAATGCAGATGGAGCTAAATAAATGCCTTGTTGAACCATGCCATGAAAAAATTGTTTAAATAAATCCTGATCACATTGCATAACTTGAGCATAAGACGTTATTTTTTCATCCGCTGCATATTCCCTGTCGGTAAAAAACAGCCCAAACATACCGCCAACCTGATTAAAACTCATATTAATACCGGCTTGTTTGGCCTGATCTACAATGCCATTAACCAGCTCAGAAGCCATTTTTGATAAAGCCTCATGTACCCCTGGCTGGCTCACTAAAGTTAAGGTTTTAAGACCCGCTGCCATAGACAGTGGATTACCCGATAAAGTACCCGCCTGATAAACAGGGCCTATTGGAGCAATATATTCCATAATAGCGCGTTTACCGCCAAATGCACCTACGGGTAAACCACCACCTATTACTTTGCCCAAAGTTGTTAAGTCTGGACTGACCTGATAATATTCCTGAGCACATCCTGCTGCAACGCGAAAACCGGTCATTACTTCATCAAAAATTAATACACTTTTATGTCTATCACATACTTCACGTAAGCATTGTAAAAATCCATCTACAGGAGGAATACAGTTCATATTTCCTGCTACTGGCTCAACAATAATACAGGCTATTTCATCACCTATTTCAGAAAAAACTTGTTGTACCTGCTCTATATTATTATATTCAAGGGTAATAGTTAATTCAGATAAAGCCGCAGGTACACCCGGGGAAGAAGGAACCCCCATGGTTAAAGCACCTGAGCCTGCTTTTACTAATAATGAGTCTGAATGGCCATGATAACAGCCTTCAAATTTTACAATTTTATCTCTATCGGTATAACCACGAGCAAGACGAATTGCACTCATAGTTGCTTCTGTGCCAGAGCTGACCATACGTACCATATCAATAGATGGTACCAGTTTACAGACCAGTTCTGCCATTTCAGTTTCGATTTCAGTGGGGGCACCAAACCCCAGACCATTAGCCGTTGCCTGTTGCACTGCTGCAACCACTTCTGGATGAGCATGTCCCATTATCATCGGGCCCCAGGATGATACATAATCAATATAACGATTATTATCTTCATCAAATAAATAAGCTCCCTGTCCCTTTTTAAAATAAACAGGATCGCCGCCTACTCCGTTAAAAGCACGTACAGGAGAGTTAACTCCACCAGGGATTACTTGTTGGGCAGATTGAAACAAATCATGAGAACGGGTCATTGGGATTCCTTTAAAATCATTAGTAGAAAATGCCTTGATTATATGAGATTTTGACTGTTCTGTTAAGAGATGAATTAGAAATTAAAACACAATCCATAAAATGCTCATCCCTTGCAGGGTAGAAACCCTTCCCCTTAATTGAACTTATTAATAAAATTTTTGTCAAAAAAAAGACCAATTTGTTAAACAAGTAAAACCATGGAAACTATTATGAACAAAAAAATAAGGACAGTTTTTTTAATATCAACCCTGAGTTTATCCACTTTGCCCCTGCATATGGCCGTGGCAGAAAATACGGCTGTAACTACAGATACCAGCAGCTCTGTTTCTCAGCTTGAGCAAACGCCCTGGTTAGGAGTATCCATTGAAAATGTCCCCATTACTCTGGCCCGGCATTTATCTCCCATGTTAGAAAATAACCAGGGAGTCTTTATCCGCAAAGTACACCTCAATTCACCAGCACAAACAGCTCAGCTAATAGCCTATGATGTAATTACACAACTTGACGATCAAAAAATATTTTCAGCAAAGCAATTAAGCCAGCTAATACAAAATAAAAAAGTATCCAGCACAGTTGAAATACATTACATTCGCCACGGAAAATTACAGCAACAAAAAATTGTGTTAACAGCCAAACCACAAATATTCCAGCAACAGATGCCACAAACCAGGCATAAACAACATGCTTATCACAACCAGTGTAATCACAAGCCTTTTTTTAATCCGCAAATGAAACATCATTTTCCATATGGATTAAATAGCCAGTATCAAAATGATAGCCAAAACAATTGGTCAGAGTTTGAATCAATAATGATCCAATCAATAAATAAAGATAAATTTCAGGTTAAAGTGAAGTATCAGGCAAAAAATGGGGAGGTAAAAGAATTTACCTTTAAAGGAGATATGCAGCAAATTCAACAACAAATAAATACGGCTAAAGACATGGATGAAAATAAAAAACAACACCTGCTTCAAACACTGGTTAGCAGGAAACATAAACCACAATCACATAGCTTTAATACTTTTCCACCTTCCGGGTGGTTTAATTATAGTCCATTTAATCAGCTACCTGAATTTCAAAAATATTAATTATTGATGATAAAAGAAGTAGGTATTATAAAATGTAAAAAATTATGCTGTTGGTCTTCAAAGCTGCCACAGTTAAACGCTTGAAGCTGTGGTCTTTGGGTTAATTTGCCTTTTTTATTTCCAGCAATTTTAACCTTCTGACTTCAGTTTCGTCATCAAGTTAAAGCTGTTATGCCCAATCATCTTCTAGCCATTACTTGCAGCGAAGTTAAAAACATGTAACTACACGGCATATTCAGATGTTATCCCAGAATTAATTTATTTTGAGGCAAAATCTAAACACGCTGAGCAGTTACAAAACTTTTTAAAGGTTTTATTAGTATTTATTCTACCAATAAAATAGCTATTTACTTTCCCGATTAATCATGTGAATAGCTCTATTATCAACAGCTAATGCGGCTTCGTGTAAAGCTTCTGATAAACTCGGATGAGCAAATATGGTGCGTGCCAAATCTTCAGCACTGCCCTCAAACTCCATTGCAATTACGGCTTGTTGTAATATTTCTGATGCCAGTGGGCCAATAATATGCACCCCAAGAATCTTATCTGTTTTACCATGACTTAAAACCTTAACCTGCCCAAAATCAGCACTCATTGCTTTTGCTCTGCCATTTGCTGCAAAGGGAAATATTCCACAATTAAAGGCAATATCTTCTTTTAGCAATACCTGCTCGGTCTTACCTACCCAGGCAATTTCTGGCTCGGTATAAACTACTGCGGGTAATAGCTGATGATTTATTGAAGTAGCACATCCTGCAATGGTTTCTGCAACTGCCATTCCTTCTTCTGAGCCTTTATGAGCTAACATTGGACCACGAACAATATCACCAATTGCATAAACATTGGGCAGGCTGGTCCTGCAATGTGTATCTACATCTACAAAACCAGCTTCATCTAATAATAATTCAACATCTGCTGCAAACAGGTCTTTGGTATGTGGAACTCGTCCCACAGCAACCATAAGGTGATCCACCACTATGCGTTTTTGCCCCTCTTTATCCTGATAGCTGACGGTGACTTGTTTTTCCCCAATACTACTGGACATAACCCGCGCTCCTAAACGAATATCCAGTCCCTGTGCACTAAAATAGCGTAATGCTTCTGATGCAATTAATCTATCTGCTATAGGTAGAAACTCATCCTGTGCTTCTAATAAAATAACCTTAGTACCCAGTCTATTCCATACACTACCTAGTTCCAGACCAATAACTCCTGCACCAATAATAGCTAATCGCTTAGGTACTTCAGCAAAATTAAGAGCCCCGGTGGAGTCAACAATTTTATCATTGTCAACTTCTGCTACTGGGATATCTAAAGGTTTCGAGCCTGTTGCTAAAATCACATGTTCAGCATCGAGTAGATACGCTTTTGTGTTATCTAGAGGGCTGACCTCAACTTGATTTGAGTTTTTAAGTTGCCCAAAGCCCGTATGCAAATCAATTTTATTGGCTCTAAAAAGAGCCGCTATTCCTGAGGTTAATTGTTCAACAATTTTATTTTTTCGTGACATCATTTGAGTCACATCAAAACTAACTTTTTTTGCATTAATTCCGTGCTCAGCAAACTCATGATTAAGTTGATGAAAGTGATGAGATGAGTCTAATAATGCCTTAGATGGAATACACCCCACATTAAGACAGGTTCCTCCCAAGTGGTGCTTATTGTCTTCACCTAACCAATTATCAACACAGGCTGTTGATAAGCCTAATTGGGCACAACGTATAGCTGCTACGTAACCTGCTGGCCCAGCACCAATAACCACTACATCGTATTTCTTATTTGTCATTTTTTTATCCTTTAAACGATAGCCCTGATTTAGATTTCTAACATCAGGCTAGCAGGTTTTTCTAATTTATTTTTAACCGCCACTAAAAAGCGTACCGCATCACTGCCATCAATAATGCGATGGTCATATGATAGGGCCAGGTTCATCATAGGTAATATCTTAATCTCATCTCCCACGGCCATGGGTCGTTTTTGAATTTTATGTAAACCCAGGATAGCACTCTGTGGTGGATTAAGAATAGGCGTTGAGAGCAAGGAGCCAAATATTCCACCGTTGGTAATAGTGAAACTTCCCCCAGTGATATCCTCTAATGAAAGACTTCCTGCACGGGCTTTTTTTGCATAAACACCAATGGTTGATTCGATTTCTGCAAAGCCCATCGCATCTGCATCTCTCAGTATTGGCACAACCAGGCCACGATCCGAACCAACAGCTATACCAATATCATAATAATCATGGTATAAAATATCACTTCCTTCCGTTGCTGCATTAATAATAGGAAATTCTTTTAATGCAGCAGTTACCGCTTTTACAAAAAATGACATAAACCCTAACTTAACTTCATTACGTTTTATAAATGCCTCACCAAACTCAGAGCGTATAGCCATTACTTCGGTTAAATCCACTTCATTAAAGGTAGTTAGAATGGCTGCATTTTGTTGTGCCTGCACTAAACGATTAGCAATAGATGCACGAATACGGCTCATAGGTACTCGGCGTGGCTCCCGGTTTGCGCTTACTGCTGGCTGAACAACAACAGTTGGTGCAGGTGCAGGTGCAGGAGCTATACTGGGAACAACTGGGGCTACAGGCTCAACTATTGCTGCTGGTTGAACAACTGGGGCTACTGGTTGCTGCGTAGCAACTGCTGCTGTAGCACTACTTTCTAAATAGGCCAATACATCTCCTTTTAAGAGACGGTTATTATTTCCTGTTGCCGGAATATTTCTTGCGTCAAGCCCATATTCATTTAGCAAATTTCTGACCGCCGGGCTTAAAGGTATCTCAGCATGCTCACTCGGAAGAGAGACAGGATTTTGCCCTGTATCGGGTGAATCTTTTGCAGCACCATCACCTTCCTCAATTAACCCCAATAAGGTATCTGCAACTATTGTGGTACCTTCTGCTATTATAATTTTGGTTAAAATACCAGAGGCTGGAGCAGGGATATCTAAAATAACTTTATCGGTTTCAATATCAGCCAGTTTTTCATCCTGTTTTACTTGTTCCCCTATCTTTTTATACCAGGAAATAAGTGTAGCTTCGCTCACTGATTCGGGCAAACTGGTTAATCTAAGTTCAATTGTCATTTTTTAGTCCTTAAAGTGTTAACGTCTATCATTTTCATATTATTTCAATCACAAAGTTTATTTTTTTCACCAAAACCTTCTAAGGCATCAGCAACCAACTGGGTTTGTTGCTTAACATGGAGTTTAAATAAACCTACTGCGGGTGCAGCGGAATGCGGTCGTCCTACATAACGCAAAGTTTGCTGATCATTTAGAGAAGCATTAAAGTGGTGCTGACTAGAATACCAGGCACCCTGATTTTGTGGCTCTTCCTGACACCAGATAAAATCTTTAACCTGATGATACTTTCGTAAAATTTTATCCAGATCCTTTTTGGGGAAAGGATAAAGTTGTTCAAGACGAATAATAGCCACCTCGGTAATGCCTAGTTCACGACGCTTTTCAAGCAAATCATAATAGACCTTGCCTGAGCATAAAACGATACGCTTAGTTTTGGCTTTATCTAAATCATCTATCTCATCTATTACACAATGGAATTTGCCTTTATATAAATCTTCAAGTGTGGACACAGATAATTTATGACGCAATAGTGATTTAGGCATCATTACCACAAGAGGTTTACGATAAGGGCGAATCATTTGTCTGCGAATCATGTGGAATAATTGAGCAGGAGTACTGGGGATACAAACCTGCATATTGTATTCTGCACAAAGTTGTAAATAACGCTCCAGACGTGCTGATGAATGCTCTGCTCCCTGACCTTCATAACCATGAGGTAAATACATAACCAGGCCACAGAGGTGATCCCATTTACTTTCACCCGAACTGATAAATTGATCAATTACCACCTGAGCACCATTGGCAAAATCTCCAAATTGCGCTTCCCAAATAACTAATGCCTGTGGCTCAGCCGTGGCATAACCATACTCATACCCAAGTACAGCTTCTTCTGATAGCAGTGAGTCAATTACTACAAAATGAGGTTGGGCCTGAGCTAGATGTTGTAATGGAGTATAGGTTTGTCCATCTTTTTGATTATGTAATACCGCATGACGATGGAAAAAAGTTCCCCGTCCAGCATCTTGTCCAGTCAAACGAATTTCATAACCCTCCATAATCAATGTGCCATACGCTAATATTTCAGCTGCTCCCCAATTAAACGGTAAGGCTCCAGCTTCCATTTTTCGCCTGTCATCAACAATACGAGAGACGCGACTATGTAGTTCAAAACCCGGTGGTAAAATTTGCAGATACTCTCCAACCATGCGTAGATGTTCTAATGAAAGCTCAGATTTATATTCCATATCCCAGTTTTTATCAAAATAAGGCTTCCAATTAACCAGAAAACCATTATTATGATCCTTCTCACTGACATTAAGGGCTACCACCTCCCCTGCTTCCAGGCGACTGCGATAGGAACTATTCAGTTGATCAACAAACTCCTGGCTTAAGTCCCCATTTTCCACTAGTTCTTGCGCATATAATTCGGCTAATCTGCCATGGCTACGTATTTTTTTATACATAATAGGCTGGGTTACGGCTGGCTCATCCGCTTCATTATGTCCATGACGTCGGTAGCAAACCAGATCAATGACCACATCTTTATGGAAAGTATTACGATACTCCAGGGCCAGTCGACTAACAAAAATAACTGCTTCCGGGTCATCTCCATTGACATGAAGAATTGGAGCCTGAACCATTTTTGCAATATCAGTACAATACAGGGTTGAGCGAATATCATTTGGATTACTGGTAGTAAAACCAACCTGATTATTGATCACAATATGGATTGTTCCCCCCGTTTTAAAACCTCGAACCTGTGACATCTGAAAGGTTTCCATTACCACACCCTGGCCTGCAAAAGCCGAATCTCCGTGAATTGCAATAGATATGACCCTTTCTCCCTCTTTATCTTCATAACGCTGTTGACGAGCTCTTACAGAACCTTGTACCACGGGACTAACAATCTCTAGATGAGATGGATTAAAGGCTAAAACCAGATGCAAATTTTTAGCAGCCGTGGTTATATTAGATGAATAACCTTTATGATATTTAACATCTCCAGCACCTTTAATTTCACTATTGCCTTCAAATTCATTAAATAAATCTTCTGAAGATTTACCCAGAATATTAATCAGCACATTTAATCGACCTCTATGTGCCATTCCAATTACCATTTCTTCAATACCCTGTGCCCCCGATGCCTGGAGCAAATCATCTAACATGGGAATTAATGAATCCCCTCCTTCTAGTGAAAAACGCTTTTGCCCTACATATTTATTATGTATAAAACACTCTAAAGTATCCGCTGCGATAATACGTTCTAAAACTCGTGCTTTAGCATTTACATTAAGCTCTGGGCGTGCAACCTCTATGCGTTGCTGAAACCATCGTTTAATGCTGGTCTCGGTAATATGCATATATTCATAACCAATACCACTACAATAACTTCGCTTAACAATGTGAATAATTTCTCGTAATGAAAGTCGGTTTTTAGCTGCCAGTGATCCTGTATCAAAAACTTGATCTAAATCTGCTTCGGTTAAATTATGAAATGATGGTGATAAATCTTCTATTTGAGGTGGGTCATATAAACCAATCGGGTCCAAATTAGCCAGCTGATGCCCTCTAACTCGATAGGCATTCAGCAATCGTAATACTGCACTTTGTTTTTTTTCAGTAACTAAAAGGCTATCGTCCTGTTCTCCTTTTTGGCTAGCAAGTTGAGAATATTCTTTACTGCGGGATAGCATAACAGCAGGATGATAAACAGCTTGGGTTCCAGCATATAGTTGGTCAAAATAATCTTTCCACTGGGCTGGTATGGATCTAGGGTCAGAGCAATATTGTTCAAAGAGTTTCTCAATATAGGCCGCATTTCCACCATAAAGATGGGATGTTTGGAGAAGTTCCTTGGTATTTTGTTTCATTAAGCATTTCCTATCAATCAGCATTTTTACATTGTGAGATTAACTAATAGAACAGTTTTTCAATATTTACCAGAAAAAGTTAAATTTCTTGCATAAAAAGATTTTTCTTCTATATTTAAAAATATCTAGAGCTACTTTAGAAAAAGGATTTCAGGCACTTAAAAGCCTGAAACAGAGGGCAAAACAATCTTAAAAATTATTTAATTTGCTCACTTATATCAATATTTGGAGTTAGAGTATGGAAACAGTAACAATCAAGGATAATAGCACAGGAAAAGAGGTAACATTGCCTAAAATAAATGCAAGTATAGGCTCTCCTGTTATTGATATTGGAAAATTATATCCAGGATTAGGACTCTATACTTTTGATCCAGGATTTACTTCAACTGCTGCTTGCAGAAGTACCATCACCTATATTGATGGAGATAAGGGGGAACTATTATATAGAGGCTATCCCATTGAGCAATTAGCTAAAAATAGTAATTATCTTGAAGTATGTTATTTACTATTAAACGGTGAACTTCCCAATAAAACGGAATACGAAGATTTTGACACAATTATTACTAACCATTCCATGATTAATGAAGGTATTAGTCGTTTTTATTCTGGTTTTCGTTATGATGCTCATCCAATGGCAATTCTTTGTGCAGTAGTTGGGGCACTATCTTCTTTTTATCATGATTCACTGGATATTACTGACCCTCGGCACCGTGAAATTTCAGCTCATAGATTAATTGCTAAACTCCCTACTATTGCAGCATTCAGCTATAAATATACTATTGGTCAACCCTTTATTTACCCTGATAATAAGCTAAATTATTGTGACAATTTTTTACGTATGATGTTTGCTATTCCCGCAGAAGAATATGTGGTTAATAAAAAAGCCAGTAGAGCACTGGAACTGATGATGATACTGCATGCCGACCATGAACAAAATGCCAGTACCTCAACTGTTAGGCTAGCCAGTAGTTCTGGAGCAAATCCATTTGCCTGTATTTCCGCAGGTATTGCATCTTTATGGGGGCCTGCACATGGTGGCGCAAACGAAGCAGTAATCAAAATGTTAGAAAACATCTCCTCAATAGATGAAGTTCCTAAATTAATTGAACAAGCAAAGGATAAAAATGACCCATTTCGCTTAATGGGCTTTGGACATAGAATATACAAAAACTACGATCCCAGGGCCAAAATTATTCGTGAAGCATGCCATGAATTACTTAATGATCTGGATGTTAAAAATCAACCCTTAGTTGAAATTGCCTGTGAGCTAGAACGTATCGCTCTAAGCGATGATTATTTTATAGAAAAGAAATTGTATCCTAATGTAGATTTTTATTCAGGTATTATTCTAAAGGCCTTAGATATACCACTTAATATGTTTACGGTTATATTTTCTATTGCCCGGACCGTTGGTTGGGTCTCACAGTGGAAAGAAATGTTAGAGGAAAAAAACCCTCGCATTGGCCGTCCCAGACAATTATACACAGGACATATTTCACGAAATTATTTGCCTATGGATAAACGTTAACTTGCCGCCGTTTTAACAAATAATAGCTTTATCAAGATTGTTTTTTATTTGTTAAAACACTAAAGTAACTATCAAAAATACCAATAAAACACAACTCCTAATATACAATACTTAATCTACAACTTGAGTTAAGCTCTGCTTCTCTGAAAAGTACTTTTTTAACCAGGCAACTAAATCAACCCAGATTTGGCTAATGTCCTTTTTGCTGGGCATAATGCCTGCATACTCTAGCTCTACTGTTATTACTGGAATATTTAATACTTCACTGCCATAACGCCCCAGTGAACCTGGGTAAGTACCTAATAAATGCAGATGTAATGGGCCTAAATGAGAAGGTGGGCTAATAGTATTAACAGCCTGTTGAGTCAACTCCCCGTCAAAATCAACCAGGCCATAAGGTGCATGTAACGAAACAATTACATCGGGCTTAAATTGCTTAATTATTGCATCTAGCCACTGACTTTCTTTTTCACTTAAGGGTTTTTCTCCTGGATACCTGCGAGATGCTGAGTGAGTTTCCTGTTGCCAGTAATCCAGATGTACCTGAGCTGCTTCCAGACTTGGAAAATTTCGATTTAAATCCACCCCATTATTATTCATACGTTGTGATTTTTTACGCAATAAACCATCTGGATTAACCAGCGGGGAAGTCTGCCAATGAAATAATCCGCTATGGTGCTTACTAAGAATATTAAGCCATTTAAAACTTACCGAAACAGAAGAATACTCATCCCCATGTATACCACCAAATAAAAGCACTCTCCCCAGTGGTTGCTTATCTTTCAGGGGGGGGAATTCTTTAAGTAATAAAGGTAATTGTTGCTCTGATAATGCTGACAATTGTAGATCTAGATTAAAGCATTCACTATACGAGACACTGGCTAATTTTTTAGATATTTTTATACAGGCAAGCTCAATAGGAGACTTTATAGTACTGCTTTGCTCAATATTCTCAGCATAAATGGAGCTACTTAATAGCAATGAGAAGAATAAAAAATTGACACTAAATACGCTGCTTTTGCGAGCATTTATGGAGCTCATAACACCTAACTTAAGTGGCTTTTCATAGCAATAATATCTTTGATCAAAACTTTATTACCTGTCACTTCAATTAAATCTTTTTTCCGCAAGTCACGTAAGATTCGTGAGAAGGTTTCTCCCTGAATAGATAGCCGTTTAGCAATTACATTTTTTGCTGCATCCAGAACAATTTCGGTACTATTCCCCTGCACACCTTCTGGAATAGAACCAATGATGTAGTTAATCAATCGATAGGTTGCTGTGTGTAAGCATAAATTATCAATTTCACTTAAAAATTTATGCATTTTTCTACTCATATCCTGCAATAAACGTTTATTTGTTGCAAAGGATTTTTCTAAAATAGCGAGGTATACACGACTATCAAACTCAAATACTTCGCTAGACTCTAAAGCAATACTATTTACAGGGTAAATTGGTTCATCCTGAAAAATAATAGCCTCGGCAAATTGCTGGCCAGGGCGAAGAATTTCAATAACTTTTTCACTGCCTTCGGGAGAAAGTAAAGAAAGTTTAACGCTGCCTTTGTGAACTGCATAAAAGTGTCGGGATTTTTCACCTTGTTTAAAGATATTCTCTCCCGCTTTTAGCAATTTAATCTGGGTACTAGAAACCACTTGCTGCAATTGCTCGTCATTCAGGGCAGAAAATAGGATAAGTTTTTTAATCGGTGAAATAAATAAGGGCGATAAAGACACAATTAGTCCAATGGTTTAAGTAAGGAAACAAGTTCGTCTTGAGTAAAAAGAGCACTCTGTTGTTTACCTGAATAAATGGCATCAGCCAAGGATTGTTTTTTCTGTTGTAAAGCCAAGATTTTTTCTTCAACTGTTTCTTCGGTTAATAATTTATATACAAATACGGGTTTATCCTGGCCAATACGGTGAGCCCGATCGGTTGCCTGCCTCTCAGCTGCTGGATTCCACCAGGGATCATAATGGATCACGGTATCTGCGGCAGTTAAATTTAAACCAACACCACCCGCTTTTAAACTAATTAAAAACACATCTACCTTGCCTTCTTGAAAGCTATTAATAGCCTCATCACGCTTTTTAGTCTGGCCAGTGAGTTTAGTATAGGAAATATTTTGGTTTTTTAACTCATTTTCAATAATATTGAGCATTTTAACAAATTGGGAGAAAATTAGTATCTTTCTACCTTCTTCAAGCATTTCAGGCAACATTTCCATTAACATTTCTAGCTTGGCAGACTCATTTACCTGTTTTGCAATATCTAAAGATAATAATCGGGGGTCACAACAAGTCTGGCGCAACTTGAGCAAGGCATCCAGAACAATAATATGACTGCGCGCTAATCCTTTTTTACCAATTTCAACCTGGACTTTTTTATCCATTGCCAGACGAACGGTTTCATATAAATCACGTTGCCTTCCAGATAAAGGTACCGTACGTATAATTTCTGTTTTTTTAGGCAATTCAGTAGCTACTGCATCTTTAGTTCGTCTTAACATAAAGGGTTGCAAACGTTTTTGCAACTGACTTTGTCGTTGCATGTCAGCTGATTTTTCAATCGGAGAGCGAAATAAACGGGTAAAACGTTCGTGGGTACCTAAGTAGCCAGGCATAAGGAAATGGAACATCGACCATAATTCACCCAGATGATTTTCCATTGGAGTACCTGTAAGGCATAAACGGAAATTAGATTTTAAAGTAAAAATAATTTGTGCCGTTTTAGCTTTAGCATTTTTTATATTTTGCGATTCATCCAAAATTATATAGTGATAATTTTGTTGCTGGTGTAATTTGGCATCTCTTAAAATTAACTGGTAGGTAGTTAAGATAATATCGTATTGAGACAATTTATCAAAATTCTCTGCACGATCAGAGCCATGTAGTACTAATATTTTTAGATCGGGAGTAAAACGTTCTGTTTCCCGTTTCCAATTCCCCATTAAGCTAGTAGGAGCAACCACAAGAGAAGGATATTCTGGCTTAACCTGTTGCTTTTCATATAGTAAATTAACCAAAGCCTGGACCGTTTTACCCAGCCCCATATCATCTGCAAGAATGCCATTAAATTGATATTCTCTTAAAAACTGTAACCAATTTAAACCGTCATGCTGGTAGTCACGTAACTCTACCTGCACCTGACGGGGAATTTCAATTTTTTCTATGCCTTTAAAATCACGTATTTTATTATTTAATATCGCCAGTTCATCAGCACCTTTCCAACGCAAGGAAGGGTCATTGAGTAATTCATTTAAATGTAAAGCCTGATATTTACTAAACATCAGGTTACCATCGTTATCTAGGGGCGTTTTATCATATAACTCAACCAGGGTATCAAATATGGTTATTAAACGTTCAGAAGGCAGGCGAACCCATCGCTCTGAATCAATAGGTAGAATAATAGTTGAATTTTGCTCTAATTTTTCTCGCAATTGGGCAGGAGAATTTTGACTGGATAAAAGCTCAACCAGGGTGGGCAATAAGTTAATTTTTTCACCATTAAGCTCAATTCCCATACTAATTGAAAACCAATCATTATGCTCATCATCTTCGCTACTATCTAAGTTAGCATACCAATTATCTGCATCATCAAAGTTAAGCATAAAGCTGTCATCAAAGCTAAACCTCCAGCCCTGTTTTTCTAGCTCTGGAATAATATCTATCTGGAAATCATGCCATAGCCAGATAGTTTCCGTTTGTGATTCTGAAGTAAAGTACAGCTCCAGATTAGTGGCAGTGTCTCCAGTTTCATACAAGGGTACTAACTGGTGACTCATCAGCTCTAAAACAGCCTGCTGCTCTGCCTCTAAATTGCGCTCTATTTGATACCTGGTACGATCTTTAATATGTATATAAGGTGTTTCTTGTGTTTCTGGTTGAATCAATTGGCCCTGGTAATCAAATCTCAGGGTCAATTGATGGATTCGTCGTTTCCCTGTATTACTCCCATAATCAGTAACTTGAAAGCTGTGTAATAAAACATCTGCAATCGGAGTTACAGCAGTAATTTTTTGCTCCTTAATACCTAAGTCAACAGGCATCGGAATATTAGCATTAGGCCAAATTTTTAATAATTGCAAACTTACTTTTTCAGCTTCCTGTTGAGGAACAGCCGGTGCGGATAATAATTTTATTACTTGCTCTGTGGTCAGACTATGGTGTTCCAATAATCCCAACTTATGTTCTAATGCATCAATATAATATAAATCATTAATACGGAAAATTTCATTAACGGCAGGTGTTACCTTTGAACTGAGCTGATAATTTCCATCCACTTCCTGCCATTGAATATTAACTAATCGTGGGCCTCCCAATTTTAATGCTGGTTTTTCAGCAATATATTCACGCCAAAATGCACGCTGTGTTTGCAGGATTTTTTGTAAGGCTAATTGACCAACATCGCCTTCAATATCATATTTATTATTGGTGTTATTATAAAAATAGTTACCCGAGCCTGATTTGTCTACTAATAACCTTGAGATTTCTTCATCCAGATGATTATAATAAAATTCATCGTATTGAAAGCCCATTAGAATATAGTTCAAATCCTGATTAACTAACTTGCCATAACCACCACGTTTGAGATGTTTGACCTTATACGTTTCCAGCTTGAGAGAGTTGCCATTGTCTCTGTCTGGAGTAAGAATATAAAACAATTGATATTGATGAGGTTCTGAGGGCTGGTTTTGAGAAAAAGAGGTGCTATTATTACCCTGTTTTGTCGCTTGTAGATCGTTTAACCAGTAATCAACTGCTGAAGGGGGAGTTGTATTATCTCCACCTACTGTTTTTGGCTTCTCAGAATCAGTAACAAACTGAGCAAAGGCTAAAACTGCTGCCAAACCATGCTTGCATTGAAAACCAACAGGGCAACTACAATCACTCTCTACTCTTATCTTAGAAAATAAAGTCCGTGAAGAGGTTGATTTAGAAGCTTTGGTTTTTTTTAACCGAGAGGGTAGAATTTCTACCGAGGTATCATAGATTTTTCCTGAACTACCTGTTACCTCAGAGTGTACTTCCAAAGAGCCATTTTCATGTGTTAATACTTCGATAATTTTAACATAGTCTCTACGAAAATAATCCGTTCCACGTTGTACCGTTCTGTCGCCAAAGGTATTAACAATGTACGACTCACTAATATTGAGTACGGTTAATAATTCAACATATTGCTTACGCATATAACAATTTTAATTACTTTAAATTAGTATTTATAAATTTTATAGTTACTTTGTTAAAGCAGTAATTATAAAACAATGGGCTGTAATGGATAAAGTCACTCCTTCTTTTGGCTCAAATTTGAACCAGAAATGGGGCACTTCATAGAGTTGCATAGTAAGTTTTTACGAATCTTCCTCAACAAACTCATTCCAATCACTGGTGGATTTTTTTATGGCTTCATTGTGAATCCGAATAGCACGTTCCTGCTCTTTAATAAATTCACGGATACAAAATTTATACTGTTTAATATCTTGTTTATATAGTTCTTGATGGTAGGAAGACGCCATAAATAACGGGCGTTCTGGCTTAAAACACAAATGTCCAGGCACATATTTATCTGCTAGTACAACTCCTTGTGATACAAAAAGTGTTGCTAAGAAAATAGCTAACACAACTCCAAAAGTTGAAACAATTTTCATTTTTATCTCCTTAAAACAGTCGATTATTTTAAACACCTGATACCTATTTGCTCAACCAACACGCAATATTCTAGTTTACCATTAACTCTCATTAAATACGAATAACACATTATAAAGATATAGAAGTTAGTTAAAAAAAACACAAGATTTTTTTAAAAATTCTTGACTTAAGGTATAGATTAATTATTTAATGACTTAATTACTATTAGATTAATAGTTACTATTTTCAGCAATTTTTTGATTAATTTTGCCCTATGCTTCATTCATCTAAATAAGGATTTCATTATGAAACTTACTTCAAAAATTTTTATAGGTTTAGCTTTTGCGGCCTCTGTTTCATCCGCTTCTGCTTTTGGTTTTAATAGCAATTCCAGTCCATGGAATTCGGGAAACGATAATTATTATGGTGGCAACCCTTATTACGGAAATGGTAATAACTTCCAGGGAACACCATGGAATGGTAACTGGGGCGGCAGTCCTTGGGGTAATAGTAATAGCTGGGGCGGCAGTCCTTGGGGTAATAGTAATAGCTGGGGCGG
>JASFYQ010000095.1:0-12942 GCA_045047105.1 Pseudomonadota bacterium | reverse complement strand
TTAGAAGTTAGAAGTTGAGAAAGGATAAAGATTTTATGTATAAAACAGTAGTAATAACGGGTGTTAGCTCAGGTTTAGGTTTGGGTTTGGCGCAATTTTACTTAGAGCAGGGAGTAAGTGTTTATGCCATCAACCGTTCCTCACCTGATGCGTTAAAGGACTATAATAATTTTCATTTTATTAGTTGTAATCTTGCTGATGAAAAGCAAGTAAAAGCTGCTTTAGAATCACTATTAAGTGGTGTTGAACAATTGGATCTGGTGGTATTAAATGCGGGAATTTTAAAGCAATTAAACGATCTTAGAGATACTTCGCTGGATGATATTAAAGAAGTTATGGAGATTAATACCTGGGCTAATAAAAGTATTATTGATGCATTGGATAACCTGGAAACTACAATCAAACAAATTGTTGCTATTTCATCTGGAGCGGCTGTTTCTGGTAATCGTGGCTGGAATGCTTATGGTTTATCCAAAGCTGCATTAAATATGTTAATTAAACTTTATGCAGAAGAATTACCCCATATTCACTTTAGTGCACTGGCTCCTGGTTTAATTGATACCTCGATGCAGGATTATATCTGCGGCCTGGATGAAGGAGGGAAGTTTAATGTGGTGGATCGCTTAAAATCCTGTCGAGGTACTGAATTGATGCCAACAGCTGAGCAATTAGCACCAAAATTAGACAAGGCTTTTACTCAAGTTCTTAGTTTAAATAGCGGTGAATTTACAGATATTAGAAATCTGTAATTTACTTTCCTTTTATGTCAAGTTTATTAAAAACTTGACTTTACCAGTCGGTCAACTATAATATTCATATGTTAACAAATACTGATACACGAGAACGTATAGTAAAAGCAGCAAAAAAACTCTTTCATAACCGCAGTTATTCGGATGTGGGAGTTAAAGAAATTTGTGATAAATCCAGTATCCAAAAGGGGAGTTTTTATCATTTCTTTTCTTCTAAACGTGATTTAGCAATAGCAGTAATTGAAGAATTTGCTAATGAATGGGCATATGGTTTTGTAGCCGAAGCATTTGATCCTAAAATAGCACCAATGGAGCGTATTGATTTAATGATTGATGCCGCATATTTTTGGCAAAAATCAGCTAAAAACCTGGAAGGTAAAATGCCTGGTTGCTTGTTTGGTAATTTAGCCCTGGAAATGAGTACTCAGGATGAAATTTTACGTGCTAAATTAATGGCTGTATTTAATGAATCTAAGTCGCAATTTCAACAAACATTAGGGCAAGCCGTTGCAGAAGGTGTAATTGAAAAAATTAATACCGACCTAACTGCGGAGGCAATGCTTGCTTATCTAGAGGGCATGATTTTGTTGGCAAAAGCAAAAAATGATCCAGAGCTTCTGTACCGCTTAGGACCAGCGTTAAAAACAATACGGATATATTAGTTATTATAAATAAAGTTTTTCTATATTTATTTATATGTGCATAAGAACCAGTGGATTTTTACTGGTTATTTTTTAATTAAATATTTGACCGACTGGTCGGATAAGGAGTTTGTAAAATGTATACAATAGCAAATAGTGTGGATGCCCGCGGATTAAACTGCCCTTTACCCATATTACGAACCAAAAAGGCATTACAAGGTATTGAAGCAGACGAAATTTTGGAATTAAAAGCCAGTGATCCTGGCTCGGTAAAAGATATGCAATCATTTTGTTCTCAAACAGGGCATGAATTATTGTCTTCAAGCGAGGAACAAGGAGAATATATTTTTTATATCAAAAAAGTTTAACTCTTATTATATAAAATTAACGGAGAATAATTATGGATGCTGCAACAATTAATCCTCTTGAAAAACAAAATGAGGAACAGTTTAATTTATGGTTTGATAAACGATTTGAAGAAAAAATGGCAGAGAAAGAGGCTTTACATATACCTTCAATGACCATTATTGTTACTAAAGGAACTATGGATATGGCCTATCCTCCTTTTATTTTAGCCTCCACTGCAGCAGCTTTGGGCTGGGAGGTTTCACTTTTTTTTACTTTTTATGGCCTGAGTTTATTAAAAAAAGACTTACAGTTAAATATTAGCCCCTTGGGTAATCCTGCTATGCCAATGAAAATGCCTATAGGCCCCAAATGGCTACAGCAAACAGAGATGGCTATTCCCAATTTATTAATGGCCGGAGTGCCAGGCTTTGAAAAGTTAGCTACAGGTATGATGAAAAAAACACTATCAAATAAAGGAGTGGCATCAATAGATGAACTAAGAGAAATCTGTATTGAATCTGATGTTAAAATGATAGCCTGCCAGATGACGGTAGATTTATTTGACTGGTCAAGAGATGAGTTTGTGGACGAAATCAGTGAGTGGGTAGGAGCAACCAGCTTTTTGCCCATTGCTTTAAAAGCAGATGTTAACTTATTTATCTAGTTCATTAAATAAAAGCAGAGTTAAATAGAAAGTATTAACTCTGCTAATAGCTTAGCTTATATTTGTTTGTCTACATAACCATCAGCGGCTCTTTTGCTGATAAACATACGATATATAGTGGGAAAATCACCAATTATTGATGCTTTTAATGTGTCACTTACAAGCAGTGATTGCATCCAATTCTCTATGTTTTCTGGTAAGCCTGTTATAGAGAAAGCGGGAAATAAGTCATTTAATGTTTTCATTCTAAAGAATAAAGGCGCATAGCTTGAGTCTATAGTGGTGTATTGTTGGCCATAAAAATAAGGCCCTGAGCTTTGTAATTGTTCTGACAAAACATCAAATTTATTGATTAAGTTCTGGTTCGCCTGCTTAAATGTCTCTTCATCTTTTGCCTGCAATACCTGCATTAATGAATCCATACAGGTATTGCTGTATTCGCTCCAGGCTTTCATTTGGGCGCATTGCAAAGCATCTTCCGGCTCTAATTTTACGGGGGATATCTGGGCAATATAATCGTTAATAACCGCAGATTCAAAAATACTTCCTGACTTGTTAATACGTAATACAGGAACATTGCCCAGAGGAGAAATATTACTAAAACCATCGGGCATTTCACCAGGTGTAAGCATGATTTTCTCATAGCTAAGTTGGCTTTGTATTAAGCTCATATTAACTCGTTGAGCAAATGGGCAAATAGCAAATAAAAATAGTTCTATAGATTCGGGTAATGTTTTGCTGGTCATAAAATCTCCTAAAATAATACGGCTGGTTATTCATTGAGTGGAATGATAAAGCATAAAATACCGCCAATTTTATCATTATCATTATGCTCTGCCCATATTTTTCCTTGATGAACGCTAATAATTTCCTTGCAGATTGCCAGGCCGAGGCCTGTACTTCCCATTCCTGTACCAGCTTCCAGGCTTGCATCCTGGACAAAATTTTCAAAAATACTATGGATATTTTCAATATTAATTCCGCACCCCTGATCCTGAACTTTTATTTTTAACATATTATTTTCAATAATCTGACATTGAAAAGTAATTTTTCCATGATCGGGTGAATATTTAATAGCATTAGATAGCAGGTTAGTTAAGACTTGGTTAATGAGTAATTTGTCACAGACTAAAAAAATTGGTGCTGTAGATTTATCAATAACTAAACTTAAATTCCTTTCTTTTAGCTTAGCATGCATTTCAGTGCTACAGCTTGCAATCATTTCTTCAATATTACATTGTGACAGCTGTAGTTCAATTTTACTGCCTTGTAGTTTAGAAAGATCCAAAAGGTTATTAATTAATAACATTAATCTTTTGGCACTGGTTTCTATATTTTCAAAATATCGTTTTAATTTTTCTGTGGGAACCTTATCAATTCGTTTAAATCCCATTTGAGCATAGCTTAAAATACCATGCATTGGGGTACGTAATTCATGAGACATGTTTGCCAGAAATTTTGATTTTGCCTGGTTTGCTCTTATTGCTTCGTCTTTTATCTGTTCATTATCATGCTGGAGTTGTTTTTGGGAATCAATATCACGTATAACCGCATGAATAATCTCTTTACCTTGATATTCTAGACGGGTAAGCAAAATGTTACTCCAGAATTTTTCACCGTTTTTTCGTCTATACATCCATTCAAAAAAATTTGAGCCATCATGTAAACAGATTGCCATCATGCGATTAGCTTTTTGAATGGAGTTTTCACCATCGGGTTGTAATACAGGGGAAAAACTTCCTAAATGTATTTGCAACATGCTTTTAATATCATAACCTAGCATCTTTACAATATTTTCATTGCATACACAAAAAGTATTATTTTCAATTAATGCTAATGCATCGCCAGATTTTTCAAATAACATTTTAAAGCGTAATTTTTCATCTTCCAGTTGATTTCGCATCCCGCTTAAACTTTGTGCCATTGCATTCATGGACTGACTAATATTATTCATTTCATCAGCTGTATCAATGTTTATCTGCTGATCAAATTTTCCCTTGGCATATGCATTTAAAACTTGTTTGATACGCCTAAAACTATGAGTTACAGAGAAATAAAACCCAAAAAATAAATAAATTAAAATTAACAGCATGCCTAATGCAGTACCAATAATACGATAAATCTGGTTGTTTGCCTGTTGACGACGTTGGTTAATAATCTCAATAAGGTCTGGGATTAATAACTGATACAATGAGTAATAGCTATTATCAATATAATTGGTAAAGATTTCATAGATATTATCTGCTTGTAAAATATATTGTTCGCTAAGAATATCAGTTTCAATAATACTTTCAATTTGCTGTTTAGCTGATAATAATTGATATTTTATTTTTCTGATGTTTCCTATAGAATATGGAGCATAATAGCTGGCTTTATTAAAGTTAATAATTAATTCATCAATGGATAGTTTTAACTCATGCTCTAACTTAATCAACTCCAATTTTTCTTGTTTGCTAGTATGATTCTTAGCTGCTATTGACATAACTGCAGCGCGTATTTGTCCCATGGTTTCAGTGATAATAGGGATGCTGCTGAGGACTATGTTAAATAGGTAATAGGAGGAAAGTTCAGTAGTGGTTGACCACTCGTAATGGTCGCCATATTCTAATAATAAGCGATGCAATTGATAAATAAAATCGGTGTGAATGGAAAAATTTTCTTCACTGGATAGAGTGCCCGATTGCGTTTTTAACTGTTGCCAGAAATAGTTATAGTTTCTGCGTTGGACATAATTACTTAGATAAGGATCTAAATTTGAGATAAGGAACTTAAATTGTACATCTGCTATTTGTATTTTAGCGCTCAGCTGTTTAGCAAATTGCTTATTTCCTCCAATTACTGCGGTGGATAAAGCGCGTTGCTGTTGCACTAATTGGATCATTCTAAGAGTGGCAGTAATGTGCGAGCTGGCCTGAAGTTGTAAATTGGACTGTACTACAATTTTATTGAGATTTTGATAGAGAGAAAAAATAACTATGGCCAGTGATATAATTGAAATGCTACCAAAAAGAAAAATCTTCATGGCATAGCTGAGGCGGTTAATTAAAAATATTGCTGGTTTAAATAGCCGTTTAATCATAATACTGTTAATTAATTTTATCTGCTTCGGGAGTATTATCCAGTGAGCTGACGGGAATAATAAAGCAAAACCTTCCTCCCCTATTATTACTATTATCCAGTGCCCATATTTTTCCCCGATGAGTTTTGATAATTTCTTTACAGATGGCTAATCCTAAGCCCGTTCTGCCCATTCCTGTGCCCATTTCTATATTTTGGTCTTGTACAAATTTATCAAAGATAATTTTAATACTATCCTTAGCAATGCCGCATCCCTGATCAATAACATGCATTTCCATATTATTGTTACTATCCTGCCAGTAATTAAAATGGATATTAGTCTTTTGGGGGGAGTATTTTATGGCATTGGATAATAGATTAATTAATACCTGATGAATACGTAATCTATCACAAAATATCAAAATAGGAGATTCTGGTTTATCCCAGGTGAGAGTTAAGTCAAACTCAGATAATTTGGCACTCATTTCTACAAAACAGGCAGTTATGATATCTTCTATATCATGTACTGCCATGCGTAGTTTCATTTTTCCTGATTCAAGCTGAGATAAATCAAGGAGGTTATTCAATAATAATAATAACCGTTGGCCACTGATATCAATATTTTCAAAGTATCGGGTAATTTTTTTTGCTGGGAGGGTCTCTTTTCGTTTAAAGCCTAATCTCGCATAACTTATAATGCCATGTAAGGGGGTGCGTAACTCATGGGACATGTTTGCCAGAAAATCAGATTTTACCCGATTGGCATGCTCTGCTGCTTTTCGGGATTTTTCTAGTTCTTGCAGTAATTGAAAAGTCCTTAAAGCACTTTTTATCTGCATTCTTAACTGTTTACTGGTAAGCTCTGTTTTTTCTAAAAAAGAGTTAATATCATAATGCTCAAAAACAGATTCTTCATTATGTGTTTCAGCCTGTCCAGTACGAAGTAGAATACGTACACTTTTATTTTCTAACTGCTCGCGAATATAGGTAACTACATCTAAACCCGCTCGGTCTGTCTCCATTATTACATCTAATAAAAGAATAGCGGTATCAGGATTATCTCTAATAAGGCGTTTGGCATCTTTTCCTGAATATCCTGAAATGGTTTCTACCGCTCGATGATTAAATCTTATATCTCGTAATACCATAGTGGTAATATCGTGAATTCCTTGATCATCGTCAATTACTAATATTTTCCAGGGAGCCTCAGTATCCTTCTGCTTTATATCTTCATTGTTTATAGTGTATTGAATAGACATTAATTTTTTATATGCGTATATATGAATTACACTTAGTTAGTTAAAGCTAAGAATTATTTTAGTAACATATTTAAGTCATTAACAATTTTATCAAAGGTTTGCTCTGCCTGCTTACCTTGTTCATATACATGATCGGTTTCTTTTTCTGCATCAATAATCAGCTGCATCATGGTTCCCTCCTGAGAGTCATCCAATCCTAAGGATAGGAAAGACGCCTCTACCTTTTGAGCTAATTCTCCTAGAATTTTAGTATTTAATAAACGCTGTTGTTGGTAGGAGTGGTTAATTTGTTGTAAATTAGTGGTAATACTTTCAATGGTGTTTTCTAGTGCAGTATAGTGCTTTTGTTTATTATTGTTTTCAATAAACTCAACTAATTTTGCTTCTAGAGCATCTACTAATGATGCTAAATGATCCTTGTAGCGACCATTTTTTTCTTCATCCTCAGGCATTCTTCTAATTAATATCGCAACATGTTCACTATTAAATATAGCTCGCCCTGAAAACTCAATAATTCGCCCCTTAGTAAATGCTTCTCTAAGAATATCTTTTTCTATAGGGCGAGCTATATTATCTGAAAATGTAAAAATAGGAGATGCTAAATGGGAAAACATAATGCATCCGTCCAGACCATAGGTGTGTAAAGCCTCAAAGGTTCTTTTTTCTAATAATGATTGCTCGTTAATTGTAAGAATGTCTCGCATAAAGAGTAAAACAATGCCTGTTTCTGCTGCGCTGCTCATTGCTGCCATAGCAGTATCTGTGGCATATTGTTTTTCTTGCTGCTGTGCCGTCCGTTCTTCTTTGGATTTTAATAATAGATTAATTTTATTAACTAATTCAAATTCATCAAAGGGCTTAGTTAAATAATCATCTGCACCCGCCTGGTAACCAGCGAGTCGTTCTTTGGGAGAAGCCAGGGCAGAAACAAAGATAATTGGAATGTTTTGGTGACTATCATTTGAGCGTAAGATCTCGCAAGTTTCAAGACCATTTAAAACGGGCATATTGACATCTAATAATATAAGATCAGGAATTCTTTCTAATACACTATCCAGGCATTGCTGCCCATTATTTAATACATTAATTTCAAAGTGTTCTTTAAGTAGCTCAGTTATGATTTCCTGATTTAATTCTTCATCATCAACACTTAATATATAGGGTTTGTTACTCATTATAATATCCTGATTGAGTTAAGAAAAAATGTAATAGTTAATTATTTTAAAATAGTTGTTATGGCTTTTTTTAATGAGCTTTGGTTAAAGGGTTTGGTTAAATAATCATCCCCACCTGCACATTCTCCAGCCAGTATTTCTTGAGCTGATGCTAATGCAGAAACAAAAATAATAGGAATATGTTTGTACTTTTTGTTTGCTCTTAGCGTTTTACAAATTTCTAAGCCATTTAAGCCTTGTATATTCACATCTAAATAGAATCAGATCGGGAATATTTTTTGCAATACTGTCCAGATAGTCCTGAGCATTGGTTAGTGTTTTTATATCAAAGTCGTTCTCCAGGAAGTCCTGAATGATTTCCTGGTTGAATTGTTCACCATCAATACTCAAAATATAAGGTTTTTTATTCATTTTTATGATAGTACTAATTCAGGATTTTGCAGATTTTATATTCACTAACTTGTTCTTCTTTATCATTATTAGTAGTGTGGAGCCTTAATTTTTTTATTCATTATAAGTCTCTTGGAGATAATTATATTGTATTTTATAATGTATTTTGTAATGTATTTTGTGTCAAAAACTATATGTTGTTTAGACTAAAATTTACTTAATTATAGAAAGATATAGATAAGTATATACCAAAGAAAATGGTAAATAGTCTGAATTTTAAATTTATAAGGCATAATTTTTAATTAAAGTTATTTTTAAAAAAAATATTAGTTTATTGTTATACATATTTATAGGCTGACATATAGATATACGGGGGCTTAGATAGTGTTGGGTGCAAATCTTAGCTTGAATTATTAAAACAATTATAAATATCTCCTTTTAATAAAATTTTTGTTTTGTGATAAAACGCAAAGAATAAACAAAAAAATTATTATAATATTTATTGTTATCATATAATCTATATGAAGGGATGCATAATGGGCTCATTTGTCTTGGTTGTTACATTTTTATCATTATTCGGAATTATAAGCTCGGTAATTGCAAGTTTTAAAGGTTATAATATCTATGGATGGTATATGTTGGGTCTATTCTTGGGACCAATTGGGCTAATTATTGCTCTACTTATAAAGAAGAGAGCTGTCGACTTACCAGACTCAAATTCCACAAAAATTTAAACTTCCTAGTAGTAAGCTATGGGATTATAATTTTAAACACTTACTTCTCCTTAAATTATAACAAACTAGTTTAATAATCCACTGTATTGGTTATCAAAAAAAGAATTGGGAGGTTGATGTTTTTCTTATGGGGCATGCTGGTCTACTATTTGGTGTAGGCTATAAATTTTAATTAATAAAAACTGCATCACATCGTATAGCCTCTATTATAAGGATTGATGGAGTTTTACTTTATACTTACTCTAAATTTAAAGTATCAAAATATGCTTTAATTAGCTTGTCATGCGTCTAAATTCCAAAATGGATATATTGCTTATATAGCACCGTTTTTTTCTTTGTAATATTCTATTATCTCTATGGCCTTATCACCATAACGTTTAATCCATTGCTCTAAAACCTGATGACTTATTTGACCATTGTTTAATTGGTTTTCAAGTCGTAGCAAGCCTTCATCTGAAATTCTATTATGACGTGAAATACCTGGACTGGAGGCTGGGTTTCTATTCATAGTCTATAGAATAGCTTATGTTAATGGGGGGAGTATTGTTAAGTACATGAAAGTTTCAATAGCAATCGTATTTGGGAGTCAATCCAGTCTACATTATTCTGTTCCATTAGGCCATAAAACACATTAATTATTAGAAATAAAAGGATTATTAAGGTTTTTTGAAGAAATAGCTTATAAGCCGCCTAAGCCTATGACATGTACCTCTGGTTAACTTTATGCTTAATCAGCATAAGGAATAAATCACCCTAATCTCACCCTATTTTATGTTTAAGACAGAGGGGAGTAATATTCACTCAAGATATCAATAATCTACCTCATGGATTGAATCAAAGGATTTTAAATTTGATTGGCTGTTTTTAATATCATGAGGAACAAATAATGAGCAATCTCAAAGAATATTTGCTTGATGGTCAAGCAAAGAATACTGAATGCATTGATAAGCGTTCAAGAGCAATAGAAATAGCACGATCATCAAAAAGCAGGGCTTTACGCTGAGCACTATTTTTTCCGGCAGGCCAGTTTAACAACCCTTGTTTTACATCTGATACATTAGCCTCAATACCTTCATTTACCAATAGCCAATCAATGGTGGAAAGCAGTTCCATGCCAAAGGGCCATTCAAAGCCTTTATTAAAATTGTATGTACGAAGTAGCAAGTCAATTATCTATTATAATATAGGTTATATCGAGCGACATTATCCTTGTGGCATGGTAGAGTGATATGGAGTAACCCATTCAGGTCAATTAGTTGGCCTGTAAATACTATTGTTTTTATCTCAAGATAAAAATTAAGGAATAAACAAATATGATGGATGATCCACCTTGTGATGAATGCACAGGCAGTTGTTGCATTTCTTACGATGTTATAGCTCTAGATGTAGATGAGGTTAAGCACTTTGGTGTGCCACATATTCTGATAGGGATCGATGGTTGTCAATACCTGGAAAAAGGCCGTTGCTCCATCCACAAAAAAAGACCCCAGGTGTGCAGAAACTTTGATTGTAGGAATGTAACTTCCGAGAGAGAGATACGTGCTCTAACTATAAATGGTGCTCCTGTAAATTTCCTTAATTTGCGTAAAAGTATCCAATAACTCGATTATTTACGGATATTCTGAGCTTTTGTTTATGAGACTAGATAAATACATTTGTCAAAATACAAACCTGCCCCGTTCTTTAGCGAAAAAAGTGATTTTATCTGGCCAGGTTTCAGTTAATCTTAAAGGTGTAAAAAATATAGCTTTTAAAGTCATACACAATGATGAAATATATTATTTGGGTAAAAAAATATCAACTTTAGGTCATCGCTATCTGATGTTGAATAAACCTAATGGTTACATTTGTTCAACTAAAGATGAAGTTTATCCTTCAGTTTTAAATCTTATTGATGTTGATAAATGTGAGCGATTGCATATTGCAGGAAGGCTGGATGTCGATACGACAGGGCTTGTTCTTATCACTGATGATGGACAATGGTCACATAAGATAACTTCACCTAAAAAAAACTGTGCTAAAACTTATAAAGTAAATTTAGCAGAAAATATTAATACGGCAACGATGGAATATTTTAAAAAAGGTCTCTTGTTAAAGAGTGAGACCAAACCTACTTTACCTGCACAGCTCGTATTATTGTCCAAAAATAAAGTGTTACTCACTATTCAGGAAGGACGCTATCATCAGGTTAAACGTATGTTTGCTGCAGTTGGTAACCATGTTGAGGCACTTCATCGTACCCGTATCGGCAATATTAGTTTAGATAAACAACTGGGCGAGGGAGAATGGCGATATTTAACAGAAGATGAACTCTTATTATAATTATTTATAAATCAACATAAAAGACAGCAAAGACAGGCTGAGAGTGAAGCAGAAGCTGCTTAATTTAAGTCAGATAAAGTACGCAGAGAAGCCCAAATATGGGTAGAAATAGGCAGTGGAAAATGCCAGAATTTTGTTAATTTTAAATATGCTAAAGATTATTATATATTTTATTTATAACTAGAAAAGTAACTCAAATGATAAAAATTAAACAGCTAGAAAGTATGGAACACGGTACATTGAATTAAATTGTAAGTGACCTGTTACCCATACTGGTAAGTTGTCTTAATAGTTTTTTTCAGGCACAACTACTTATTTCAAGAGGTGTCTTAGCAAAAAACATTGAATGCATTGATAAGCGTTCAAGAGCAATAGAAATAGCACGATCATCAAAAAGCTGGGCTTTTCGTTGAGCACTATTTTTTCCTGCAGGCCAGTTTAACAATCCTTTTTTTACACCTGATACATTCGCTTTAATACCTTCATTTACTAATAGCCAATCAATGGTGGAAAGCAGTTCCATACCAAAGGGCGATTCAAAGCCATCAATTAACTCACTGGTAAGCTTTAATGCATTTAAATAAGGCTTCATAGCATCACTTTTAAGGTAAGCATGTAATGTTTTTTTGTGTTTATCATTAAACCAAATAATATCCAAAGGTTCAGCATCACTAATGCGTTTGTCGCATTTTAAATAATATCCATCTAAATTTTCTAATAAATGTCGTAATCGATCAGCATAGGGACCATAAAGATTAGCTTTAAAGCGTAAGTCTAGAGGATTATCAGGTGCCTGAAGTTTGATTGAACGCTCTAAGAACCAAGCAAGTTTTTGAATTTCCAATAAGCTACATTCCATACCTAAGACCCAGTAACAGCGTATTAACTCGGCAATCATTGCACGGGCAGGCGTTAGTTTCTTTGTACCTGTTTGTTTAGCAATATTCTGATATTTTTTACTCGGTTCATAAATAAAAATATCAACATGGGGTAAGTCAGACAAACTTTTTTCTATTTCAACCCTAACATCATCCCATTTTAATTTGCCATTACCCGCACCAAGTGGTGGAATAGCGATAGATTTTATATTTTTTTCTTTAATAAAGTGTTTTAAATCATCTAGGCCAGAAGTGATCCATTCCATTTTAGAGGGATTACGCCAGTGTTGTTTTGTTGGAAAATTAACCACCCAGTGAGGACCAAGTAGCTCATTCGTTTGTGTAATAAACATTTTACCCGTCTTAACTTCTTTTGCTTTACAAGCTTTTGCATATTCCTGCATGTTCTGTGGATAGAGCTCCTTAAACATTAGAGCGATACCTTTGCCCATAACACCAACGGTATTTACGGTGTTAACAATAACCTCTGCTTCAGAATCAAAAAGATTACCTTGTGTATAATGAATCATTAGAAATACCAATCCTTTCTTTTATGGACATCAATATTTAAGTTATGTTGTTGAATCTGTTTTTCTATTAGTAATTTTATTTGATCTGTATAACAGATTATTCCCAATAAACCTTTAATGGGTAAATATTGGTGAACTAAAGCCTCTGCCTGATAACGTTCTATCTGTTCTGGATCATCAGAGTTACGCTTAAAA
>JASFYQ010000094.1:0-4850 GCA_045047105.1 Pseudomonadota bacterium | reverse complement strand
TTGTTGCTGTTGTTGCTGTTGTTGCTGTTGTTGCTGTAGCTCCTGCTGTCTAAGTTGCTGCTGAGCTTTTTGTTTTAATAACGCATAGGCCGATTCACCGATCTACTTCTTGATCATAACCACCCTGAAATGGTGATAAACCGTGTCGATTTGCCATAGCAGCATTTAAAAATAATTGTTGAGCTTGTTGCTCTGAGTGCCCACCTGACAATATATCCATTTATCTAGGATCCTGTTTAATTATTTTTTTATACTGATTATAATAGCATAAACCACAACATTCATTAATCACATTTTAGACACCTGGAAAGTTAAATGACGCAGCACAATAAATTAAAAAAAATCACCCTTGAGCAACCTTTATTTAAGGCACAGAGTGCTGATTTTTTATTAGCTGCATCGGTAACAAACACTTGTACCATTGAGGGTATTACCCAGGCTGGAATACCTGGTTTAATCCCCTTAACCCCAAGTTTAGATGCAGAATTTATTTCAACTGGTAAGGTTTTTTCATTAGAAAATATTGCCGAAACACCAACAGGTGTTCCCACCCCTGCATTAATTAGTAGAGCAGTTGAAGTATTATCCCCCTTTCATAGCATTAATATTCTGGATCTGGGCTTAAGCACAGCTCCACAGCACTGCACACTTACTGATTTTGCTATCAAAGCTTCTGCAAGTATTGACAAAAATGCCAATATTGATGCCCAGGCTATTTTTAATAAGGGCCTGCAGTTTGCAGAGCAATATAGTACAACAGCAGATTATATCATTCTTGGCGAAAGCACCCCCGCAGGAACAACAACGGCAAAAGCTGTAGCTTGTGCATTAGGGTATAAAACAGAGGGATTATTTGCTTCATCTTTTAAACATAACCCTTTATCAATAAAAGAGAAAACCATTAAAGCATCAATGCTGCATATTAAAAACTCTATGAGCTGCTTTGAAAAATTAACTATTTGTGCAGATAATATGCTAATTTTTAATGCTGCTTTTGTAGCACAGATCAGTCAGAAATACCCTATAGTACTTGCAGGTGGCACACAAATGGCTACCGTATTACTGATCATTAATTCACTCTACCATGAACTGGGCTTAAAATTTAAGCCTAAAAATATATCCCTGATTACAACCCAGTGGATTGCCCATGACACAGAATCAGACATAGAGGGAATCTTGCAACAACTGATTTTTTCTATTAGTGCCTATTATAGTGAGTTTGATTTTAGCTTATCTAACCACCCCGCCCTGGCTTTATACGATCAAGGAGAAGCAAAAGAAGGCGTAGGGGCAGGAGCAGCCATCGCATACGCTTATGCTCATGGTATCAGCCAACAACAAATTACCTCTGCTGTTGAAGCATTTTTAATAGCTTGAAATTTCTCTTAATTTAAAAAAACAGGCATACTCATGAACAAATACCTAATAATTCTAACTGGCTTGCTCCACCGTTATACTCTGCTAAAGCAAGTAATTTTATCTATTATTATTTTTCGCAAAAAATTAACCTTAGCTTCTTATTTTTTAGGGTTTTCATAAAAGATATAAGGTGTTGCATAGCCACTAATTTCAAAATAGAGCTTTTTTTCACCTTCGTCTACCACTAAATTAAAATTACTGTCCAAATGACCATAACCATAACGATAATCCCGCTCTGCCTTACCTGAGGTACTTTGCGCCGTAGATAACTTATCAATGTTAATAAATCGCTGTACCAGTTTGCCTCCCATATAAATATCCAGTACACCATTTGCACCTGTCCAATTTTGCAAAGAACGTCCAATTTTATTCTGGCTTTCCTGAGTACAGGAGCTTAATAAAAATACTGCTAAAATTATAAAATATATTTTTTTCAATGTGTTCACCCTTAGGTTTTAGAAGATACTTAGTTTATGATTATCTAACTTTTAAAATACATGTAGTATAATGCAGGAAAAGTAGAAATACGAAATATATAATCTATGTTTTACAAAATATATTATTGAATAAGTCTCTCATCACCGAAACCAATATTAATGCAGAGTATTTTAGGAATTTTAGTTTTTATCGCAATAGCCTGGGGGTTTAGCGAACAAAGAAACAAGGTAAAAGTAAAAACCATTATTGTTGGTTTAGGGCTGCAATTTATTATTGCTTTTTTACTCTTAAATATTCCCTGGTTAAAACAGTTTTTTTTAGTTTTAAATAAATTAGTGCTTATCTTATTAGAAGCTACAACGCAGGGAACCCGATTTGTTTTTGGTTATCTGGGTGGTGCAGCCCCCCCTTTTTTAAGCAATGATAGTGGCTCAAGTTTTATTATGGCCTTTCAAGCCCTGCCATTGATATTGATAGTCAGCGCCCTTTCTGCTGTATTATTCTACTGGCGAGTTTTACCCTTACTGGTAGGTCTATTTTCTCATTTATTACAAAAAACTATGGGTTTAAGTGGCAGTATCAGCCTGGCATGTGCAGTAAATATATTTATTGGCATGGTAGAAGCCCCGTTGATTATTAGAGAATACCTGCTACAGCTCAGTCGCAGTGAATTATTTATTTTAATGACTACTGGCATGGCAACTATTGCTGGCACAGTTATGGTTTTATATGCTGCTATTTTAGCCCCTATTATTCCTGATGTACTGGGGCATATTATGATTGCATCAATTATTAGTGCACCTGCTGCAATTTTAATAGCGCAAATAATGGTTCCGGAAAAAACAAAAGTTAATAATAAGCAGGTTATAAAAATTGTTATTCAGGATAAAAGCACCATGGATGCTCTTACCCGTGGCACGGTAGAAGGAGTTAAACTATTAATCAATATTATTGCCATGTTAATAGTATTAATTGCTATGGTCAGTTTAATTAATCAGATTTTGGCATTAATTCCGGGGTTTGGTCAGACTCTCAGTTTGCAACTATTACTTGGATACCTGCTCGCTCCCATAGCATGGTTACTGGGTATCCCATGGTCAGAAGCTGTTGCAGCAGGCAGCTTGCTGGGTACAAAAATAATACTCAATGAGTTTTTGGCTTTTATACAATTAGCGCAGCAACCCAAAGAAACATTAAGTGAGCCAAGCAAACTGATTTTAACTTATGCTCTTTGTGGTTTTGCTAATTTTGGCAGCCTGGGAATTATGATTGCAGGCATTAGCACAATGGTACCACAAAGAAGAAATGAGATTATCGAGCTGAGCTTACGTTCCATTGTTTCTGGAAACCTGGCTACGTTTATGACTGCAGCTATTATCGCACTTATTATTTAACTCAATATTTATGGAATGCATATGTCTTTATTACCTTATTTAGAAGTAGAACCACAGCAACCCGCAACCGCCAGTGTTATCTGGTTGCATGGTCTGGGAGCCGATGGACATGATTTTGAGCCAATTGCAAAGGAATTAAATTTACCCGATTCTCTGGCAATTCGTTTTATTTTCCCACATGCCCCCAGTATGCCTGTTACCATTAATAATGGCATGGTAATGCCCGCCTGGTATGATGTTTTAGGCGCAGCTATTGATGATGTAATTGATATAAAAGGTATTAAGCACTCAGCTGAAAAAATTAACTTATTAATAGAGCAGGAAATAAGCAGAGGAATAAGCAGCGATAGGATTATTCTGGCAGGTTTTTCTCAGGGTGGCGCGGTAGCCTATGAATGCGCCTTAAGTTATCCCAAAAAACTGGGCGGATTAATGGCCTTATCTACCTATTATGCTACCCATCAACAAATTCAGTTAAGTGCTATTAATAAAGATATTCCTATCCTTGTTTGTCATGGCAGTGATGATGCAGTAGTTGCTGAAAGCTTGGCCCATAGAGCCATAAAACGATTGGAAGACAAGGCTTATAGGGTTGAATATAAAAGCTATCCCATGCAGCACAATGTTTGTATTGAAGAAATAGATGATATTTCCATGTGGTTACAAAAAATACTCTAGGGTTTATTCTTCTCCCTGAAGAGTAACAACCAAAGTACGACTAGCCGCATGATTTCTATGTTCGCCCAAATAAATTCCCTGCCATGTTCCCATATTTAGCTTACCCATACTAATGGGAACATTCACACTATGCCCCAAAATACTGGCTTTTAAATGTGCTGGCATATCATCTACACCTTCACTGGTATGAGTATAATAGCTTTCATTTTCACTTACCAGACGGCTAAAATAATTTTCAAAATCCTTTCTTACCGCAGGATCGGCATCTTCATTTATAGTTAAAGAAGCGGAAGTATGTTTTATAAACACATTTAATAAACCAACATTCAACTCTCCTATCTGGGGAAGCTGAGCAAGGATGATGTCTGTAATAAGATGAAAGCCCCGAGCTTTGGCAGGCAATTGTATTTCTCTTTGTATCCACATAATTGACTCCTAACATTTAAAAATTCTAAAACTTAAAGATAAAATCAAAACTAGAAAAAATTTTAGAACATAACAAAAAAGCTATCCTAGCACTCAAAGTTAAAAATTCAAAACAAATAATAAATAAAATAGGCACATATAAATGCCGCTTCAAGAATAGGTAATTACAGTAGTTAAAATTCATTACTTATTGGTGTTGTGGATACAATTACTGGTACTTATTCTTATAATTTTCAGAAGCACATCCCAATTTTTTGTCTGATTTTGAGCTTTGTAATTAAGTGCTGTTGCTTGGCAGGGATCTCGCTTATGCTCCGAAAATCAGCAAACAAGCACCAGCAATTGCTTTGATAGTTGATGTATGTCATTTTGTATCTAATTGTTTAATCAAATAAATCACTCAAGGGACTTTTTACGTTATTGGCCCCACGTTGTAAAACATGGGTATATATTTGAGTGGTACGTATATCTTTGTGACCCAGTTGTTCCTGTACG
>JASFYQ010000093.1:0-3874 GCA_045047105.1 Pseudomonadota bacterium | reverse complement strand
TGTCTTTTCAAATTAAAAACAAAGATAGCAGAAAAGAACAAACCTTTTGGTTAGTACTTTTCTGCTATTTTTTATATACCGTGTTACCCAATGTACTTGTTCTATTCCTTTATTATTTTTTTAGTTAGAATTCCGTTTTCTGTTTCGATTTTAATAAATAAAATTCCGCTTTTTAATTCAGATAAATTTAGTTGATTAAAAATATTTTTTTCGTTAAAAACTACTTTTCCTAAAATATCGTAAATGGTAATTTTATTAATTTTAATATGTTTATTATTTTTTATAAACAATAAACTTTTAACAGGATTTGGGTAAACATTAATATCTACTATACTATTATCAGAAACACTCAAAGTGCAATCTTCAGAATAAAAGAAATCAGCTTGTATAGACCAGCCAAAATAAGGAGGTTCGTTACTTGTTGCGGCTTCTTCGTTATCTACAGTTACACAATTTAGTTTTGTTAGTTCACATGGCTCTCCCTCAAATTCACATCCTAATGTAACAGTCAAAATAGAGTTATTCCCGTTTTTTAAATTTAAGTTTTCTAATTCAACTAATGTATCACCATAGAGTACCTCTAAGTTTAAATTATTACTAAGATCTAAGGAAGTAAAAAACATACTAGGATTTGCAATACTACTACTACAATAAAGTTCTTTTAATTGTATATTATTACTTATATCAAGAACTGTTAGGGAATTTCCGCTAACATCTAGATATTCTAAAGCAACAAAATCTTCAAGACCTGTTAAATCTTCTATCCCTATTTCAAAAAGATCAAGTGTTATCACTGTATCAATATCACTAGTTAACACTTGCCCATTTATTATACCATCACTATCAATCCCTAAATCAATAAGTGCTTGTTCAAAATATGCATCGGGAATTGCAGTAGTTTGAGCATATAGTACATTTGGTTGTAAGCCTTGATAAATAAAAATAAACAATATTAAAAAGGTTTTGAGTGCTGTGGTTATCTTTGTTTTCATAATATTATTCTTTTAAAAGTGTTTTTGAATTTTGAACTACTCCATCACAAACTAATATAATATTGTATAAGCCTGTGGTATATGCAGAAACATTTATGCTAATACTAGATTGTTGCGTATTAAGAATATAATTATCACTACTCCCAGTATTCATATTTACAAACATTACATAAGCAGAGGTTGCATCTGTAGTAATATAGTTAATATTTAAAATGTCATTTGCAGGATTGGGGTTTATAGTTTCAATTCTAAAGGGTTTAATACTAACTTCAATTTCGTCATAATCTTTAAACCCATCTATATTAGATACGATTTCTAATTTATAGGTTTTAGTTATGTCTGGGGAAATTGTAAGATCAGTTCCTGTATAAATAAGATTTCCCTCTGGATCGTACCAATTATAGGTTGCATCTTCATTTATTTCTCCTGCTGAAATAGTAATAATTTCATTTTTTTCAATTTCTTCATCATCACCTGCATCGGCATCAAAGATAGGTCGAGTAGGTTTACGGATCTCAAAAGTTTCGCCTCCAATTACTTTATTCGTAACAGCATCTCTTTGAATCAAATGATAAATATACTTAGTTTTATTAGTTATTTCTTTTGTTAAAAAATTAAAATCTACAGATATTGTACCAATTTCATTAGGTGCTAATTGAATGTTTTTAATAAGAGCATAGTTGTTATTAACAATAATCTTTGTGCTATCTTTTGTGCTTTTAAAATTTTCTGAGACTTTTCCACCATCATTCCAAGCATTATAAATAACATCATCTAAAGTAATAGATATTTCTGCTTCTTGGTAAATTGGTTTTCCAACTTCTTGCGTTTCCTTAGTAAACTCTAAAGTAAATTCTTTTGGTTCATTAAAAAAATTACCTACAGCTACAATACTACCAACAGGAGAGGGAGTGCCTGGGTCCATTTCTATTATTGATAAATTTTTCCAAGCAATATTGTTATTGTTTTTAACATTATCTGTAATAAAAGTTTCTTCGGGAAAGGTCATTGGGTCATCGCTAGAGATTATTCGTGCCAATAGGCAAAAATGCCATGGGTTATCATTATTAATATACATATAATCATCTGGATTAGGAACTGGCCATTCAAATTCAAGTATGGTTGATTCTCCTCTTGAAATTGAAGGAATATTGAGCGTACCTATATCATCGCCCATTAATACTGGATCTCCATTATCATCTATAAGCGTTAAATCTCCTTCCCAATGAAGTGGCCAAGATAGTGCCGTATTCGCTTTTGCCCAATAGAGTTTTATCTGGTCATTACCCGAAGAAGTATTACAAGATTTATTCTGTACCCTTACATAAGCATAATTAGGTTGATTAGGGTCATATATTGGGTTTTCGTGTTCTTGAACAACAGTACCATCGTTTTGATTTCTGACCCAGATATCCTCACTAGTCCAAAATATGTTTGTATGTATATTTGGTTCTTGACCAGTATCTGTTTCTGTATCCTGCATATACAAATCTACTGTTATACCTGACAATGCAGGAGTGAAATCACCATAATAATCTTCTTCAATTGCCTCGTGAGATCTAATGCCTTGTCCTGTAGTAAAATTATTTTCACAAGCAGACCAAGCATATGACATATAATTTTGAGCATCTGCGACTTCAACTTGATATGGAGTGCCGCCACAGTCTTTAAAAAAGGGAGAATTAGGGTCATCTATTCTACTATCAGGAGCATAGACACAATTATCAATATCATAATATGCCTCAGTTTTAGGTATGTTATGTTTCATATGATCAATTTCATCAACAGTAAATCCATAATCAATAAGCGCCTGTTCAATAGCTACTGCATCTGGAAGAACACTAAAACCATCTTCATTTGAAAAAACATCATCTCTTGCATCATACCAATTATACCCAATATCAGCCTGTTCTACTGCATAACAAGCGTGGTTACGTTGTTCTCTAAAAAAATTAGGAACTGCATTAGTATCAGTAACTTCATCACCAGCAATATCGGCATTATATTCGGGGTCAGTTTCAATACGGGTAACTCGTTCACAGTTTACTGGATCTGGTCTCCAGTTGGAATTCTCGAAAGTGTGAGCTAAATTAAAATTATGCCCTACTTCATGAATAAATTTATTACTAAATAAACTAACATCATTTACGGCTGCATAAGCTCTTTTATAGGCTCCTTGTCCTGACCCCTGACCTAGACGATGAGGGACATATATGTTAAAAGCATTTTGTTTGGCATAGCCATTTGCCTCTGCATAGTTATTAATACTCCACAAACTAGAACCAGTGTGGTGTGTTGTTGAGTTAATTGAATCCATTCCAATTAAATTGAAACAGATATTCATAGGTGCAAAAGCGTCATTTAATATCGCTACACTTTGTATAGCTCTTTGTGGTGTAAGAGGATTGCCTCCTGATGTATATGAACCGTCAGTCTTATTTATTCTCCAAAAAAAGATGTTAAAGGTTTTGGTACTAAAGGTTGCTAAAGTAGCTGTATCTGCTAATTTGCTATATACTCCAATAGGATCAGGTTCAGTTTTTTCAGGGGTTGCACAAAAATCTTCTGTTTGGGAAAAAATTGTACTTGTAAAAAGGAGTATTAATATGTAAACTATTTTTTTCATAATTATTTGGTATTAAAGTTAATGATTTTTTTGTTCTAATTTCATCTTAGTTTTCTAAGGAGGAAAAAGATGTAAAATATCTAATAACTTTATCCAAAGTTTTAATTCAGTTTTTCTTGTTTTGTAACCGTTTTCCATTTTGTCTTGGTATATTGGGTAACGGCTCGTATAACGATTCGTAACGGAAATAAAAGTACATAATATTCCGATTAAATCTAAAGTTTCTAAAACAATTTTAAGTCTGTAATTTATAATT
>JASFYQ010000092.1:0-27152 GCA_045047105.1 Pseudomonadota bacterium | reverse complement strand
GCATCTGGTGGTGGTTGCGGCTAAACAATAAACGATCTAGTTAAATTTTGAAGCAAAACAGCCGCGAGATATTATTATTAATAGCTCGCCCGCAAAGTTATCGCATAAGCCCTTACCTGTTTGCTGCTCGGCAAATGGGACTAAAAGTATTATTAGCATCTGATGGTGAACATTCGCTTACCAGCGAAATTCATGATGGTTTACATATCCATCTAGAAAATTTTGATAAGGCCTTAGATACCATTATTTGTGCAGCCCAAAAAACCCCCTTCTGTGGTGTACTTGGCTGTGATGATAGTACCGTTGAATTAGCGGCTAGAGTAGCTCAACAATTACAATTGCCCCATAACCCTCCTCAGGCTGCCCGCTTGTCACGCCGAAAAGACCTCTCTCGTGTACATTTGTTAAAACATGGCTGCGCTGTACCACAGCACTATTTTCTAGATTTAAATCAGAATGTAGCAGAACAACTTACACAAATAAACTATCCCTGCGTGGTAAAACCAGTGCATTTATCTGCCAGCCGTGGAGTTATTCGAGCAAATAATAAAGAGGAATTAATTACAGCTTGCGAAAGAATTAAACCTATAATTACCGCTGCAAGTGATGTTATAGAGTCCACTCGGTTAATAGTTGAGGATTATATTGATGGAGTAGAAGTAGCCTATGAAGGCTTTCTTTGCGAAGGACAGCTGCAAACTCTGGCAATTTTTGATAAACCTATTCCTCTGGTAGGGCCATTTTTTGAAGAAAGTATCTATGTAACCCCCTCACAGCTTTCTATAAAACAACAGCAACAGATTCACCAAAGCCTTAGCCAGGCCTGTGATGCTTACGGATTAAGTACCGGGCCAATACATGCAGAGTTGCGTATTGATGAAAAAAATGCCTGGATTTTAGAAATAGCTTCTCGCACTATTGGAGGTGATTGTGGACGGACTTTAGATAATAGTGAAGATGGCAATAAGTTTACTATTGAGGAATTGGCAATTTCTTTAGCTATTGGTAAAAAAGTGGACTCCAAACCTGTACAGGGCAGCCGTGGAGTAATGATGATACCCATACCAAAAGCTGGAATTTTAAATCGTGTAGACGGATTAGCAGCCGCAGGCCAGGTAGAATTTATTGATAAAATTGATATTATTATTAGCCCTGGGCATGAATTAGTTCCAACTCCTGAGGGTGAACAATACCCAGGTTATATATTTGCTCGTGCAGAAACCCCTCAGCAAGTTATAACAGCCTTACAAAACGCACATAGTAAACTTAAATTTATTATTAGCCCCTTATGGAAAATAAATGGAAAATAAGTAGCAATAAAGCTCTACCAAGGTGTTTTGCTAAGCTATATAAGTCTCTTATTTTTTACCGCCGCCGCCTCCAGCATGGAAACCGGCTGGCATATGACCATAATCACCTTCTGCAAAAAAGAAACCAAGCATGTGTTTTTCAATCAGTTCAAGGTTTTCAGGATCAGCCGTACTTAAACCATTTTCATTAATAATAATAGTCAAGCGTTCTAACCACTGTTTCCAACCTTCTTTAGAAACATTTGCATAAATACGTTGGCCTAAGTCACCAGGATGATTTGGTTTGTCCAGCCCTTCAGCTTCAGCTTTTAAAACTATACATTGTACTGTTCTTGCCATAATTTCCTCTTTAAATTTCCAAAATTAGATTAAATAGTATTTTCGGTTTTCTGTTCGTATTTTTTAAGTAAAATTCCATCATCCTCGCAGCAATCCGCACTGCATTTTTTTACTTGATGAATTTCATCATCACTGGCATTAAGAAAATGGTTAATATCCAGATTTTCTTTAGCACAGTCGCAACCTTTATCATTATATACATAAATATTAGTTAAACCCGCACGCTTTGCCTGAACCTCTGCTTCAAATAAAGTTTCTTCTGGAGTTGCCGGGATATGACTGAGTTGGTAAGCGGGAAAGAAACGGGTAATATGCCAGGGGCTATCTGCTCCCAGGTTATCTCTTATCCAGCAGGCAATTTTGTATAGTTCTTCAGGATCGTCATTTTTTCCTGGAATAATATTGGTTCGTGTTTCCACATGGATACCCAGATCATGGGCTTTTTTAATGGAATACAGTACATCCTCAACTAAGGCGGGTTTACATATATCCTGATAAAACTCATCACTAAAACTCTTAATATCTGAGCATAATACATCAATATAGGGTGCAACTAACTCCAAAGCCTCGTCAGTAACAAAACTATTTGAAACATAAACGGTATAAAGCCCTTTCTGGCGGGCTATTTTACACACATCAAGAATGTATTCCAACCATACCGCTGGTTCAGAGTAGGTAAATGCCAAACCATCCACCTTAGCACGTAAGGCCGTTTCAACTAATTGCTCTGGAGCAACCCATGCTTCGGTTGACTCACCCTTAGCTAAAGCATCTAAAGCACCTACACCCCAGGATATTTCCAGATTATGGCAGCCTCCGCAGCGAAAACTACAGCCATAACTACCTACTGACATAACTTTTGTGCCTGGGCGATAGTGGCGTACGGGTTTATCTTCAATGGGATCAATATCTATAGAAGATAGAATTCCATAGGAAAGATTATATAGGGTACCATTGCGGTTTACATGAGCCTGACAAAAACCTCGCTGCCCATGACCAATTTTACAACGCCATAAACAAAGGTTACAACGAGTTGTGCCATTCTCAAGTTTTTCCTGAAGGCGAGTTTCAACTAAGCGGTATTCAGAGGGGGAAGACATGAAAGAGTTTCTCGCAGCTTAAATCAAGTGGATGTTTTATTATTTATGGGGTCAGATAGTCGAGCTTTCAACATTCCAGCCTTACATGCAATAAAAATTATATCCTGGTTAATGCTATAGCTGCAATTATCAGTAAAAAATCCATCTTTTACTTGTGGCTTATATGAAATTACCTCTTTTAAATTGAATAGCCTATTATCAATCAGACAGGGATATAACCTGCCCCAATGTTTAGTAGCACAAATAAAATTATAGATTCGTTGGGCTGACCACTTATTGCTCAGTTTAAAGTCCCTATCTTTGGGATAGCTCATATAGCTTGATAATTCTGCTTGCTGCGGTTTCTCTATAACTTGAAAAATTTTCAATGCCTGTAAATACTCTACAAGCAATTGTGCCCCTAATTTACCCAAAATTAAATTTGCTTGATGGTGGCTTATTCCATCACTAAAACTAACTGTCTGCTGTGAAAGAATAGCCCCTGTATCAAAACTACTTACCATTTTATGTAAGCTAATGCCAAATTCATTTTTACCTTGCCTAAATTGCCAAAAGAGGGGCACGGGGCCACGATAGGCAGGTAATAGTGAAGGATGTAAATTAACGGATGCTATTTTAGGAATAGTAAGAATTCTATCCGCTAGTTTATGGCTATAACAGGCCACAATAAGTACATCCAGTTGATATTCTTCTAACCTAGTACAGAGCTGATTGATATTCTGACTAAAATCAAGTACTGGAATATGCTCTGCACCAGCCAGAGATTCCACACTTTCAGCTGCTTCGGGGCAAAATATTTGTAAGCGTGGATCGGTATTGAAGGTTTTACTTATTCCATCAACACCAATCAGGCAAAGATTAAACTCGGATGCTAATAAAAATTTTAGAGGTAATAGAGAAAAGTCTCCACCAGAACCAAGAAATGCAATATTAAGCACAATTAAATATTAAGTGATGTAGCTATAGAGTCTCTGGAGTTATCTTAAAGAGTAATAATTTGGTCTGGCATATTACCAGAAAGGGCCTGATACAAATTAGGGAAACAGCCAATAACCGCACCTTCAACCAATTTATCATCAATCTCTCTTTCATAAGCACACTGGTCACAGGCCATTAATAGCATTCCAGAACTTTTTGCTACCGCTGCAAGACGCTCACCAATAGGATTATCCTGTTGTAAAACATAGGCATTATCTTCAAAGAAAAACATTCCCACAACTTCAACTCCATGTGCATCTTCTTCTAGTTGAGGCAGAATCATTTTACCTAATTTATAAGAAACAGAATGGCCCTGGGTTGAAAAAATATACGCAACTTTCATTTATTACTCCTTAAAATATAAAATTAAAATTATCAACTATTACAAGTTTATATTCAAGCAGGATTGAGTTTTCTATACTAGAATTCAACTTCAATTTAGTTATATTTTCTACTGGAACAAAGAGTTAATAATTTTCAATTTTATAGGTTACTTGATATTGAATATTAAGAAAAAATATCCTTATAACTTGCGTATATAGCACCAAAGGTCATAGGAAATAAAACCAGAAACCCCAACCCCATAGGAATCATTGCAATAATAGCCAGTAAAAAATAAATTACAGAAGCAACAAACATGGGTAAGATATTTGAAACAGATGCCTTTATACTTAAAATTAAGGCCGGCTTTACTTTTTGTTGAGAAAACAAAATTAATGGAATAGCATAAACCATTGCCATAACATAGAGAATAATTAAGGGCAGAATTAAAAATAAACTTCCTAATCCTGCGCCTGCCACAGCTGCAGGCATCATTCCATCACTGCCCATTATATGGCTCATTCCTGCTGCACCCATCATTGGACCCAGCATTAGAGCAATAATAAGAAAATTAAAAACTGCGGTTAAAGCGCCAAGAATAAAAAAATTATTGCGTATACTTGCATCAGCTAATACAGAGAAAAGATCCATTACTTCAATCTCCTCTCCATTTGCTGATTTTTTAGTGGCTAAAAAAATACCAGCTATTAAAGCAGGAGAGATAAGCATATAAACAAAACTGCCGGCAACAGGAACCAGATTAAACAATATAGAGCTAATAAAAAAAACCACCAAGATTAATATCCACTGGATGGGATTATTTTTAAAAATTAACCAGCCTTTTTTATACCATTCAACTGGCTGCGCTAAGGTTAAACTATTAATCTGCAATTGTTTTTCTGTCATTTATCTCTCCACTATTGATTAAAATACTGATGATACCTAACCATGCATCTAATCCAGTATTTAATCCTTTCTGCCTTTTTTAGCATGTAAATTAACTATATTAATAGCAGGGTTTTATTAAAGGTATCACTGGGTCGCATAACCTGCTCGAGTATAGACTCATCCGCTAAATAATAACCGCCCAAATCTACAGCCTGTCCTTGCACTGCATTTAGCTCAGTAATAATAATAGACTCTTGTTCTGCTAAAACTTTAGCCACAGCAGAAAATTTTTGCTGTAATTGTTGATCTTCATCTTGTTCAACCAGAGCCTGAGCCCAATACAAAGCAATATAAAAATGACTGGCGCGATTATCATTCTCACCTACTTTACGCGATGGAGATTTATTATTCAATAATAAATTTTCCGTTGCTTTATCTAAAGTAGTAGCCAAAATAGCCGCTTTAGTATTATCAAATTGAGAGGATAAAAACTCCAAAGATACCGACAGGGCTAAAAACTCGCCAAGTGAATCCCAGCGCAAGTGATTTTCTGCTAATAATTGTTGTACATGCTTGGGAGCACTGCCGCCTGCACCTGTTTCAAACAATCCTCCACCATTCATAAGCGGTACAATAGATAACATTTTGGCACTGCTTCCAAGCTCTAAAATAGGGAATAAATCGGTTAAATAATCGCGTAATACATTTCCTGTAACCGAGATAGTATCCAACCCATCTTTGATTCTTTCTAAGGTATATAAGGTGGCATCAATGGGAGATAAAATTCGAATATCTAAATTACTGGTATCGTGATCAGCTAAATACATCTCCACTTTTTTAATTAATTGATGATCGTGTGAACGTTGCTCATCCAGCCAAAAAATAGCGGGTAACTGAGTTGCTTTAGCTCGGCTGACTGCAAGCTTAACCCAGTCTTGAATAGGAGCATCCTTAACCTGACACATTCTCCAGATATCGCCTTCGTCTACCTCGTGCTCAATTAAAACCTGTCCGTCTTCATCTATAACTTGCACCAGACCTTTGGCTTTTATCTGAAAGGTTTTATCGTGAGAGCCATATTCTTCTGCTTTTTGAGCCATTAAACCTACGTTGGGAACCGTACCCATAGTAGTAGGATCAAAGGCACCATGCTCTACACAAAAATCGATAGTTTGCTGATACACCCCAGCATAACAACGATCAGGAATAATGGCCTTAGTATCCTTTAGCTCACCCTTTGCATCCCACATTTTTCCAGAAGAACGAATCATTGCTGGCATCGACGCATCAATAATCACATCGCTGGGCACATGTAAATTGGTTATACCCTTATCTGAATCCACCATAGCCAATTGTGGCCTCTGTTGGTAACATTGCTGGATATCCTCTTCAATCTCTTCACGCTGTTGCGGATCTAAATCCTGAATTTTTTGGTATACATCTGCCATACCATTATTTGCATTAATGCCTAAGGATGCAAAAGTATCTGCATGTTTAGTAAATACATCAGCAAAAAATACCGAGACTATCTGACCAAATATAATCGGATCTGATATCTTCATCATGGTAGCTTTTAAATGCACAGATAATAAAACACCTTCTTTTTTAGCATCCTCTATCGCTTGTGCGTAAAATGCTTTTAGCGCTTTGTTGCTCATCACTGAGGCATCAATAATCTCACCTGATTGTAATGCCAGTGATGATTTTAGAACTTCTTTATTTCCTGATTCATCAAAAAACTGAATGGAGACAGTTCCCGCTGCTGCAATATTCAATGACTTTTCACTGCCATAAAAGTCACCACGTTCCATACTTGCTACATGCGACTTAGAGTCTTTACTCCAGACACCCATGCTATGAGGGTTATTGCGGGCATATTGTTTCACCGAACCTGGCGCACGACGATCCGAATTACCTTCTCTTAATACTGGGTTTACTGCACTGCCTAATACCTTTGAGTATTGCTTTTTGGTTTGCTCATCAGCTCCAGAATAATCTGGAACAGCATATCCTTTAGACTGTAACTCTTTTATTGCTGCTTCTAATTGGGGGATGGAAGCACTGATATTCGGCAATTTAATAATATTTGCATCGGCCTGTTTGGCTAGTAGACCTAATTCAGCAAGCGCATCACTTTGGCGTTGCTGACTAGTTAGCTGCTCAGGGAAATTGGCCAGAATTCTTGCTGCAAGAGAGATATTTTTTAGCTCAATATTAATACCTGCAGATTGAGTAAAGGCTTTTACAATTGGCAAAAATGAGCGACTTGCAAGTGCAGGAGCCTCATCGGTTAAAGTATAAGTTATTGTAGTAGTATTTGTCATTTCTTAAAATCTCAATTTAATCGGTTCCATGCATCCAGAGCTGCCATTTTATAGGCTTCTGCCAGCGTTGGATAGTTAAAAACATTTTCCATAAAATAATCAAGTCCACCATTAAGTACCAAAGCAGCCTGGCCAATATGTATAAGCTCGGTTGCTCCCTCACCAATAATATGTACACCTAATAATTCATGATTCTCTAAACCAAAAATAAGTTTTAGTACTCCATGTTCCAAGCCCATAATCTGGCCTCTGGCAGTTTCACGTAACCTTGCAACACCTACTTCATAGGCAATGTTTTTTGCGGTAAGATCTTGCTCGGTCATGCCCACCATGCTCATTTCTGGAACGGCATAAATGCCAAAGGGAAAGTTTTCAAGCTTGGAACTGCAAGCCTGAGAGAACGCATGACAAGCAACCTGTCTTCCCTGCTCCATTGAAGTAGATGCCAGGCTAGGAAAACCAATCACATCTCCCGCAGCATAAATATTTGGCTGGGTGGACTGATAGTATTCATTCACCTCAATAAGTCTGCGTTTGTTTAGTTTAACTCCTGCTGCATCAAGATTTAAAGTATTGGTGGTTCCCGTTCGACCTGCAGCCACTAAAACAATATCGGTATGTAGTTGCTTACCGCTTTTAAGTTGGGTTAATAATGAGCCATTATCTTGCAGACTAATAGATTCAACCTGCTCACCCAGGCGAACAACCATACCCTGTTCGCGAAATTGATGAATCAATTCATCGATTAATTCTTTATCCATAAAACCCAGTAGCGTTTCACGACCGTCAACAAGAGTAACGTTTACATCCAGTGCACTAAAAATAGAGGCATATTCTACACCTATCACTCCTGCGCCAATAACTGTCATTGAGCGAGGCAACTCTTTAAGTTCTAAAATAGTATCACTATCAATGACTTTACCACTATCAAAAGGATAATCTTTAGAACGTACGGGATGAGTTCCTGTCGCTATAAGAAAATAATCTGACTGAATTTCTACTATCTTGCCTCTTTCATCGGTTACGGTAATATGCTGTTTATCCGTAAACGTAGCCGCTCCACTAAAAACCTGAATATTATTACGGCTAAGCTGGTGCAATATAACCTCTACATCTTTTTGAATAGTAGTATTAATACGCTGGCTAAGATCTGAAATAGTCAAATTTTCTTTTAATCGATAACTCTGTCCATACAGCCCACGCTGATTATATCCACTTAAATAAAGAACTGCCTCTCGTAAAGTCTTACTTGGCACTGTCCCGGTATGCAAACAAACTCCGCCCACATTTGCACGACGATCAACAATGGCTACCTTTTTCCCTAATTTAGCCGCCTGAATAGCTGCTTTTTGCCCTGCGGGGCCTGATCCGATAACCAAAAAATCAAATTTATGCATTTGTTACTTCCCCTTATAAAGGTATTAGTCTTAGTTACAATTTATGCCTGAGTAAATGAAAAACTCAATACCTCATCAATATGAGACTTGTCCAATATCACCATTATTAATCGATCAATTCCCAGAGCAACTCCTGCACAGGAGGGTAAACCATGCTCCAGTGCAGCAATTAAGTGCTGATCAATAGGAACTATTTTTTTACCTAATTGTTTCCTCTTGCTATTATCATTTTCAAATCGTTGTAATTGTTCCTGAGCATTGTCTAATTCATAAAAACCATTAGCCAGTTCCAGGCCACCACAATACAACTCAAAACGTTTAGCCACGGACTCTCCATACTGATTTTCTGCAATTCTGGCTAATGATGCCTGGGCTGCTGGATAGTCATATAAAAAGGTCATTTTAGGGCTTTCTTTTGTACCTCCTAATTGTTTTTCAACAAGACAGCTTAATAATAGTTCAAGCCAGCGATTTTTGTCATCAAAATCAGATAAAATATTGCCTAATTTATACTTTTCGGCACATCGTTTTAATTCCGGGATGGTGGCAGTATGAGGATTGAGTTCCAGGCATTGAATAAAACAGTCACGATAGGATATATATTCAATGACCAGGTGCTTTGTTATTGTTGAATCAGGAGATAAAATAGAAAATAATTTTTGAACTAAATCAGCAACTTCCCGCATTAAGTCTTGATCGGTAAAAGCTATGCGATACCATTCTAATAAGCTAAATTCTGGATTATGGTTACGGCCGCTTTCTTCCTGGCGAAAAACTTTGGCAATTTGATAGATATCTCCGCTGCCAGAAGCTAATAAACGTTTCATGGCAAATTCAGGGGAAGTGTGTAGATAATAGTTTTGCTTAAATTGAGAAGTACTAAAACTATCAATAAATACATCACAAGTTGCCGCCTGAGACAAAACAGGCGTTTCAACTTCTAAGACATTTTTTTGTTTAAAAAATAAGCGGATATTTTCCAGCAACTGAGCTCGAAACCGCAGTGTTTTAATATTTGAGCTGGGTTGCCACATAATTAACTATGGATCAAGGGGGAGAGGGTAATTAAAAACATGCCTTTCTCAATCACAGGGACAAGCGATTAAATAGTTTATTCTTTTGCTCTAGAAACATATTTACCATTGCGTGTATCTACTTTTAAAATATCACCAATATTAATAAATAAGGGAACCTGTACAACGGCTCCTGATTCCATAGTTGCAGGTTTTCCACCGCCACCAGATGTATCACCTCTTAAGCCTGGATCGGTATCGGTTACCGCTAAATTGACAAAATTTGGAGCTTCAACTGATAAAGGCACACCGTTCCATAAGGTAATAGTGCACATATCTTGCTCTTTTAGCCAAAGATGTGTATCCCCTACAGCGGTTTTATCTGCAGCTATTTGCTCAAAAGTTTGGGTATCCATAAAATGCCAGTGTTCGCCATCATTATATAAATATTGTAAATCAACATCCATTACATCTGCTGCTTCAACAGATTCACCTGATTTAAAGGTTCGCTCTACTACCCTGCCAGTTTTTAAATTACGTATTTTAACGCGATTAAATGCCTGCCCTTTACCTGGTTTTACAAATTCGTTTTCAATAATGGCGCATGGATCATTATCGATCATTAATTTAAGTCCACTACGAAATTCATTAGTATTATACGTTGCCATATTTAAACCTTTATTATGTGCAAAACTCAGCTGATTAAAAATAACTTGTTTGCAAAATAGTTAGAAAAAAAAGCTATAATAACATCTGCTTTAAAAAAGTAAAATGAGTGAAAAATGAAAACAGCAAAAAGCCTGGTACAATCTTTAAATATTAATTCCGTAGAAAAATTAGCAGATTATTTGCAACTAGATATTCAACAACTCGATTATTCAAAACAGGCCAGTGATCAGTTCAGTTTTGTAGTACCTATGAGTTTTGTTAAACGCATGAAAAAATCAGATCCCAAAGATCCATTATTATTGCAAATTTTGCCTCAAAAAAAAGAACTTATCCAGACACCCGATTACAGCCAGGATCCTCTGGGTGAAGAATATTGCTTACTGGCCCCGGGTCTATTACAAAAGTACCAACATAGAGTACTATTAATAGTTACCCCATCCTGTGGCATCCATTGCCGTTATTGTTTTCGTCGCCACTCCCCACATAAACAAAGTAATACACAATTAAGTAACGAGCTGGAAAACAATATTCAATTAATTAAATCAAGAGCAGATATAACAGAGGTAATCCTCAGTGGAGGTGATCCTCTTACTTTGAGTGATCAGCGTTTTAGCCTGTTGCTAAAACAATTAGCAGGCATTAAACAGCTAAAACGCTTACGTATTCATACCCGGCAACTTATTGTACAACCCAAACGTATTAGTAAAACACTCATTCATAGCCTGGCTGAATTTCCCTGCCCTGTAGTTATTGTTTTACATATAAACCATCCTGCAGAGCTAAGTGATGAGGTAATAGATGTTATCCATCATTTAAAACAACCCAATATACAACTACTGAACCAAAGTGTTTTATTAAAAGATATTAACGACAAAAGTGAAATCCTAATCCAATTAAGCGAAACACTTTTTCAAGCAAACATTTTACCCTATTATTTACATATGCTGGATCCCGTTAGTGGCAGCCAGCATTTTAATGTTTCAACAAAAAAAGCAATAGAAATAATGAACGACATGCATATTCAACTACCTGGTTATCTGGTTCCCAAACTGGTTAAAGAATGTCCTGATGATAAATATAAACGTTCTGTTTAAGGGGTAATCTGAAAACTTCAACTTTCAATTTATCTATTAGACAAATCAAATCTTCAAAACTGTATTTTTTATGACATAGGACTTGCCTCCTATCTTCTCGGTATTGAAAATAAACAACATCTATACCAGCACCCGTTAAAGGAGAATTTATTTGAAAATCTGATTGTGATGGGGGTATTAAAGTACCGCTATCATCGTGGCTTGCGCTCCAATCTCTATTTCTGCCTAGATGCAAAAGGCAATGTAAAGTATTTGATTTATTAATAGAAAAAGGCAATAATATTGCCCCCTTGAAATTAAAGTCAGGGCAACCATTCATTCAGATTTTATTATATGTCTAAATCACTTTTCATTAAATACCTTAATAGAATAAAGGACAAAAAATTAATTAATATCAAACAATTTATACAATGTGCACAATTAAATGCTTGCTCTGAAACAGAGTTACTAAAAATATTCAGTTGGAAAAAAATAAAAGCTACTCATTATCAGATAACTATTTTAAACCCATCACTTTTTAATCAATTAAAATCCAGATTCCAGGCAAAATCACTCACTCCCGTCTCTAACCGTGTACAGGCCAGTCTTTTGGGGCAGAGTCATAGCCAGGCTGTTAGTGGTTCCATGCTTATTGTTTTAGGCTATCAGCAAAATTTACCCCAGGTAGTGATTTGTGATGAGAAAGGTAATTATAAAACGACTCATTCACTGCACCAGCATCTATTGGTAATAGAAAATCTGGAAAATTTTCTGGCTCTTATTAAGCAGACACATGCTAAACGGATAGAGTTACTTGCTAAATGGCTGGATGCTCCCTGGCCATGTGATATTGTTTATGCGGAAGGCAATAGTATCAGCAATAAATTGCACCAAAAATTTTTATCCCAATACAATATAATACGTTGTTTATTAGATATTGATTTAGGCGGTTTAACTATTTTTAAAAATATTTATAATTTGGTGCTGCCAGGCACTCAATGTGAATTTGTTTTAAGTGATTATTTTTTAAAAAAATACCATCAGTATGGTCATCCCTGTAGTGAGCAGCAATATTTGCAATTAATTAATTATCAATGCCCTATAATATTACAAACTGTGTATACTTTGCTTAAGAAAAATAAAAAATTTGCCGAGCAGGAAATTTTACTTAAGGACTAAACTTAGACAATATTTAGACAATTTTATGGAAAACACCTTACAAAATAGTTTAGCTTTGGAAAAAGATCGCTACCAGATTAATAAACTTATCTGTGTTAATAGCATGAAAAACATCTGTTATCTTGAACTGGATGTGACCCAAAACACCGTACTCTATGGTGAAAATAATCTCGGTAAAACCAGCATTTTAAGTACCCTTAAATTGCATTTACTGCCAGAGATTAATTTTCAAAACAGTAAAAATAAATTTGCATTTATGGGGGCATCGGGTACGGCGTATAATAATCAGGAATCACGCGACTTTTATTTTCCCTCCATTAACTCCTTTTTAATTTTAGAAGGGCAAAATCCCTTTGGGCCTTATGTGACAATTTTATTTCGCTCCAGTGATGAGCAGTTTGGTTATGCGCGTATCGTTTTGCCAGTCAGTTATAAACAAATTGAGCATGAATTTTGGGATAAAACATCACCAGTAAATAATCACTTAGGAGCTATAAACCCACAATTAAGTCTTAAACGTATAAAAGCCCTGGTAAAAGAATACAGTGGTCGATTATTACGCACCAGCCAGGAGATCCGCGAGACCATCTATACCTTTAACCAGCTTAATGAAGAAAAAGGACGCTTTTGTATTATCCCTATGAAAGGTGGAGGGGTTGGACGTGAAGTCGAAGCTTTTCGCCGATTATTACAATTTACTTTTGAAATTAATCAGGGCAGTCCCGCTTCTTTAACCACCGCCCTGGCAACCATTATTGAAGGGCAGAAAAAAAGCAAAAAAGATGAACTCAATCAAAACCTGCAAGTAATTATTGATGAATACAACGATCTTAACGGTGAGCAGGAAAAAATAACCTGCTTGAAAAATACTCAGGATTATTATCAACGCATTAAAAAATCTTTTGAAAAGGCACAAAAAAGTTTGCTTTTAGCCAGTCAAAAATATTGGCAACTTAAATTTGAATTATTGTCGCAGCAAAATAACTTGCACCAACAAGAGCAAAAAATAAAACCTGAATACGAGGCAATAAATGATGACTTGTTACCTGAACAAGTTAAATTACATACCCGGATAATAGCCAACAAACAGCAGATAAAAACCAATTATGATGAACTAAATGGAAAATTTAGAGGACTGCAAAAAGAGCGAGAGCGACTTAAATATTTATTGGAAGATGAATTTTCTCATATAGAAAATAAAACGGAGATTGAAGAAATTTTATTAGAAGATAAACAACAACTAGAGGCCGATATTCATGATTTGCAGGATAAAGAAAGTTTTATTACTGCACTACAAGATAAAATTAAAAAACAAAATAGTTTAAAACAACAACTTGAATCACTTAGCCAGCAATTAAATAACTCCGAAAATGCCTTGTTATATAAAATTACACCACATTCTGCAAGTGTTTTAAAAACTATCAACCCTCATTTTGACCACTTAACCATTGCAGGGCAAGATACCGAGGTTGCAACCGAGATAGATAAAATTAATGAATTTTGTTTGTTGTTTCAACAAAATAAGCAACAATTGCATTGTCTAAATCAAGATTTTATTCCCACTATGGTGCATTTTGATCCATTAAAACAACAGCATTTATGGGAAGATAAAAAACAACAACTGCAAAAACAATTGCAATTGCTTTCTATGCAAATTGATAAAAATAGCAAACAGATAAATAATCTCAGCGATGAGCAATTAGTGGAGCAAAAAAATACCAAAGAAATTGAGTTGAAAAAAACCAGTTTTGATCTTTCGCTTATTATTAATATGAGTAAGATCAACCAAGATTATTATGACAATACCCAACAACTGGAGCAATTATCAACACAACTCAAGCACATTACACAAGAGTTGGAGAATTCTCAACAGCAGTTAACTCAATTAAAAGAGCAAAAACAGCACTTAAAAGAACAAATGCAAACGCTCAAAAATCAAAATAAAATTTTTGAGCGTTTGCAAACACAAATTAAGCGTTATACTGAAATTGAAAAGCAATTAATTGAACCCGATGACGATCAAGTCTTAGTTAGTGGTGAACAAGCGAACAAGTTAACAATTAACGATGAAGCCATGGCAAGTTTAGTTGAAGATATAGACTCATTTCAGCACGCATTAACACGCACAGAACAAACCATACACGATTTAATTTTAAAAGAGAAACTGCCCTTATTGGATACCCAAAGTGTTTATCGCTTAGGCAAAACATTAAATGAAATTAAGCCCTTAATTGAACAGCTGGCAGCCGAATATGAACATATTGAAAGTTATCAAAAGCATTTGCAGCTGCGGGTTCGTAAACACAATAAAATTGTTGGCTCCAAGGTTTCTGAATTAGAGCAAAATAATCAACTCATCAATGATTTCAGGCATAAATTAAACCATGCCTTTAGCGATATTAAAATCAGTGACTTAGAACAAATTAAAATTAAATTAAAATTAGATCCCCGGTTTGTTGAGTTGCTGGCCGATATTCAGTCGCAAAGTGTAGATTTTTATAATGACAGTTTAATTTCAGCCGATTTTTATGATAAATTAAACACCTTTTGCGGGCAATTTTTTAGCTCCAGAAATGGACAGCAAGAAAGTTTAACCCTTCAGGGGGTGATTAAAGAGGTATTGTATGAATACCGCATTATTGGACAACAGCATCGCACCACCTCCTCACAGTCTAATGGCACCAATGCCATTATTAACTGCACTTTTTTAACAATTTTATTAAATGAGTTAATTCAACCCAATATTATTTTAGCTTTGCCTGTGGTTTTTGATGAAATAGCTAATTTGGATTTTTCTAATATGCAAAGCGTGGTCAATGTGGTTAAAAGTAACCATTTTTCTTTATTTTCAGCCACACCGACAGAAAACCTGCAATTAAACCATAGCTTAGGGCACTTTATTCACCTGGATTTATTTAAAGCCACAGAACAATCGTACCACCAGCAGCGTAATATTATTTATTATGGTGGAGCTGAAAGTATTGAAGAACTTGCTGCTCAATGATGTTTGCGGCAACTGACTTAAGCTTGATTAACCTGATTGAAAATAAACAGGTGATGTATGCTGTGGTGGATTATATGGATCAAAATAACACCGAACTGGTCAGTGAAACGGTGTATATTCAAGCAGTCCGCAAGTTAATTTACAGTAAAATAAAAAAAACTGAAAAACAGCGTCTGGCAAAAATATTTGATTTAGATAACCTTGTTAGTACCGGGTTAGTGATTGATATTGATAAAAGCAGTCGCAAAATTTTATTTCATACTGCGGTTATTGAAGTATTTCGCCTGTTTGACAGTAAACGCTTAAGAGAGCTGACCAATGCTGATTTGCAAGAGCTTTCTGCTCGCCTGGACAATGCCAAAAGTAATTTATTAACGCATATCAGTGACAGAGAAAAATCACCGGATTTAGATGAGCAAATAGAAATGGTATTTTTATTGCTCAGTGATATTTCTTCAAAATTACAAACCAATACGCGCTCATTGCAATCTAAAGCACACCGTCTGGCTGAAACGATAGATGCCCATCATGATGTCACTACCTTGCAAGAGGTGCAGCAAAAACATCATACCCTGGCTGAAATTCAAAAAATTTATCAGCGCAATATTTTGCCCATGTTAGAATTTTTAAATGAATATGAGCAGATGAAAAACCTTACACCGCTTAAAAAAATAGCGGCAATTCATCAAATTTTTAGTGATTTTGGTTATAATGATGAAGCCTATCGGGTACAACAGTATAAGATTAGCATTACTACCCATTATAAAGCGATTGACGAAATCAGTCAGTTATTAGAGCGTTATTCACGCCAGCAACAGGTTTATAGAAAACAATACAATAGCATTGAAATAGCCTACCAACAATTGCTTGAATCTGCCGCCAGACTTTCTGATGCTAAACTTAATACGCAGTTTTTTAATACCGATGAGACGACTTTTAATTTATCTGAAGCTTATTTTGGTATAAAGCACTATCGCTCGGCACAAAAAGGCCTGATTAACTGGGCGGATATTAATCATCAGGCCTATTTAGAAGAATACCTGCTTAATGCACAGCAGCGTGTGCTGGATGAGGCACAGAGTGTTGAGGTAAAAATTCAACTTGATCAGGCCTTGCATTTGCAACAGCAACAACAGCAACAACAAAAAAAGCAACTTGAGCAATTTATAAACAATTTAAACATCACTGCACCTGTTAATGATATTTATCGGGAAGTATTAGCGCATATGCAAGCTCATTTAAATTCCGTTAACCTTAGCGATGTATTGTTGGTCAGTAAAAAGTTGCAATTGCAGCAAAACATACGTTTCAAAGTCCATTTTGAATTGCCTCAGTCGGTGCTTATTCACAACAATCAGAAACTGACCTATTGGCGTCGGGAACTGCTAGAGGAAAGTTAAAATTATGATAGAGTCACATAAAAGTCAAAAAATTTACACCGATTTAATCAATGGGCGGATTATCAATAAAATGCTTTTAGAGCAGCAACAACTGCTTCCTAATCCTGATTATAGCGAGCTATTTTCCAATCTGGAAGCTTATGTTGAACTCTACCGTAATATTGGTTTTGAGTTGGTTTTTCGAGAAAGTTTCTTTTTTATCAGAGATCTGGATCTAGGGGACAGCTATAAAGAAACAGCGATTAAAATTCAGGTGCTGCTGTTGATTTTGTCACGAAAAATTACCGAAGAAGGTTTTGGTTATGACTTATTAGAAAATGAAATCGCGGGAATCTCCCTGGAACAGCTGGATAAATATTCAAACCAGGAAGATGTTCAACAACTCATATTAACAGCAAAAATGGGTAAAAAAACACTCACCGAAGCGGTTAGAGATGTGCTGATCGAAAGACGAATAATGGCAGTAAATGCGACCAAACGTTATATTCTAACCGATGCAGGAAAATATTTTTTTAAACAGTTATTTGATAGCTTATAATTTTAAAAAAATTAGATAAATAAAAATCTTGACTTACTCAGCTGACTAACCAATAATTTTCTGACTTTATTTAGATATTGGATTCTTTATCACTATGTACAAAAACAATAATAAACGATTGTATTTTACCTTAACCCTTTTACTACTCATACTAAGCACAAGCTGTGGTTACCATTTGCGTGGCAATATCGCTTTACCAGAGCGTTACCAGACGGTACATATTCTGGATAAGGGAAGTCGGGATATTTCTTTACGATTAAAACAAGTAATGCTGGAGAATAAAGTTACTCTGGTAGATTCTGCCGAATTAGCCAGCTCAATTATTACTGTCTATTCACGTCAAATTAACCGCCGGGCTATTGCTGTTAGAGGCAAGGAAGTAAAAGAATACGAAATCCAGTTAAACGTTTCCTTTGCAGTACAAAATACCGATGGCAGCCAACGCGGTGAATCTCAAAATATCTCTAGCATTCGCCGCTATAGTTATAATAACGCTCAAGTGCTGGGTGCAAGCAATGAAGAACAAATTCTAATTAAGGAAATGCAAGACGATATTGTCAGGCAAATATTAAGACGATTAACTAAAATTTAATTTACTTTTATGCAGCTAGGCACACAACAATTACGAGAGCATTTAAAGCAGGGAATACTCCCACTTTATTTTGTTTATGGTGATGAGCCTCTGCAAATTCGAGACAATACCGATATGCTTCGCAAAGCAGCGAAGTATTATGGTTATGAAGAACGAGAAGTATATAGCGCAGATGCTTCCTTCGACTGGCAACAATTACATCAGGCTGCCAGCGAAATATCCTTATTCTCCAGCAAAAAATTGATAGAGATTTATCTGCCTTCTGGAAAGATAGGCGATAAAGGCTCCAAAGCAATTATCAAATACTGCCAGAATCTTATTAGCGATAATCTATTGCTGCTCTATACAGGCGAACTCGATAGCCCCAGCAGACGCAGTAAATGGTTTAAACAAATCCAGGCAGCGGGTGTAGTCGTTGCGGTTTACCCCTTAAAAGAGCAACAATTATTTAACTGGTTACAAACACGTTTATATAAAGAAGGCCTGCAATGTGATAATGAAGGCATAAAATTTTTAGCCGAATCAGTTGAGGGAAACTTATTAGCAGCAGATCAGGAAATTATTAAGCTGGGCTTATTATATAAACCCGCATTAACCAGTGAAAGCCCGACTAAACAAAGTAAACCTACAGATTTAGAAAATATATCTTTGCAACAGATCCTCGCTGCGGTTCAAAATAATGCCCGTTACAAAGGCTTTGATTTATTTGATACGGTATTAAAAGGTCAATCAACACAAGTGGTAGCGATGTTAAAAACCTTTGAGCAGGATGGAACAGCAATTGTCTGGTTATTATTTATTTTAGCCAAAGAAATCCGCAGCATGGCTATTATTTCAGCTTATCAGCAGCAAATGCAGCTTGCAGCAGCAATGAACAAAGTGTATATTTTTGCCCAGAGAAAAAGTCTGATAGAGCAAGTTTTAAGAAAAAACACTGCCATTAACTGGAATAACTATATATTGCAACTGGCTGAAGTTGACAAACAAATCAAGGGAGTCGCTAAGGGGGATCCCTGGTTAAGCCTCAATAGCATGTTGCTCAAACTCAGCCAGCAGATCCAAAACTCTTAAGCATCTACTTGTTAGGCCACTGTTTATTAGGCGGCGGTTTATTAGGGGATTGTTGCCTAAGCCAACATTGTTAGCCCAATATTATTCCATAATAGCTAAATAATGCTTCTATCAATAAGCAACAATCAATGCGATAATATCTCAATAATCCGAAACCTGAATAAGCAAAAAGTGAACACTATGAATATAAAACAGTATATGAGCAATCTGGGTCAACAAGCCCGTAAAGCTTCTCGTCAATTAGCTAAGGCCAATAGTAATCAAAAAAATAATGCCTTAAATGCTATCGCTGATAATTTAATTCAATCTATGCCTGAGCTTTTGGCTGAAAACACCAAAGATCTTGAAAATGGCAAAAAATGGAATCTGGATGATGCGCTATTGGATCGCCTGGCATTAAATGAAGAACGTGTTAATGGTATGGCCGATGGTTTACGCCAAATAGCCGCTTTGCCCGATCCAGTGGGTGAAATAACCGATCTAAATTTCCGCCCTTCAGGTATTCAAGTAGGAAAAATGCGTGTACCCTTAGGTGTAATTGGTATTATTTATGAGTCTCGTCCTAATGTAACAGCCGATGCTGCAGCCCTATGTATAAAGTCAGGCAATGCTGCAATTTTAAGAGGTGGCTCAGAGGCCATTAATTCAAATCAGGCTATTGCCAAGTGTATTAATTATGGTTTAAAACAAGCGGGCCTAATAGAAACTATTGTACAGGTCATTGAAACTACCGATAGAGATGCGGTAGGCGAGTTAATTACCATGTCCGAATACGTTGATGTGATTGTACCTCGTGGAGGCAAGAGCCTGATTGAACGTGTTAGTGGCAGTGCTAAGGTTCCTGTAATTAAACATTTACATGGTATTTGCCATGTTTATATTGATGATCAAGCAGATCATCAAAAAGCCATTGATATTGCATTTAATGCCAAAACCCATCGCTACGGTGTATGTAATGCAATGGAAACCCTGCTTATTGCAGAATCTGTAGCGGCAGATATTTTGCCCGAGCTAGCTAAAAAGTATCAAACAGAAGGTGTTGAATTACGCTGCTGTGATAAAAGCAAGGCTATTTTACAAGCGCAAATTAGCGGTTTAAAAGATGCCACAGACGAAGATTGGGACACTGAATATCTGGCTCCTATTCTATCTATAAAAGTGGTAAATGATATTGATCAGGCAATTGATCATATCACCCATTATAGCTCAGGGCATACCGAAGCTATCGTAACAGAAAATTATTCAAAATCTCGTCAATTTATTGCCGAGGTAGATTCGAGCTCAGTGATGATCAATGCATCCACCCGTTTTGCAGATGGTTTTGAATATGGTTTGGGAGCAGAAATTGGTATTAGTACCGACAAAATCCATGTCCGTGGCCCAGTAGGTCTAGAAGGCCTTACATCACAGAAATATATTGTTTTAGGTGATGGACATATTAGAAAGTAATTACAAATTATCAGGCTAAAAAACAAAGGAAAAATATGTCAACACATTATGATTTAATAGCTATAGGTGCAGGCAGTGGTGGACTTTCAGCTGCAGAGCGTGCGGCAATGTATGGTAAAAAATGTGCCATAATTGAAACAGGCAAACTGGGTGGAACTTGCGTTAATATTGGCTGCGTACCTAAAAAAATTATGTGGTATGCTGGGCAACTGGCTCATGCCATTGAAGACGCTAAAGATTATGGCTTTGATGCCAGCAATAATGGCTTAAACTGGGAAAAGTTAATCACCAATAGAGAAGAATATATCAGTGGCATCCACAATTGGTATGGCAACTTTCTAAAAGACTCTAATATTGATTTAATCCAGGGGCGAGCGCGCTTTGTTGATAATAATACTTTAGATGTGGATGGGCAAACCTATACGGCGGATCATATTGTAATAGCACCAGGTGGTTATCCCCTGATTCCAGATATTCCTGGTAGCGAACTGGGAATAACTTCGGATGGTTTTTTTGCACTAAAACAGCAGCCTAAACGCGTAGTCATCGCAGGTTCTGGATACATTGCAGTTGAACTTGCAGGAGTGATGAGCGCATTAGGTTCTGATATAACAATAATGTTACGTAAAGGGCATTTTTTAGCTAGCTTTGACAATATGTTATCCGAAACATTATCGCAAATAATGTTCGATGATAAAATGCAGGTAATGTCTAATACCAGCATTAATAAAGTTGAAAAAGACCAGCAAGGGCAATTAACTCTACACTGTTCAAACAATGAAACCGTATCAAATGTAGATTGCCTAATTTGGGCTATTGGACGCGCACCCAATACCAAGCCATTAAATCTTCAGGCAACCGATATTGAAGTGGATGAGCGAGGATTTATTCCCAGTGATGAGTTTGAACAAACCAATATAGCAGGAGTTTATGCTTTAGGTGATGTTACAGGCAAGGCCTCTCTAACACCTGTAGCAATTGCTGCAGCCAGACGATTATCCGATCGTTTATTTAACAATATGCCAGAGAGAAAACTGGATTACAATCTAATTCCCACTGTGGTATTTAGCCATCCACCTATTGCCACCATTGGTTTATCAGAACAGCAAGCCATAAAAGAGCATGGTGATGCAGTAAAAATCTATAGCAGTAGCTTTACCCCTATGAGCCATGCATTCACCAAACATAAAGTGCAAACCGCTTTAAAACTGGTCTGTGTTGGTGCTAATGAAAAGATTATCGGCTGCCATATTATTGGTCCAAATGCAGATGAAATGATGCAGGGCTTTGCTGTTGCCATCAACATGGGAGCAACCAAGGAAGATTTTGATAATACCATGGCAATACATCCAACCAGTGGTGAAGAGCTGGTTACTATGCGTTAAACAGAGAGCAAAACATATTTTTTGTCAGTCGGGAAAGTTTTCAATTAAAAAACAAAATACCGCCTGGCAAAAAAATTCCAGACAAACGCTACCAGAGTTGCAATAACTTTGGACAATAAAACATAGACCGCAAGAAAATCTGTACAAAACCACAATACCAGCTGATTAATTATCAAACCAACCACTCCAACCAATGAGAATTGAACAAATTCATGGCTTCTTTTTTTACCCTTAGTTGTAGTAAAAACCCATTTTATCGTTAAACTATAATTAACCAATAGACCAATTAAAAAAGAACAAATATTTGCCAGCAGATAATAAATTTCAAAAACTTCGGTGAGAATAGCAAAGCTAAGAATATCAATAATAGAAGCCAGAGCACCAACAACAAGAGAACGAAGCAACTGGATTTTTACATTATCGGTTTTATCTAAAATTATGCTTCTAATCATACTCTACAATACAAACTAAACACTTATTATCATAATTTAAGGCATTTTAGCACAAAATTAATTGTCTATAATTAAGTGGCTAGTTTCCACCCATTTTTGATGAGAGCGCCCCCTACTTAAATAAATCCGGATACTGGAAAATTTGTCCTGTTTTTCAATAATCGTATATTCAATCTCTTCAATCGTCCTACTACAATCCTGCTCTCGTTCCAGATATTTTCTAGCCTGCTCAACGTTTTTATATTCTCTAATATTATTAAAACTAGCACATAATACGGTACTTACCGCTAAAAAAGTTTTTGACGATTGTTGAGTTGGTGAAGGGGAAAGCTTTATAAGCTCTCTTTGCTCAGCAGCCAGTTGTTTATCAGATTCTTCCTGCTCCAGTATGGATGCTTCAATACGAGCCTTTTCCAGCGCTTTTATTCTTTGATGGTCACGACGAATCTTTTTTTGCAACTTAATGCAGCTTGGCGTTTTACAACCCACAGGAGGTGGTTTATTTGAAAACTGCTTAATACCTTCAATATCCAACCATTGATATATCTCTCCCGCAGATGCAGTGGCAAAAACAATATTTAGAAAAAATAAAATAAAAATAATTAGTTTCATAATGCGTAAATTATAGTCTATAAAATATCAGGAATAAATCCTCGTATACAGATTATGGGAGTTGGAGCTCTTTTATAGAGCTCTATTATAAACAAACCAAAAAATAAAACTCATCACAACCATCTCTCCAAAATCTTCTAATATAGAAAGAAAACCATGTGCTAACACATTGGAAAGTATATCTAAAAATATGCCAAAAAAACCCAAAAAGCCTAAAAAAACCATCAGAATTATAGAGAACAATTTATCTTCTTTAGTTGCAAACCAATAACTTGCTAGCACAGGTAGAAGAGTTATAGCTAATATTGCATAGATTATTAATTCGCCAGAATCTCTTCCTCTTAAACCAAAGCTGGAAGATAAGTCAAAATATTGTGTAAATTCCAAACCTATCAATTCATGAAGAGATATGGAATCATCAATTAAAATAAATATAAATAATAATGACCAAAAAAAATAAACCAAAACTTTCTTTTTTAATGCCATCAGCATGAGTAAAGCAATGATCCAGAATTCTTTTAAATATTGGATAATTTCAGCAAAGCCTGCATCTTTTGTTAAAGAAAAGGAGTCATAAACTAATAATCCATTTTGTAAAAAAAAGTGTAGACACAAAAATACCGCATCAGTTAATAACAATAACATTAATAAATTAGTATTTTTATGCATTTTGGATGTCTACTACTCTTTTTCCTTAATTTAATACAACTTTTAGATCCCAATAATCGAACCATTGTAGGCGTTCAAATTCATTCGCACTTATTGGCTGATGGTAACTTAAAGGTTTAAAAACAGTATAACAATAATAAATCTCAATCGATAAAATAATTAACCCCAGGTATAACAATCGTTTATTAAATTTATTATTGAGTAAAAATATCTGCTTAAAAACCAGAAAAAATAAAAACATTGAGAAAATTAGCGGAATAAAATAATGATATAAATACATCACTCGTTCAATTTGAAACATAACCAACATATAAGATACATATAAGCAGCTAAACCCAGCTATAAGATAAAGGTTTTTTTTATCTTTTATTGGCAGTTGAAAAAAAACAATGGCTAATAAATAAACCACAGATAAAATAAAACCCAGCAAGGCAAAAAGCCAAATCAAGGGATTGGCAAATAAATACAAATACTGAGTTAATTCCCCCTCTTTATCCCAGCGATAACTTATTGCTTTGTATGCAAAGGGCCAGGCAAAAGCAAGACTGCCATTTTCATCTTTGTCATAGGCTTTATAACGGGGAACATTTTTCTCATATTCTGACATATAGGATAAATTTTCTTTTAACATCATCCAATAATTTGAAAGATCCCTTGTCTGTTTATTTTTAATTACACTTATATATTCAGCAGAGGCATCATATTTATTTTCTGATAATTCTGTTCCTAAAAAAAAATGCAGGTAAAAACTTATAGCAACAACCATAAATATGGCAACTAGCAAAGCCAGTCCATTATTTAATAAACTCTTAATCAAAGAAAATATTTTAATTTTTTGCAGTGGTTCTATTTTATTTTTTTGATTCAGCAAAAATCTACAAAAAAGCGGGTAAAAAAATAAAAAGGGGAAGAGTAATAAAAGAATAAGGCTATTTACTTTAACAGCAACAGCCAAACCAATAATTACGCCTAAAATAAAATAGTGGATCGCACTATTGTGTTTTTCGAGTCGTAATAAAAAGTAATAAATAGCAGCCAGGATAAAAAATAGCTGAATGGATTCCAACATTACTGAACGGCTATGCACAATTAAGCTATTATCAAAAAGATAAAAAAAAGTGAATAAAAAAGCTATCCAGTGGTTTTTTATTAGCTGGCAGACAATATTAAAAAAAATAAGCGCAGAAAAAACACTGAATAAAACCGGAAAAAAACGCAGCCCGGAAAAAGAAAAATTAATAGGGGTATCCTTAATATGCTCCACATTCACTATTGCTGCATTATTAACCTCCACATTAATACCAAACAATAACTGAGCAAACCATTCACCCAGTGCAATAATTAATTTTCCTAAGGGCGGATGCGGTTCCATAAAAAAAATATGGTTTAGGTATTTATATGCAGATGTGATGTGATAATTCTCATCCCAAAGCAATTTGTCTGGATTTTCATAACCATTATAATAGGTTAAAAAAGCAATAAATAAAACCCCAATTGAAAGCATCTGGTGTTGCACCTGACGATTTAAAAACATAATTTATAACCAGGGAATAAATTTAATTGAATCAGAATTTTCACCTATATAGTAGAGTTCATCACTATTTAATAATTTGTACTGTGCTGTTAGACCTAAATTACCATAACCTTGATAATAGTCGACTTGCAGGTGGTGTGTCCCTTGCGCTAATTTTTTAAAACATTGGCTTAATTGCATGGGGCGATTATAAATATGCTCGCAAATTACTTCATTATCAATGCGCAGGCGAAAACCATCATCCGAATAAATATTAAACTCAAAATATTGTGTTTGTTTAACTTCAAATTTAGAGTCCAGCGACATAAAAAAATCCAGGGTATAACCAATAAGTCCCGTTTGTTTATGGGATAAAACATCGGCCTGTGGGAAGTTTATACTATTAACATATAATGTTTCTTCAAAATCAATATCTTTGGGCATATCAAGATCAATGATGTCACCCTTATGCTTTGTAATTAGCAGTTTTATATTTTTATCAAAGAGTATATCTACCCACCAATTGCCTGCTTTAACAAATAAAAATAGGCCTATAAAGGTCAGCAAGAAAATAAAAACCCATTCTTTACTGTTGTTAGTATGAGAGTTAGCCGAAGCGTGAGTAGAAGAATTGTTAAGAAGATTTTTCATCTGTTCGTTGCGCTATAAAGTAACGGGGTCTATGTTTGGTTTCCATATAAATTTTGCCAATATATTCACCAATTACCCCAAGGGATAATAACTGAATACCTCCTATAAAATAAATGGGGAGAATAGTCGATGCCCAACCAGGAATAGCCTGCTCTGTGAAAAATCGGATATACAAGCCCCAAAGCCCCATAAAAGAGGAAACAATAAAAACTAAAAATCCAATTATAGTTATAATTCTTAGTGGTGCAATAGATAAAGAGGTGATCCCATTCCAGGCCAGTGCTAACATTTTAAATAATGAGTATTTACTTTCCCCGGAAGTTCTTGGCAAACGATTATAATACACAATAGTGGACTCAAATCCCAGTAAAGGAATAAGGCCACGCAAAAATAAATTAGTTTCTTTAAATGTTTTTAAATGCTCAATGGCTTTTCTGCTTAATAAACGATAATCGGCATGATTAGGCACCAGTTCACAAGCTAAAAAATCCATTAACTTATAAAACAAGGCCGCACTGTATTTTTTAAAAAACGAATCACTTTCACGTTTTTCCCTTGCTGCATATACTACATCATGCGTTTCTGCTTTACTCAGCATCAGTTCAATGGCATTTATATCATCCTGTAAATCTGCATCAAGACTAATAACATAATCACCTGAAACCGAGAATAAACCAGCAAGTAAGGCATTTTGGTGGCCATAATTTCGAGATAGGCGAATACCTTCAGTACAATTATATTTTGCCGTTAAATCTTCAATAATAGACCAGGTTTTATCTATGCTGCCATCATCAATTAAATAAATGTAACTTTGCTTTGAAATAAGTTGTTTTGCTTTTAAATTTTTAACTAAAAGCACAAGCTGAGAACATGTGTCTGGTAAAACACCTGCCTCGTTATAACAGGGAATAATAATATCTAGCCGATACGGTTGAAGCATAAAAAAGACCTAAGCTGCCTATATTAGTGCAAAATGGAGTAAATAGCATTATAACAAACATCAGCACATACTAAAGCACCTGAACTTAATAAATTTAAGCAATAAAAACTAATATTCCAATAGCCAGTTAAAAATTAATACCTAAGTACAGTTTATATTTAAAATAATATATGCTACATTTGCTGGCAGACTCTTTCTAGTACAATAATAGATAAAATTGATGGATTTACTCTATGAAAATATTAATAAATACTAATTCTCTCCTTCAGTCCAGTAAGAAGCTCC
>JASFYQ010000091.1:0-11070 GCA_045047105.1 Pseudomonadota bacterium | reverse complement strand
CCCCCATTATTGAAATACAATCATTAGTAAAAAAATACCCTGGTTTAACTGCTGTAAATGGCATTGATCTTAAAATTGAAAAAGGCTGCTGTTTTGGTTTATTAGGCCCAAATGGAGCGGGAAAAACTACCACCATAGAAATAATGGAAGGTATAACCGCTCCCACTAGTGGTAAAATACTTTATAAGGGGCAAGCTCTTGGAAATACTTTTAGACAAGAATGTGGTATTCAATTTCAGCATACTGCCTTACAAGAATACCTTACAGTAAAAGAAACCTTGATATTTTTTAGAGGTTTATACCCCAATCCAATGAGCCTGGATGAAGTTATTGAAACCTGTACTCTGGGTTCTTTTATTAATAGTGATAATCAAAAACTTTCTGGAGGACAGCGGCAAAGGCTACTACTTGGCATTGCTTTAATTAATAATCCCAGCATTGTATTTTTAGATGAGCCTACTACGGGTCTTGACCCACAAGCGCGACATAATTTCTGGAATTTAATTGGTTCGGTACAGGCACGTGATACCACCATTATCCTCTCTACCCATTATATGGAAGAAGCTGCCGAATTATGTGATGAAATTGCAATTATGGATCATGGCAAAATTATTACTCAGGGCTCCCCAAAAGCACTTTTACAAGAATATTTTGATACCCGACTTATCAGACTGCCTGAAGCAGATTTACATATTCCAATAGAAAAATTAGCAATGGATGTAGTTAATTACCAGGGCTGGATTGAAATATCAACCAGGGATGTAGGGGGAACATTGCAGCAATTACTTCAGCTGGAAGTTAATCTTAATAACCTGCATATTCGCCAGCATGATTTAGAAGATCTGTTTTTACATTTAACAGGCAAGGAGTTACGAGCATGAAACGTTGCTTAGCCATGTTACATGCCCGAAATCTAGAATTTATTCGCGATCGCGCCGCTTTGGGCTGGACCATTTTATTTCCTATTTTATTAGTTATTGGTTTTGCGATGATCTTTTCTAATGAAAATAGAGAACTATATAAAGTAGGCGTTATTGGTGAGGGACAACACCCTTTTTTAGAAAGCCGATATATTCAATTTATTCCCGAAATAGATGTGGATAAAGCAATTAATAAAGTGGAACGTCATCAGCTTGATTTATTATTTTCTTTTAGCCAACAACAATACTGGATAAACTCCACTTCGCCCAATGGTTATATCGTTGAAAAAATTCTTATTGCCAGTGCAGGCCCAGAACTAAAACAAGGTACAGTCAGTGGTAAAGAACTACGTTATATTGATTGGGTAGTACCAGGTATATTAGGCATGAATATGATGTTTAGTGCGTTATTTGGCATTGGATTTGTATTAGTTCGTTATCGAAAAAATGGGGTATTAAAACGCCTTAAGGGAACCCCCTTAAGCATTACTGAATTTATTCTGGCACAAATAATATCTCGGTTGATCCTTATAGTCTGTGTTTCTGTATTAGTTTATATCAGTTGTAATATGGTACTGGATTTTGCCATGCACGGCTCTTACCTGTTATTACTGCTGGTATTAACTCTTGGTGCTTTTTCTCTTATTTCTATGGGCTTATTAATTGCTGCACGTTTGCATAGTGATGAAGTCGCTGGTGGAATGGTAAATGTATTTTCCTGGCCAATGATGCTACTTTCTGGAGTTTGGTTTTCCTTAGAAGGTGCACCTCAATGGATTAAAGTTGCAGCAGACTTATTACCCTTAACCCACGTGGTACAAGCAGCTCGAGCAATAATGTTAGATGGAGCTGGATTTATGGAAATCAGTCATCACCTTATTGCTTTAGTATTAATGACCCTGGTCTTTTTATTTATAGGGGTAAAAATGTTTCGCTGGGAATAAACAGGCTAAAAAAACATTTTTACCTTTTGCTGTGTTATAAAATGTAATGTACACTGCTATATACAAGACTCAACATGCTCTTATATAATTAATTTTTATTTAAAAACAAATTAAAAAATGTTAAATAATTCTGCATTACAATCTAATGGAATGATTATTAGTGCTATTGATAGCAATTGTGGCAAAACTACTATTACGGCAATGCTTTTAGCTGCATTTACTCAACGAAAACTAAATCTACAACCGTATAAAATTGGTGCAGATTTTTTTGATTCGGGTATGCATTGCATGTATTCCAATGAGGTATCATTAAATTTAGATACCTGGATGATGGGTAAAAATAATGTTCAGGGCATTATTAACCGGCTACCTGTTGGTTACCGTGGAATTATTGAAGGTTTTGAAGGTATATTTGATAAACATTATCCTGATGCAAACCAAAGTGGCACAATGGAAATTGCCCAACTGCTCAATTGGCCGATAATACTGGTAGTATGCTGTGAACAACTGCACCAGGATAATTTTTCCGAACTTCTGGGAGTAGTTAATCAGGCGGGCAAATACCATAATAATTCACGAGTTGCAGGAATTATTTTAAATAAGGTTACCAAGCCACAATTAACTGAGCAATTTATACACTATTTAGCTCAGCATGAAATCAAAGTTCTGGGTTCTATAAACAAACAAAATAGCCTGGATCATCCTACTGATATGCATAATGCAGCTTCTAGCTGCTCTCAATATTGCCCCAGTATGGAACAATTAGCCCAGTTAGCTGAAAAATCCTTATCCATAGATGAAATTATAACCCTTTCCATTGAAGTTAAAACAGCTGACTGTGCTGTTCTTGCCAAAAAAAACAGTAAAAACAGTATAAAAAAACGCATCGCTATTTCCGATGATGAGGCATTTTTCTTTTATTATCAGGATAATCATCATTTTTTAACTGAACGTAATGTGAAGCTTATAAAATTTTCTACTTTAAAAGATAAAAAACTCCCGGACAATTTAGACGGATTGATATTAAGTGGTGGTATTCCAGAAAAATATGCCAAAGAAATAACAAATAATCAAGAACTTAGAAGGGATATTAAAAAAAAGGTAGATGCTGGATTATTATGTTATGCAGAATGTGGTGGACTGATGTTTTTATGTCAGGGTATCTATTTACGCAGCGGTCAGTTTTATCCTATGGTGGGTTGTGTTCCGGGTATAGTAGAATTAACCAATAAATTACAAAATTATGGTTATGCAATATGCCAGAGAAAAATAAACAATGAAATATATCGTATTAGAGGCCATGAGTTTCACTATGCCAGTTGGTTAGAAGAATATAAATTAGCCAATCTATGGCAAACAACCACATGTGAGACCAAACTCACCCGTTATGAAGGTTACCAAACTAAAAATATTCATGCCTCTTTTGTTCACTTATATTTCCCATCCGCCAGTACTTTTATCTGTAATTTTTTTGGTTTAGACGAATAAAATTAGAAATTTTCAAACCAGTTTAATGCAGAGCTCGTATCAAAAAATAAAATAGCATCAAACTCTTCCACTAATTGTGTGCCACCATAATGATTTTCAAATTCTGTTTCAGCCAGATAAACTACTCCAACATGGCGTTCCATTCGCTGTTTATTTAACCAGTTTCTGAGTTTTTCTGGCAATTGCTTAAATACTAAGAAAAATTTTGAACTATTTAATTGATGAAACAAATATTCAATGCTTTTTTTATGAGCCGGTTTTAACTGTTTTTTTATAGTTGCTTGTCCCCACCCATCGGATGCAATTAGCTCGCCTGTATAACTCAACATACCTATGCTAAATAATTGTTGTTTATAGTGCTGCCTCAATAATTGCCCTAGATTTAATTGCTGGTACTCTGTTGCCGCTGTCGCTCGTGCATCACCAAGGTGTGAGCTATGTGCAAAAACAAGAGTTTTTGGCTGATGTAAATGTTCCCTAATAGTTAATAGCGACTCAAACATATACCTATCTCGAATATTCCAAGATTCTGCACCTGACTCGGGGCGATACATGGAGCGATAATATTTTTCGTTATTAGTGACAATAAATGCCTGTTGCTGAGCATGGAAAAAGGCTTGTTGCTGGTATTGTGAAGTAAAATTTATACAGCTAATTTTGCAATCTACAAACAAATTAAATACTTCTATTACCGCTTGTTGGCAGGATAAATTTGCCTGTTTATTTACCGCAACCCCATAATCACCGGGATCTTTATATTGACTAAGGCAATTATAATTACTCCTGACCAGATTAAGCTTATCAGGATAAAATTCAGCAAAATAATCTATTAGCCAGTTGATTGAACGGTAATAACTATACAAGTCTATACCATACAAGCTGACTGTTTGTTCAGCTTTGGGCAATTGTGAATTATAAGCACGTAACCAATGTAAAAAATCCATACTTTCCTGATTACGCCACATCCAACGTGGATAAGCTTTAAATGGATTCACTTTTTTAAGTGTTGAATAGGAAATTTCAGATTGTATATACTGGTTTAAAATATAGCTATCTGGCCAGTTCGCCTCAATAGCAATCAGCTTAAAATCATGCTTTAGAATAAGATTTTTACTTAATTTAATTCGTTGCTGATAAAATTCATGGGTGCCATGTGTAGAGTCCCCAATAAGGATAATTTCAGGCTGATGGTATTGTGATATTAATAATTGAAAATCTAAAGATTTTGCTATAGGGTGGATAAAAAAATTTAATTGCTCAATATTATGAGTTGCTGTATCTAACTCCTGAGCCTGAAGACTATACATTAATTGCCAGGCGCAAAGATACAAAATAAAAGATATCTGTAGTAATATACTCAAGAAATTTTGCATCTTAGTAGTCATAATCCTTATATTATATACTACATTTTAATATTAAACTGGTGAACTGGAATTTATTAAAAAAATGAAACAAACTATTGAAACAGTTATAAATTTAATGGCTTTCTCTGCTATTACCGCTCCTAAAGCAGGAGTGCAAAAGCCAGAAATAATAGACTGAAGCTGGGCTAACTGGGGCTATCTGTTTAAACATAACCAGGAATAATTTTTCTATTTTTGATTCCTGTGGAAGTAAGTTCCGAATATAATAATTCAGACATTTACTCCAAACTATATACACTTTCAGTGTACCATTGTATAAATTGTTCCGCAGGCATGGGTTTGGCAATAAAATACCCCTGAGCCAGAGTGCATCCCATTGATTTAACCAGGTTAATATCATCCTGAGTTTCCACACCTTCTGCTACCGTTTGTAGTTTAATTTTATTAGCCAATTCGATACTGGATTCTAAAATAGCTTTGGCTTCTGGATCATCTCCTGCATTATACACAAAGGAGCCATCGATTTTAAGTTCAGTAAATGGCAGTTTTTGTAATTGCTCCATGGTGGAATAACCCGTACCAAAATCATCAATGGATAAGGCAAAACCTTGTAAACGTAATCGTGAAATAACTTCCAGTACATTAATCATATTGTCCATTAACCTTCTTTCTGTTACTTCAAGTACTATATCTGAAGGCTTAATATCAAAACGTTTTAATTGCAATAAGAGCAAATCAGGCAATTCCAGCTGAGTGAATGAATCTATAGAAAAATTGATTGAAAGCTTAAGATTATACCCTTGGCTTTGCCATTGATTTAATTGAAATAAAGACTGTTCTATAACCAAATTAGTTAAATCATCAATTAGTCCCTGCTCTTCTGCTATAGGTATAAATATATCTGGAGCAATAAAACCAAGTTCAGGGTCAATCCAGCGTACCAATGCCTCTGCTCCAATAATCTGATTAGAAAGCAGATCAAGTTGCGGTTGAAAATATACGGTTAATAAATTATTTTTTATTGCATCACTTAGTTTTTCAATAGTTATACCTAGATCTTTTTCTACTTTAGCTTCAGTTATTAATTTTTTATGTAAGCTTTGGTCTGATTCAGAATTTTGAAGTAATTTAATTATACTTGTTTGACTGATGGGTTTTTCTAAAAAACCCATCACTTTTAATTGGTGTGCTTTTGCTAATTCAAAAGCTGTTTTTAATACCCTCTTATCTTCACCACTGATTAAGATAATGCTTCCCCTATAGGAACATTCTGAAAGGCGTCTTAATACACTGATACCATCAATTTCTGGCATATTAAGATCGCATAATAATAAATCAATATTATTAAAACGATTAATTAAATTTAACGCTTGCTGGGCATTATTTACCGTTATAATTTTCTTAAAGCCTAAATCCTTAAAAATAATTGATAACTGGGAAAGAATAAATTCATCGTCATCAATAACCAGAATATTTGTATAATGGGATAAGTCAGCCTTATCTTGTTCCGGAACATTTTGAGCTGTTGGATTATCAGATTTTTCTTCTAAAAAAATATTTTCTATTGCTCGTTCAATATCAGCATAGAGGTGAGTAATTTGCGGGCATAAACGATCAATATCATCCCAATCTTGTTGCTCTGCCGCTTTTTCAATTTGTTGGTTATTATCAGCTAAAGCAATAGCACCAATAGAGCGTGAGGATGATTTTAATTTGTGCGAATAAAAATGTATCAGTTTAATATTTCTATTTTTATAAGCACTAAGTAACTCATGGATAGCTTCAGGTGCAAATTTCAGGTAACTTTTTAAAATACTCACATGTTTTTTATAGTCATTACCTAATGAGTTAATTAAATAAGATCTATCAATAATTTTACTATCTGAAAATTGTGTTGCTGAATTTTCTAATGTTAGGCTAGCAGTATCTAGCGGTTCTTGCCATTGTGCTAATATTTCTTTTAAATCCAGAATATTTAATGGTTTAGATAAATAAGCATCCATCCCAGCAGCTAAGCATTTTTCCTTTTCGCCTACTAAAGCATTTGCTGTAATCGCAATAATTATGCTCTGGTTTAATGTGTTTTGTTCTAGTTTACGAAGTTTTTTAGTTAACTCATAACCATCTACCAGGGGCATATTTAAGTCGGTTAAAATTATCTGATAATAACTTTGTGTTAGCTTGTCAATTGCTATTTTACCATTGTCTGCGGTATCTGCTGAAAAACCTAACATTTGTAATTGTTGTAATAATAATTCTTGATTAGTGAGATTATCTTCAACAATTAAAATACGAGGATTCGTTAGATTATCAGTAGTTAACTGTTTAGATTTCGGGTCCAATGCAGTAATAACACTATGAATAATCTCAACTGAGTCTAAAATCTCTCTGATACGATTTTTTTGTGATGGAGTAAGGTTATCTTCTTCATCAAATCGTTGAGTAAGGTCAACTATAGCTTCTAATGGTGTTTTTAATTGTGTCTGTATTTTTTTTATAGATTGTTGTACATCTTCAATCAAAATTATCTCCTTTTAGAGGAATGCAAATTTGAAAAGTTGTTCCCTCTCCAATTAAACTTTGAACAGAAATAGTTCCCCCCATCATGGTAATTAATTGCTTAGAAATTACCAGGCCAATGCCTGTTCCTTCAATATTCCCCTTTTCAGCACCCAAACGATTATAGGGCACAAACAATTTTTTAATTTTTTTCTTATCAATTCCCCTTCCATTGTCTTTTACATCAATAAAAAGTTGCCTATTTTCAATTTTACAAGTTAACCAAATGATAGGCTCATGTGAATGAATGTATTTAATTGCATTTGATAATAAATTTAAAACAACTTGTTTTAAGCGTTTATGGTCGAGCAGAATGTTTTCTGTAATTAATTCCTTGGAATCATAATAGATTTTGACCTTTTCTTTCTCTGCCATGGCATTAGTAAGGTGCTGACACTCAAGTAATAACTGGTTAATATCTATAGGTTCTATATTTAAGCTTAGCTTGCCTTTTTCAATACGTGATAAATCCAGTACGTCATCAATTAGGCTCAGTAAGTAATATCCTGAGTCATATATTTTTTGTACATTACTCCGTTGCAGTTTATTTAGGCTTTGATCATAGCTTAGTAATTGAGAAAATCCTAATATCGCATTCAAGGGAGTGCGTAATTCGTGGCTCATTGAAGATAAAAATTCAGACTTGGCAAGATTGGCTTTATCGGCCTTAAGCATTGATATAGCTAATTGTTTTTCTTTTGATTTACGCTCTTTAATTTCTGTTTGTAGATTATTTTGATTTTGCTCAATATTATTAATTAGCAGATCAAACTGTTTATATAAATAACGGATTTCATCTCCTTTAAAAAAAAGCGTGGGCTGCTGTAAGCTTTCATCACTGCTAAATTTAGACTGCTGTAATTTTTGAATATACTCGGTTAGATTTTTTATTCTAAAAACAAGCATATAAGTAATAATAATAAAAGCAATAGTTAAAACTGCCGCCAGGAAAAACTTTTCTTTTCTCGATTCATAAATTTCTTCTTTAAATGTTTTATTTACATCCGTAAGAGGTATCACGGAGGTAAAGTGAATTCTTAAATCGGATGCACCATAATCAAAAAATGAATCCCCTGCTAATAGATATTGTTGTGAATAATTATTAACATTATCGCCGGGTTTAATTCTATCTGGCTCACTACTGGATATAACTTCATTACTATCCGAGTTAATAAGCAATGTAATTCCTCTACCTTTATGATAATACTCAGATAAAACATCTGCTAAGAATTTATTATCCAAAGGATTGATTAAAATTAATATAAACCTATCAGCATCATGGTTTTTAACAAATTGAGTAGAAATAATATAGGGTCTATTATTTAATTCAGTAAGATAAAACTGGTTACGACTCCATTTACGTAATAAGTATTTTGAGTTAAGTTGTAGCAATAAATCTTTAGTTTGCTGATAAATATTGCTATCACTTCTTTTTTTAGTGCGGTGATAATATGCTGATACAAGCGTATTTTCTGGTGAAATTAAAACAGCAATTCGAGCCTTATAAAAACTTCTTAATACCGATGAACTTGGCAACCAGGCAGGCGGGTTTGCAGCAAAATGTATATTATTAAGTGTGCTATTATCGGCTAAATTATAGCTATCAATATAATCAGTAAACCGTTGTTGAGTAATAATTAGTTTAACTGCATGATTAATTGACTGTGCATAAGCATCAAAACCTCGCCGATGTTCTTCAGCAAGGCCATGTAATTGGGTCTCAATATTTTTTGATAAACGTGCTGTTAAATTTTTATTTTGAACCACATCTAAAATAAATAAAATACTTAAATTAATTGTAACCACCACAATTAATTGTTTTATTACAATTGAATATGAGCAAGTAAATTTTTTATAAAAATCCATAACTATTTTTAATAAGTATTTTAATTATTTATCCGGCTCACCAATTAATTCATTGCCCTTAAACTTCCATCCATTTTGTTTAAGTACTATAGATGAAATCAAACCATATTTGCTTTCTAATTTATTAAAATTATCGTATAAATAGGTAATTAGTTCATTAATAGCTGGCTTAGCTAAGTTTCTTGATGTCCAACTGGTTATATTATAAGTGCAATAAAAAGGATATTGTGCTTTAGCTAAAGTTAGATGCCTTTAAAATAATCAACACAAAAACCCCTTAGTTAGAAAAAACTTATACTATCACTATCTGGATCTGCTTCTTCAGCTGACTGCTTTTCACTAGAAGGCGTTCGTAGTTGGTTAATTAATAAAGCAAGCTGTTCATTATTTTCACTTAATCTAGCCAGTTCAAGACTAATTTCACCATGATAATTATCTACACAGGAGTTTAATTTCCCCTCTTCTTCTTCACTAAGAGAAGTCATACCTAAGGACAAAAAAGTTTCGCTTAAATCAGATTTCATCTGATTAAATTGTTGTAAAATATTTTGCTCTGTTTGAACATTTTTTACTTCTAAATCTTTCACCGCATTGATGAGTTTATGTTCTTTTTCAATCGCACGAATACCTGTTTCTAATCCATCCATTAGAATGGCCATAATATCTGCATTATCATCAATATTTCTGACTAAAACAGTTACTTTATTCCAGTTAAATAAGGCTCTATTTTTCCCAAAATTGTGAATTCTTTCCATTTGATCGGACATATGTAATATTTCTTCCTCCAAACGATTAATACTATTGGTATCAGAAGAAACTACGGTATGTTGATCACAGTCCATACTGATAATACAGCTAATACCTAACTCTTTGACTGTTTTTATAAATAAATTAGATAGATCATTTAGATCATGGCAAAACAGGTTTGCCATAAGAAAACGACCAATAACTTGAAGGTTTGCTGCATAAGTTTGAACTTCTAATACGGCTTGATAGGAAGATTTTAAATCCCGGGTTAATTGCACCCGTTGTTTGTTAGACTGAATTAAGTTTTTAGCTTTAATGGATAATTCATTATTATTAACCGGTTTGCTGATATAATCATCACCTCCAACGCCATAGGCCTTTAACCTATCTTCAATTCCTTTATATTCTGACATAAAAAGAATCGGAGTTTGTTGTAATATACCAATTTCTCTTAATCGTTTACAGGTTTCATAACCATCAATTCCAGGCATATTTATATCCAGAATAATCAAGTCCGGTAAAAAATTTTCAGCTAATTCAATACCTATTTCACCTGTTAATGCATGTTGAATTTGATGTTGGTTGAAGATATTAAGCATAATATCCTGCATAATATTATCATCATCAACAACCATAATTTTGGCACACCTATCCATTCGATATTTCTCCCTGAAAAATAATTTTGATTATGTGTTTTTATTAATATTGTTATTGTTATTGTTAATAGTAAGATTATGCTAGATTCATTTTATTGTAGACTAGATTTTAATAAATACTAATTTATAATTAGTGATTGTTAGTATTATTTTACTTAAAGAGCATTTTTTAACAATTTATATTAATATAAATCTAATTAATAGATATAACAAGACTTATTACCATATTAAGATATATTATTTTTTGATTATATATCAATCATTAAGCAATTTATTCTATAATTTGCTTAATGATTGCATCCATGTCTAAATTCCGTTCTAAAGTATCCGCTATCAAATTTATTGCTATTTCTCTATTTTGCTGATAATTGCTTGCTTTAGCATTAGACAAACCAGCCCATTGCAATAGGTATTGGCAACTTTGAGCCGATTCAAAAATTCCATGTAAATAGGTTCCCATTATCTGCTTATCATTGGATATTTGACCATCCAGACGATTATCATCCAGATAAATTAAGATATCATC
>JASFYQ010000090.1:0-50098 GCA_045047105.1 Pseudomonadota bacterium | reverse complement strand
CTTTATTTAACAGCAGTGCAAGTATTCCCCCTATCTAACACTCTCTAATATAAATATCTAAATTTAAAACTATCATATTATGCTATAATAAAAATATTAACTTCGGCTTATGACGATTTAAAAAAAGGCAGAATTTTCTATGAATTACAATCAGAAAGTTTAGGAGATTATTTTTTTGATTCCTTCTTTTCTGATATTGATTCATTGGTTTCATATGCAGGTATTCATCCAGAAGTTTTTGGATATTATCGTTTTTTATCCCACCGATTTGCGTATGCGATTTACTACAAAAATACCTGTAAAACTCTCTCTATGCTAATATAACTATCAAAATTCAAAAGCATTCATTACATGCCCCCTACTATACTCAAAATAGCTGTTCCTATACCATTAAAGCAATTATTTGATTTTTCAGCTCCCGAACTTGGAGCAACAAAGCAATATCAGGAAGGCTGCCGTGTAGCTATACCTTTTGGCCCAAGAAGACTGGTAGGAGTTATTGTTGCAATAAGCGACAAAACAGAGCTACCAGCTAATAAACTTAAAAGTATTCTCCGGTTATTAGATCAAAAACCGCTATTATCAACAGAAATAATGGCGCTAGCTAAGTGGGCCAGTAGCTACTATCACCACCCTATTGGTGAGGTTTTTCAGCAAATTTTACCTATCCTATATCGTAATCCACAATACCAGATTGACCTAACAGTGCATTATTGGTCAGTTACCAGCCTGGGAGCCCATCTTCCTCTAGAGAAGTTAGCCCGGGCTAAAAAACAGCAGCAATTATTACAAATATTACAGCAACACCCTCAGGGTTTGACTCTTGAGGAGATTAAACAACTGGCTAACAGCGGCAGTGTTAGTAGCATTATTAAACGCCTTGAAGTTTTAGCTTATATTATAAAAACCAGCAAACAAAATACCACTAGTCTTGCTTCCTCTACCAATATAGAGCAGCAATTAATTCTTAATGATGAACAACAAGTAGCTCTGGATAAATTGCTTAATAATTATAATCAATTTTACCCCTGCTTATTAGATGGCGTTACTGGTAGTGGAAAAACCGAAGTTTATTTACAATGGATGAGTTTTTTATTAAATCAAAACAAACAAATTTTAGTTTTGGTTCCTGAAATAAATTTAACTCCACAACTGGCATCACGATTTGCCCAACGATTTAATACTTCTATAGTAATTCTACACTCGTCTGTAAGCAAAAAACAACGTTTAACAAATTGGTTAAACGCAGGTACAGCACAGGCTCAGATAGTCATTGGCACTCGCTCAGCCATTTTTACCCCCATGCCTAACTTAGGGGCTATTATCCTGGATGAAGAGCATGATTTATCTTTTAAACAACAGGATGGATTTCGTTATAATGCCAGAGATTTAGCTATTTATAGAGCAAATGTGCTTAAAATACCCGTTTTACTCGGCTCTGCTACCCCTTCATTAGAATCACTGGCAAATGTTAAACTTAAAAAATACCATTATCTCAGTCTGACAAAACGTGCAGCAAATAGTCACAAGAATAAATTTACTTTATTGGATGTTAGAAATAAATTAATAGAACAGGGAATTTGCCATGAGCTAAAAGCTCTGATGGAGATTGAGCTGGAAAAAAATAATCAGGTGCTATTATTTCAAAATAGACGTGGCTATTCTCCTGCTCTTTTTTGCCACCATTGTGGCTGGGTAGCTCGCTGTGCAAGTTGTGATGCAAATTTAACCCTGCACCTGTCTGAAAATCACCTGTTATGTCATCATTGTGAAAGTAAGTCGCCTATTCCACAACATTGCCTGTCCTGTGATAGTAGTCAGGTTGATATTATGGGAGCCGGTACTCAACGCATTGAAGAAACCATGCTTGAGCTTTTCCCTGGTGTGGAAGTGTTACGCATTGATAGAGATAGCACCCGCCGCAAGGGCAGTTTTGAACAAATTATAAAAAGAATTAATAATGGTAACAAACAAATTCTGGTAGGCACTCAAATGCTCTCCAAGGGACACCACTTTCCTAATGTAACTCTGGTGGTAATACTTGATGTGGATCAGGGGCTTTTTTCTACTGATTTCAGGGCATTGGAAAAGATGGCTCAATCCATCGTACAAGTAGCAGGTAGAGCAGGCAGAGCCGAAAAACCAGGGCATGTTATTTTACAGACACATCAGCCCGACCATCCTTTTTTTGCAAGCTTATTAGAACAGGGCTATGGTGTTTTTGCACAAAACACACTGAATGAACGGAAAGCCATGGATTTACCCCCCTACCAGTATATGGCCTTGCTTAGAAGTGAAGCCAAGGATAAGTTGTATAACCTGAATTTTTTAGCAAAGTTAATAGAATTAGCCCAGTTATCTCCCGTAATGCAAGAATTAATTCAGCACATTCAATTATTAGGACCGATACCGTCCCCTATGGAAAGACGTGGTGGTGTTTATCGTGCTCAAATACTGATTCAGTCTGCTCGCAGGCAGGCTTTACAGCAATTTTTATCATTCTGGTTAAATGGTTTTCCTAAAGACAATAAAATAAAGTGGAACATTGATATTGATCCGCTAGAGATGGGCTAAAATCCAGCAGTATTAATAAAATAGAAGTTCTTCTAAGTTAGTTCAATCTGCTGATGTTTGTGTAAGGCAGTTTCAATTTTTTTATTTATTTGTTGCAGCTTTTGGGTTACTTTATCATTATCATCTGTTTGAGCTTCCGTTTTACCTTCTTTGCTTAGGTAATCATAAACCAGATTAAGCGCAGTCATTACCACTATTTTCTCACCGCCTGTAACCCCGCCTGTAGTACGCGTTTCCTTAATTCGCTGATTTAAATAATCCGCTGATTTTTTTAGCATATCACGTTCGTCAGCTTTACAATTAATGACATACTCTTTTTCCAGAATTCTGATCCTGCATGTATCGGAAGATTTTTGACTCATTCTATAACCTCTAAAGATTTTAATCTGGAAATAATAGCTTCAACACGAGACTTGGCAATTTCATTTTTTTCAACCAGCTGGGCTCGCTCATGATGAAGAGTCACTTGTTGGTGACGTAAACTGGTATTTTCTTCTTTAAGTTGCTGAACCAGTTTTAATAGATCACTTATCTGGCTATCTAGCCTGTCCAGCTCATTTTGTGTATTGGTTTTTGTACTCATGACTAACCAGCTACCCTGTACTTTTTAAAAAGAAATTGCAAAGAGGTTAAAAAAATATTGCAAAGAGAAGAGAGTATATTAAAATGACAAACAGTTTTGGTCAATAACTTTATCTAACTGGATTGCTTTTATGCTCAATTTTTCATCATTTATTCAAAATTCAGAGGTTTCAGATGCTTTGAAACCTTTTTTACAACAATTAGGCATGAGTTCTTCTATGGCTGAAGTGCATGCTTTATTTACCGGGCTAATTTGCAGCCCTTCTCAAAAATCAACTGAACACGCTTTTTCCTGGACAGAAAATCTGGATTTAGATCTGGATTTAAATAATTTATTGGTAAAAGAAGCATTAGATGTGCTGGACTCCTTTTATCAGGTAATTGAAACATCACTTTCTTCCAGTCAATTTGATTTCCAGCTGGCTATTGTTGAAAACGATCCCATTGAAATACGTTTGGCTGATTTTTCACTCTGGGTACAAAACTTTTTATATGGCCTGGGCTTGAATAACTCCAATTTTAAAAAAGAAAACAACATTAAAAATGCTTCGGATCAGTTACAGGAAATTCTTACCGATCTAGTTAATATTAGCCATGCCGAGGATTACCAGCTAGAGAACAATGAAGAAGACGAACAATCTCTTTTTGAGTTAATAGAGTATGTTAGAGTAGGAGTAATTCTTATTGCTGATGAGCTTATGCCAGAATCTGCTCCCAATAGAATTGATATCCCTGAACACCTAAATAAATCATTACATTAAGATATTAACTATGAAAATTTCCAACGAATTTAGTAATCGTCGTCAACAATTAATGGAGATGGTTGATCAAGACAGCATAATTATTCTTCCTACTTCATTAGAAAAGAATCGTAATAATGATGTTTTTCACCCTTTTAGAGCGGGCAGTGACTTTATGTATTTAAGTGGTTTTAACGAACCCGAGTCAGTATTGGTATTAATCCCCGATAGAGAGCATGCAGAATACATTTTATTTTGCCGAGAGAAAGACAAGGTTAAAGAAACCTGGGACGGTTATAGAACAGGCCAACAAAGTGCCAAAACGGTTTATGGAGCAGATGATTCCTTTCCTATTAGTGATATAGACGATATTTTACCTGGATTATTAGAAAATAAAACCCGTGTTTATTATACCATGGGGCTTAATCTGGATTTTGATCAACGCCTGATGGGCTGGGTTAACGGCCTAAGACAAAAAGCCCGTTCGGGCATTGTAATACCTGGTGAATTTGTTGCTCTGGATCATTTATTACATGATTTAAGACTCTATAAATCCCCCCAGGAAATCAAATGGATGAAAAAAGCCGCCGAAGTTTCTGTCTCGGCGCACAAACGAGCAATGAAATACTGCCAGCCAGGAAAATATGAGTACGAACTCGAAGGAGAAATAATACACACTTTTTATCAAAATGGTTGTCGTGATAGCGCCTATCCCAGCATTGTTGGTTCAGGAAAAAATGGCTGTATTTTACATTATACCGATAATGATCAGCTTCTTAAGAATGGTGATTTAGTCTTAATTGATGCAGGAGTAGAATATCAGGGTTATGCCTCAGATATCACTCGAACCTTTCCGGTTAGTGGCCAATTTAGCAATGCCCAGAAATTGATCTATGATCTGGTTCTTGAAGCTCAGCAAGCCGCCTTTAAACAAATAAAACCTGGAAACCACTGGGATGCACCTCATGTAGAAGCTGTTAGAGTAATTACTGAAGGCCTGCTTAAGTTAGGTTTATTAAAAGGTACTCTAGAGTCTCAGCTTAAGGATGAAGCATATAAAGAGTTTTATATGCATAGAACTGGGCATTGGCTCGGACTGGACGTCCATGATGTGGGGGATTATAAACTGGGTGGGCAATGGCGCATATTTGAACCAGGAATGGTGCTTACCGTAGAGCCAGGAATCTATATTAAACGTAGTAAAAAATTAGATAAAAAATGGTGGAATATTGGTATTCGAATTGAAGATGATGTACACGTTACGGAAACGGGTTATGAGTTACTGACCGAAGGCTTACCCAGAACCACCGATGAAATTGAATCCTATATGGTAAAAAATTAAATTTTATAACTATAATTTATTATGAAAACTGATTATGATATTTTTATTTTAGGGGGTGGTTTAGCTGGTATAAGTATGGCTTTATCACTCGCGCATATAGACAATCAGCAGGCTTTACGCATTGCTGTATTGGAAAAAATTCCCTTTGATACCGACCAGCCCAGTAGTTTTGATGATCGCTGTATTGCTTTATCTGCGGGCTCTAAACAAATCTATCAATCAATGGATTTATGGGATAAATTAAATCATAACAACCAGCCCGTAACCGAGCCGATTAAAGATATTCTTATTTGTGAACAGGGAAAATTTGGTTTTGCCCGCTTAAATTATCAACAAGAAAAAGTGGATGCTTTGGGCTATGTTGTAGAAAGCCATGCACTTGGTAAAGTATTATTAGAACAGGCGCAGCAACATAAAAATATTGATATATTTTGTCCCGTAGAAATAAAACAGATAGATATTTCATTACAATCCGTTAGCCTGCAATTTATTCAAAAGCAAATAACAAACAAGAAAAAATTATCCACACTGAGTGCATCTTTAGTTATTGCCGCAGATGGTAACCAATCCATAGCGCATCAATTTTTAGAAGTTGCTCCTAGCAGTAAAGCCTATTTGCAAAGTGCTATTATTACCAATATTGAAACAGAGTATCCCCATCAAGGCCAGGCCTTTGAGCGATTCACCGAAGCAGGCCCATTAGCCATACTGCCATTAACAAAAAATCGCTGCTCTCTGGTTTGGACTATTAAAGAAAAACAACTGGATCAAGTGATGTCCTTAACTGATCAAGATTTTCTCCAACAATTGCAGCAACATTTTGGTTATCGACTGGGCAAGATACAGCGTATAGGTAAGCGCTTTGCTTATCCACTCATATTAAAATCACTGGATACGGATAGCGCAGCTCAATTACAGCGCTTAGTTTTTGTAGGCAATGCAGCCCATAGTATTCACCCGGTAACGGGTCAGGGCTTTAATCTGGGGTTAAGAGACATCCAGTGTTTAAGCGAACTGATTAAAACAAATTTAAATCAGCATCAGGGTAAATTTGTTTATCAACAGGATTTAGTTAAAAACTATTGGCATAATAGAGAAAAAGACATACGTAATGTAACACGCTTTACCGATGGTTTAATTCAGGTATTTTCAAATAATACCTTCCCAATAACACCGATTAGAAATTTAAGTCTTAGCCTCTTTGAGCTGTATCAGCCATTAAAGACCCTATTGGCCCGTTTTGCCATGGGTCTATAAAACAAGATGGCTATTAAAAGGTAACTACACAAACTATTATGAATGCGAATAGAAAAAAAAACCAACAGCAATGCTTTGATATTATAGTTATTGGTGGAGGCATGGTAGGCGCTGCTTTTGCATGTGCTATGGCCATCGAAGAGCAAAATAACAAACTCTCCATTGCGGTACTTGAAACTCAGCCAGCAAATAGCAATTGGCCAGCAGATAGTTTTGATATTCGAGTCAGTGCGCTAACCCATAGCTCCCAGCAATTATTAGAAAAAATAGGTGTCTGGTCCAATATAAAATCTATGGGTGCTTATGCATATCAGCAAATGCAGGTTTGGGATAAAACCGGGCAGGGGAAAATTCATTTTAATGCGAAGGAAGTTGGCAAAGAGAATTTAGGCCATATTATTGAGAACCGAATCATTCAAAAATCTCTGCAACAGCAACTGGCTGACTTTGAGCAAATCAGTTTTATTCACCCTTTTAAAACCCATAATATAGAATTTTTAGAAGAAGGCGTTGTAATAAGTGATGATAGCGGAGTAAAACTCAGCGCTAAACTTGTTATTGGGGCGGATGGGGCAAATTCCTGGTTACGCCAACAGGCAAATATAGATATCAATAGCTGGGCATATCAACAAACTGCATTGGTTACCACTGTTAAAACCTCACTACATCCTCAATCTACTTGCTGGCAACAATTTATGCCAACAGGGCCTCTGGCATTTTTACCCTTAAGGGATCACTATAGCTCGATTGTCTGGTCAACTACTGCAACTCAGGCAGAGCAATTATTAAAACTCAAAGAGAAGGATTTTAACCTCCAGCTAGAAGAAAGTTTTGGTGACTTTTTAGGCAATATACAAGTTTGTAGCGAACGGGCAATATTTCCACTGAGAATGCGCCACGCCAGACAATATGTAAAACCTCATCTTGCCTTAATAGGAGATGCCGCCCATACCGTTCACCCCTTAGCAGGCCAGGGAGTTAATCTGGGTTTTGATGATGCACAGGCTCTGGCCAACGAGCTTAGCCTGGCAATTAAACTGGGTAAAAATCCTTTTGATTATGCCATTTTACGTAAATACGAGCGAGCAAGAAAAGGCTCAAATATAGCCATGCTTGCTTCTATGGATATTTTAAAACGTTTATTTAGTAATCAAAATCCCGTTTTATCCTTATTAAGAAATACTGGCTTAAATCTGGCTGGCAGCTCATCTTTTAGCCGCCAGTTTTTTATTAATTACGCTTTAGGAAATTACCGTTCTTAATACTAGACCCTATAACACTATAGTGAAGACTGAATGGACTCCATACTAATAATTCCTTCGCTTTCACCTGATAACTTATAGGGTAATTCATCAATAGCAAATTGGGCTTGGGCTTTATTTTCAAAGCTACCATAAAGCAGACTATAAGTTGTTTTTCCATTCATGATAGTAGGATAAAAAGCCAGCTCTTGATTTAAGTAATACGCCTCGTCGGCAATAAAGGCAAAAAGCGCCTGCTTGCTACTAAATATTTTTAATTTAATAGTGTAGTTTTGTGCATTTTGATCTTTTAACCAAATTGGCCCTTCCAGATTTCCTGATTGCAACTCGCTAAATGGACCCACGGTTTGATTTAAATATAACATCTGATCATCAACTCTTTGCATATTATTCTGCATAACTTGCTGTTGCTGCTGCTGTTGTCTTATTTGTAGCTGATGTTGTTGCAATTGTTGTTGCAATTGTTGTTGATAGCTACTGGTAACTTGTGTCTGCTTATCCAGATCACTGGATAACTGAGTGACTTGATGTTTAGCATTCTGCTCATTAATTACATTTTTCTGAATGATAAAGTCTTGCTCTACTGCAAGCTGTTGTTGTTTTATTACCGTCTGTTGTAATTGTTCCAGATCAAGGTTTTGCTGCTGCAATGATTTAAATTGAGACTGTTGCTGCTCAAGCAATAGACTATTTTTAGTATCAATAGTATTCCAGATATAATAAAAACTGGATAAAATTACAATAATAACCACTGCTAATACTGACGATAACGAATTAAAGTGAGTATTTTCAAGTTGTGCATTGCTAACTACTTGCTGATGTATACTTTTTTGTTCAATATCTAAATCACTGGTTAGTCTATTTAGCTGTTCTACATTTTCGCCCACCTGCTCCACTCTATAGGCTAGATGGTTATTAGTCTTTTGTAATGCGTTAATTTGTTGTTCATGTTCACTTTGTTTGTGTTTAGATTGCTGCTGCAGCTTATTTAAATCATCAAATTTTGTTATAGACTGGTTATGATTAGCTTCTATCTTTTGACTAAGTTGCTTATGGAAGTTTGAAATTTTATCCGTTAGCTTAATAAAGCTACTGCCCAGTCCTGCAACAAGTCCCTGAGTTTTCTGTTGTTGAAATTCATTACTCGCTATTTTTTCTGATACAACATGAATATCTTCCGTTAATTTTATATCCTGGTTTTTAATAGCTTGTTTTAGCTTAGTTTGTTTATCCTCCAGTTTTTTGTCTATTTGCTTGAATTGTTCGCTCTGCTCTTTAACTATTGCAGCTACCCATTCATTAACAGCTAATAGCTCTTTTTCTGCTTGTTTTTCATTATCAATAATTGCACTTTGCAAATGCTCTAAGTCTTTATCTTGCTCATTAATAAGCTGTTTAAGCTGATTGTCTAAATACGTTGTTTTTAAAGTTAATCGTCGCTCAATAGATTGAATTTTTTGGCTTTGTTCTTGATTTGTATTTTGTACATTCTGGTGCAAACTATTTACATTATTGAGTAATTGCTGAGTCTGTGTTGAAGTGCGGCTGTAGTTTTTTTCAAGTACTCTTAAGTCCTGTTTAATTTGATTAAGCTCTTTACTGAGCTGTTGTTTATTGACAGTAATTTTATTATCAATAAATTGAAATGAATCCGATTGTTTTTTGTACGATTTTTCAAATAAACTACCAAGACTGGATGTTTTTTTAGCTAAAATATCTGCTTGCGTAGTGAGTGATTTATAGGTGCTATCCAGATTGCGCAGGTGTTTTTGGGTAAGATTAAGCTTGGATGAATTGTCCGTTGTTTGTTTGGAGATGACAGTAATTGATGAGCGAAACTCATTATGAGATCGCAAGAGTTTATTGTCTAGAGCGGATATCTCTTCTTCAAAAGTCTTCAGGCGGCGATTTAACTCTAATGCATTTGGCTCTGCTGTAGATGCAAAGGTTATTAAATTATTAGGACTCGCAGACTGATTTTTTTCTGTTTTGTTTTGCTCTAATGTATCAGTTTGTTGCTTATTAGTAGCCATTTTAACCTCTAAATTATCTCTTTGATTTGTATTTTACCCCTAACTAAACTTGCTCTGCTTGCCTTGATTTAATATTCCTCAAGTTTATCATCCACTATATTTATTATTATATTATTGATTTCTAATGTAGTTTAAAGCACCAGCCCATTAAAATCAATAGCACTTAAAAACCCTGATAAATTTTTATCAGGGTTTATTCACAAGTAATAGCGGCTATCAGGCTAGTTGCAGACCAAGTATACCTTCCATTTTCTCAGCAGTTTCGGATTTACCCGTACGGCTATCCCCCACCAGAGCAACGGTAATACTCAGCTCTTTCACTTGTTTTCCTCCCAGACGAATACGTTTCTCTTTAGCTAATTGTTTAATCATATCGATTAAATCCTCAGCTAACCTTACTGGAGCTTTTTGTTCTACCTCATCTCTTGAGTTATATCCACAGTGTTTTAAAGCATCATCGCTATTACCATTATAAACACCCGCCATCAGTTGGCTATGAGCAACACCAAAAGCTATTTCTTTGCGTTCAACCAATATTTTAAGATCTTCAATTAAGCTTTTTTCATTCTGCTGAAATTTCTGATTTAAATCAGGGTGTAATACTTCATTATTCTCATCAATTAATAAGGGAAAAGGATTGGCCCAATAGCTACTCTCTTTTTCTCCTCTATGAGTCTGAGTACTACCCGCTGCAACTCTTTCACCTAAGCGTAAATGCTCAATTGCCTGATCAACGGTCATATCTATATCAATGGTTGAATCACCTTCATTTACCAGAGTAAAATTATTCATATATAAAAGTACATCCAGATCTTCGCCACTAATTAACTCTTGTGCATCGGTTACGGGTACAATTTGCCTGGCATTAGAGCCTGTTTCTTTGTTATAACCAACTTCTCGACCTTTCATCAGCATTTTAGCTTGTTCACTAAAACCATCAAGACAAGCAAATGCTCCTGTTTCTGTACCGTAAAAATACAAGCGATTAACACCCTTATCATCTGCTTTTGGCTGCACTTTGCCCATATCATCTGCTTTAATCAGCATCTCAGAAATATATGGCTCCTCTGTAGCCTCATCAAACTGCATTACATAACGGGTACAGCCACAATGTAATGGAGTATCTCCATTTTTAATTGCCAAAACATTATGCAAGGTTAGAATTGGTTTTTTTGCATAGCCAAAGTATTTAAGTTCATCTTCATTTGGAACAACACCCACGAGAAGATTATTAATTTCATCCCAAAAATAACCCAGATCAGAAGATTTTGCATTAGGATCACCAAATAAGAAAATTCCATCGGGTTTACGGCCCGCTTTAATTTCACTTGCAGAAGCAAAAGGAAAAAGGTTTAACAGCCCGGGTTCCATTTCAATACAACCTCTGGACTTGTGTAAATAAACAACTATGAGAGATGAACCTACCTGTAATGGAACAGAAACCCACTCTTCGGGTTCAAATGAAAATGCATCAAAAGGATTATGACTTAATTCATAAAAAGGTTTGGCTCGTTTATTAGAAGGGGTTGAATAATCCACTCCAGTTTTGATATCTGCGGCGATGGTTAAGGGTACATGAGCTAAAGCCACGTAATCTCCAGGCATACTAAAGTAGTGCCCGGATATTTCTCCCGCAGTTACATTTGGGGTTGCATCCATGCCATGGGTTCTACGTACACCTTGCTCTAAATTGACCTTTCGAAGCAGAATTCTTCTGGTATCAAGTAATAATTCGGATAAATTACTGGCTTTACCGGTTACTTTATCCTTTACTGTTTCAACAGTTTCTATACCCGTTGTTACAATATCATTTTGTAGCCGAACCAGGCGAGAATAACCTTTGGAGCGAAAATGGTGGAAACCACCATCAAAAAACTTTACCAATGACTTAGCACGCTCCAAATCATAGTGGGATTCAAATTTATTTAAATTAACTAAGTTTACAAAATCTCTAGCACTAATAGATTGAATAAAAACTATTTTTTGCTGTGCTTCTGCCCGGTGGCGTGAGTTTTTATTATTCAGTTCATTAATAAATTCATTTTTGTAAATCTTTAAATATCTTGAAAATGCTAAGCTTTTGAATAACTGCTCTGCGGTGTTGCAACCATCACGGATTTCGAGAACCTCTTCCATATACAATAACCTTACTAATTAAAAGGACGTGATTTTAGCATATTTTAAGTGGAATTTCGAACTCAGCCTGTTCTCACTTATTTTATTTTGTATTATACTCAGAATATAAACATAAACTTTATAGAGATGAATAGTGAGCTATCAGCAACCTTCAAGACTTAAATTTTTCCGCTTTAGCCTGGTTTTTTTAGTGCTTATTATCTCCTATCTAGCCTTTACCCCCTTGCATCAAGAGACAGGCATAATGTCCGGTTTTGATAAAGCCAATCACTTGCTGGCTTTTTTTGTTTTAGCTCTTTTTAGCCATTTTTCATTTATTGATAAACCACATTATAAAGTTATTATATTTCCCTTATTAGGCTATGCTTTTTTTATTGAGCTGGTTCAATATTTTCTGCCTTTTCGTAGCTTTTCAGTATTTGATATTGTTGCTGATTTATGTGGCATTATCTTATATATCATATTACATAAGCAGCTATTAAAAACATCTAGATGGTCAAAACTGTTATAATACACAAATTTTGATTTTTCGAGGCTTAAAAACGATGACTATATTAAAACCATTCTGGCTGCTTGCCGTTCTAGTAATTCTTGCTGGCTGCTCTCCTCATCCAGGAGCAGGTAAGTGGAAAGCTATAGAAGACAATAGAATGGGGATTAAAAATATGAGCATTCTATTTGAGGGAAAATCTGAATTTAGCACGGTTGAAAATGAGAAAATTTTATGGCATTGTTTCTGGGGAGCAAAAAGTAAAATGCACCTGAACATGACTTGCACTCCATCTACAAACATTGACCATCATGAGAAATTTGAATTTATTGTGAATGCTAAGGATGAGGGGCAACTCAGCCAAAATGGAAAGAATATTGGCCTTTTTCAACGCCTGGCCTATCAATAACAAAGTCAATAACCACGCCCCCTGGACGTGGTTGTATTAAAACACCTACCTCAAACATCACCCAGTTGTGGATGCTCTTTATTATCCGTTAAAAACATCTTGTTGAGTGTACTGATATAAGCTTTGGCTGAGGCTATGACAATATCTGTATCTGCCCCCTGACCATTAATAATACGCCCATCTTTTTCCAGGCGAACAGTAACGTCACCCTGAGCATCTGTGCCACTGGTAATGTTATTCACCGAGTATAATTTTAACTCTGCTTCACTTTGAATAATTTTTTCAATCGCCATAAATGTTGCATCCACTGGGCCACTACCCTCAGCTACCGCTTGCTGCTCTTCACCCGCAACATTTAGTATTATTTTTGCTACAGGGATTTCACCTGTTTCGGAACAGACTTTAAGGGAAACCAGTTTAATATTTTCTTCCACTTTTCCTGCAACAATTTCTGAAACCAGTGCTTGCAAATCTTCATCAAAAATTTCATGTTTTTTGTCGGCTAAATCTTTAAAACGCATAAATACATCATTTAATTTTTCTTCTGATGCTAATTCAATACCTAAATCTAATAAGCGTGTTTTAAGTGCATTTCTACCCGAATGTTTGCCCAGAATAATTTTATTATCATCCCAGCCAACATCCTGAGCTAACATAATTTCATAAGTTTCTCTGCTTTTTAATACCCCGTCCTGATGAATTCCTGATTCGTGGGCAAAGGCATTAATACCAACTATGGCTTTATTGGGTTGCACAGGAAATCCTGTAATACCTGAAACCAGGCGGGATGTTGAGACTATTTGAGTCGTATCTATTCCAGTATCACACAAAAATACATCCTGGCGAGTGCGAATGGCCATTACTACTTCTTCCAGAGAGGCATTGCCTGCACGCTCACCTAAACCATTAATAGTACATTCAACCTGTCTAGCACCATTTAATACCGCAGATAATGAGTTTCCTACCGCCAAGCCTAGATCATTATGGCAATGTACTGAAAAAATAGCCTTATCAGCATTTGGAATTTCTTCTAATAAGGTTTTAATTAAAAAACCAAATTGATGAGGAATATTATAACCAACTGTATCTGGAATATTTATTGTAGTGGCACCTGCATTTATAACTGCTTCAATAATTCGGCATAAAAAATCAGATTCAGAACGTCCGGCATCTTCTGGAGAAAATTCAACATTATCGGTATATTGTCGAGCTAATTTAACTGCTTTTACCGCTTGCTCAACTACCTCATCAGGAGTCATACCCAATTTGTGTTGCATATGAATAGGGGAGGTGGCAATAAAGGTATGAATTCTTCCTGAATTTGCCCCTTTAATAGCTTCTCCCACTCTATGAATATCTTTATCCAGCGCACGGGCCAGGCCACAGATAGTACTATCTTTAATAGTATTTGCAACCGCCTGAACTGATTCAAAATCGCCCTGACTGGCAATAGGAAAACCTGCTTCAATAACATCAACCTGCATTTTTTCAAGGTTTTTTGCAATGCGGACTTTTTCCTCAAGTGTCATTGATGCACCAGGACTTTGCTCGCCATCACGTAAGGTTGTATCAAAAATTATTAATTTATCTGTCATTATCTTTCTCTGTTAAGCCTGATAGGTTAAAGGCTGATATTTTCTGAATTGCATATATTCTAGCTTAGTTCAATTTATTCATAAAAGCTTTTATTTGCTTTCTTACAAAATAACTAAGATTTATTTATAAGCCTTAGCTAAAACCAAGTTATTTATAGTTTGAAAGAATAAAAAGAGGGGAAGTAATAGCTTTAGACTTCAAGCAGAATTTTGCGTAGATAATTTTTTACAATTTCTGGCTCAAAAGGTTTATCACACACTCCTGAAACTCCTGCTTGTTGCACACCAGCCATGCGTTTTTCGTCATTTTCACTGGTTACCATTAATATCGGCACACTATTTTGAGAGCTATTATTACGAATATATCGGGTTAATTCTTGCCCATCCATTTCTGGCATATTGTAATCGGTAACAATAAGATCATAAAAATTAGCTTCAATTTTAGGAATCGCATCTTTGCCATTAATGGCTTCATCAATTAATTCTATCCCCAGATTAACTAAAACACGGCGAATGTGTTTTCTTGCCAATTTGCTATCATCAACCAATAAAACTTTTAAATCTGCCATTTCAATTTCTTCAAAGCTTTCAGATTCGCCATAAACATTTATAAAATCTAAGGAGGTGACCAGTGCACGTTTAAGATCCTGTGCTTCAAAAGGCTTGGGTAAAATAGCAACAACGCCTGCTTGTCGAACAGGATCCAATGCTTTAAATGATGTTTCGCTGGAAATTAGCATAAAGGCCAGATTTTCTAACGCTTCATTACTACGCATAGCAAGGACTAAATCAGTACCTGTCATATCACTTAGATACATTGATGAAATCACTAAATCAGGCAAATCTTGCTGCATAAGTTCTAAAGCATCACTGCCATTTTTTACTGCACTAACATTTAAAATACCTAATAATGCCAATTGCTGTTTTATTATTTTAGTCTGCATGAGCGAGCCTTCAACCAAAATAATATACATCTCAGTCATTGATAAAGTATTATCACTCATCAAGATTCTCGCTTTTATGCTGATCCATGCTAGGTTTTGAATCCGTATTAGATACCGTCTCTTGCGGTTGATTTTTTTTCTTAAATAATAAGCGCCATAAATAGATAACAAGCCCCGATAAGCCATATAAAGAAAATACTGCAAAAAGAATAAAAGGAGGTTGTAATACAATAGAGATAAAAATTAAAACCATAATCAGCAAAGCAACAAAGGGTACTTTGTCCTTAAGGTTTAAATCTTTAAAACTACGATACAAAATATTACTTACCATTAATATTCCACTGCCAATGGTAATAAGTAAAGCTAACCATTTGACTGACTCTGCTGCAATCTGATTATCCACACAGATCCAGACAAAACCTACTACAATGCCAGCAGCAGCAGGACTTGCTAGGCCACTAAAGAAACGTTTATCTTCTGAGCCAGAGCTGGTATTAAATCGGGCCAGACGTAGTGCAGCCCCCACACAATAGATAAAAGCAGCCAGCCAGCCAATTTTCCCCATACTGGATAAAACCCAGCTATACATAACTAAAGCAGGAGCAACGCCAAAGGAAACCATATCGGAAAGGCTGTCATACTCTGCACCAAAATCACTTTCAGTATTAGTCATTCGGGCAACTCGCCCATCCAGGCCATCTAAAATCATAGCAATAAAAACAGCCATTGAGGCACTTTCAAAAGCCCCATTCATTGCGGCTATAACGGCATAAAAGCCGCCAAATAGAGCACCTGTAGTAAATAAATTAGGTAATAAATAAATTCCCTTAATATGTTTTTTCTTAATTAACTTTTTCTTAATCAACATAGCTGACTATATTTCGCCTTTACTTAAGTTATACGCCGCCACTATGAACTATTTCATAGTATTTTTTTTCCAGCTCTAATTTATGTTGGGTTTCTTCGTATGCTAAAAATTGAAACACGCTTTTTAATGCCCCGTCAGGTGCTGTATCAGCTAATGCTTGATACTGTTTCATCGCAGCATCTTCTCTCCCCAGTGCGTATTGTAGAATAGATTGGTCATCAAGCCTATCACTTAAATCAGGTAAATGAATATAATCTGAAAATTTATGGTCTTCACGAGGCGTATCAATTTTTAATTGCAGCTGCTTTAAGACCTCTGGATCATCATGCATGCCGTTAAATAAATCATAATGTTGTTGCTCTTCAGCGGCTAGTTCCTCCACTAAATAACGCATATTTTTACTGACTTTGGGAATAAGGGCGGTATAAAAATCGTAGGCAGTTTTTTCAAATGAAATTGCAACTTGAAGAATTTCTTGCAAGGTTTTTTGTTTTCTTAGTTGTTGGTAACTTTCACCATGATGCTGCTTGTTGTCACTCATAATTTTGCCCTTGTTATATTGTTAGGGAGCTTTTTTAACTTTTGATAGGTAGGAATCAATATCCATAGCAACTTTATGTCCATCGGCTACTGCATGTATAACATCTGGCCCATTGACCATATCCCCGGCTGACCATAACCAATTTACAGAACTTCGTCCATTTTCATCTGTTTTTATACGCCCTCTATCCCATTCTAACTCTTCCGTTAGAGTTTCACCCAATATTGAAATATCACTCATCTGCCCAATTGCTTCAACAATCATATCCGCTTCATGTAACATCTCATCGGTTTCATCATATTTAGGGGCAAAACGTCCATTTTCATCAAAAATTGAATCGACTTTAACCGTATGTAAACAATTTAATTTTCCTTCATCGTTAATTGCACAAAGTTTTGGGCCTCGTGCATCAAAAATCTGGATGCCTTCTTCCAGTGACTCGGTAATTTCTTCATCATCCGCAGGAAAGGAGTCACCTAATGACTCCATTGCACAAACTACTACGTTGATTTGATCGTAGTTTTGTTTTTGCAATCGTGCCAAACTTCGAGCGATGTCCATTGCCACATTGCCGCCGCCAATAACCACTACCGACTCAGGTATTTCAAAAGATTCCAATAGTGGTATTTTGCGTAATAAGTCCACTGCTTTAACAACTTTTTCGTGATCACTTCCAGGGATACGGGTAGAGCGTCCCTGTTGTAAGCCAATAGAGATAAGTACTGCATCATTATCCTGCTGCAATTGCTCCATGCTTATATCGGCACCAATTCGAGTATTACATTCTATTTTAACTCCTACCGATTCAATAACTTCAATATCTCTATCCAGCATCTCTTCAGGCAGGCGATAATTTGGTATACCATAACGGGTCATGCCTCCTGCTTTTGGTAATGCCTCATAAACTACTACTTTATGACCTTTTTTAACCAGATCAAAAGCAGCAGTTAGTCCTGCAGGGCCAGCGCCAATCACCACTATATTCTTACCAGTTTTTTTCCTGGCTTTATTTTTTTTAGCAATGGCTTTAATTTTAGTTTTGCTCAGCCCATCCATGGCATAACGCTTTAGCCATCGAATAGCAATAGGATCGCTGCCTTCCTGAGCTAAGGAACAGGCTGTTTCACAACGATGAGTACAAACGCGACCACAAACATGTGAAAATGGATTAGTTTCATACATCCATTCTACTGCCTGTTCTAAATTGCCATCATAAATACTACGAATATATTCCGGGGCATGCATATGCGCAGGACAGGCATCAAAACACATACCACATTGCACACAGCGAGAAGCCTCATGTTCTGCTTGCTGTTTAGTAAATCCTGCCACTATTTCATCAAAATTATCCAGCCTTTGCGGTGCGGGTAATTCTTCCATTGGCTGACGATGACGATCCAGCAAATCACTGGCACTGGTTTTGGTCCAGCCCTTTAGCTCATCGGTGCCATGAAGACCTTTTTCCTGCGGTAAGATAAAATAACTATCGGTTTCATCTCCATTACAAATATGCACATATTCACGCGATAATTCAATTGCTCCTGTGGGACAAATATCCACACATAGGGCACACCAGCAGCAACGTCCATAGTCTATTGCAGGGCGTAAGTTGCGGATACCTAAAATCGGATCTTCTTTTAACGAAGGAACCTTGACCATGGTGATAGCCGCATTGTCACAAACTTTTTGGCAGGTACCACAGCCAATGCATTTTTCCATATCATTAAGATGAAAACCACGATAGTTTTCACTGGCAGGCCGAGGCTCTAACTTTTCTGTGATCGGTTTACGGGCAAAAAATTGTAAACTTTTAAGTGGATTAAGAATGCTGCCTTTATCTGCGTAGTTAATTTTTTTCATTAGCGATCCACCTCTGGAGGACAGGCATCCAGAGAAAACATAATTTGAGCGACATCTTCTACTCTAGCCCCTTTGGCTAAAAATTCCAGGGTTTGTACTGCATGCATAGACGATGGGCCACGCACATGGACTCGATAGGGTTTATCTGAACCATCTGAAACCACATAATATGCCAGTTCTCCTTTTGAAGACTCGACCCGACTATAGGCCTCCCCTGCTCGAATTTTCCAGGCCAGTGGGTTTGGCGTTGCGGTACGTACCGGGCCTGCAATAGACGGCAGGTGTTTAATTATCTGGCGTAAAATGCGTACACTCTGGAATAATTCATCACGCCTGACTAGAATTCGTGACCAGGCATCCCCTTCCTGCTGGATAGGAATGTCAAAATCCAGTTGATCATAAATTAAGTAGGGATCATCACGACGTACATCAAAAGCCAGGCCACAGGCGCGCAGGTTTGGCCCGGTAACCCCTAAATCTAATGCTTGTTCTTTAGTTAAGGCACCGACTCCAGTGGCTCGTTTTACAAATATTTTATTGGTGAATAACAAATTGTCATAATCATTTTGTCGCGATTCAAGATAATCTAGCAATTGCGCCACTTTATCTAAAAAATTAGCTGGGATTTCACGCCTGACGCCACCTGGAATATTGTAAATATGATAAACTCTGCCACCTGTAAGTTGTTCAAATAAATCCAGAACCAGGTCACGATCGGCTACTCCCCAGTACATTGGAGTATACATTCCAGTAGTTGCAGCATGGCCTCCAAAAGTAAATAAATGCGCGGCAATTCGCGATAATTCTAATTGCATAACCCGGATCCACTGCGCACGAAGAGGAACTTCAATAGAGTCAATCTCCTCTACAGCCAGAGAATAAACCACTTCCATTGGTACTGGATCAGGAACACAAATTCGTGGTACCAGTGCTAAATTCTGGATCCATAAACGACCTTCCATTAATTTCTCAAAACCTCGATGCAAATAACCTGCATCGGCTTTACCTGAGATCACGATATCACCATCTAATACCAGTTTTAAGGCATAATTTCCCTCAATCCCAGGATGGTTTGGGCCAATAAATAGCTCGTATTCATGGCTATCAGGCAAAGCTACGGCTTGATAATTCTCAGGTCTCATTTTATCTTCTCAATTCCTATTTTCTCAGCTTAGCGTATTTCATCAGGTCGAACGGCAATTCCACCACCTTCTACAGTAATTTGCTGCAACCATTCAGGATTATAATCGGTCCAGTTAAAGGTATCTTGCACATAGGCTTCTGCATCAAAATCTTTTAACATAGGGGGCATACCATCCCATTCGGTTAAAATAAATTTTTCCATATGCGGGCTACCTATAAAGTAGACTCCAAACATTTCATAAATATCCCGTTCAAAAAATCCAGCGGGTTTATACAAGTCATAAACCGATACGTATTTAGCCTCTTTTCTGCTGATGCGGATATGCGCTGAAATCATATTTTTTTCTTCATATGACCAACAGTGATAGACCAGCTCAAATTGTTTATCCTCAAGCCAATCTACACAACTGATTGCCGATAAATGTATATAAGAGCTTTTACCTTTTATTAGCTCTAATAAAGCGGGCAAAGAATCTGGTTTTAGATCCAGCCGTATTCTTCTATCACTTTTATGGGTAATTTTTATATTATTTATTTCACTTAATAAATCATCAATAGCATGTGTTGTTTTCATTATTTTTTACTTCTTTTATACTAAATAGTGACTAATTATATTTGCCAGGAGTAGCATTTATTATTTTTATAACGACTCTTTATGAGGAAATTGATCAGTTACTATATTTTCATCTCTTGTGCTTGCAAAGGTTGTTGATGCTGCTGTAGTAGTTGCGTATGTTTACCATAGGTTCCTTCCGCTTCAAGACCATACAATTTTGCTTCTCCAATAATATCTACCGGTGTTTGCCAATCTTCACCAAATAAATGTTGCTGGTTGCCAAGATAATAATCATAACGCCTGAAATAATCTTTCCAGGCATCCCCCTTGTTATTTTGTATATTATCCTGAAGTAATTGTAAGCCCTCCATTACTGCTTCAGGTCGTGGCATGCAGCCTGCAATATAAACATCTACAGGCAAGTATTCATTTAATTTTTTTGCGGTGGCATAGCTCTGCCAATACATTCCTCCATTTACCGTACAAGAACATATTCCAATTACGTACTTAGGTGACTGCATTTGTTCGTAGGTTAAAATAATACGCTTTAAGGTTTTAACTGAAACATACCCTGTAATTAATAAAATATCGGCCTGGCGAGGAGTCACCATGGGTTGTATGCCCAGGCGTTCCATATCAAAACGTGAAGTCATTGCGGGTGGCAATTCAATAGCACCGCAGCCAGTACAATAATGCAGCATAAACAGTGATTTTGACTGACAAAAAGTCACAAATTTATCAAAAACACCTGCAAGAGGATTAGTTCTTGTGACTGCTGAATTATTATTTATATCTGTTTTTTTCATATTATTTATTAGCTATTATTCACTGTATTTTATCGCATAACAAAGTTTTATGGCATAACAAAAGCCAGGCCAATCAGGCCCACCATTACTGGCCACTTCCATAATATCCGGATCATATCTTCGGTACGATAACGAGGAAATAGAAAGGCAATGCTCATTGGAATAGCAACCACTAAAAATATTTTGGGTAAAAAGGTGAACCAGTTATCTCCACCACCTAAAAATAAAGAGGCATATAAAACACCTGCGGTATAAAACTGAAAGGTCTGCATAACAAACAAACCACCCATGTATTTTCCACTCATTTCTACCATGGGTCCGGTGGCAATTTCTGCTGGAGCAATATAGATTTCAAAGGGTTGTTTGCCCATCATGCCTTGTAGGGTAAAAAGCCCTGCAGCTGCTAATAAAGGCATTTCAAAAATACCCCATTGATTAGCCTGTTGATATTCGATCATACCCACCAGACTGGTGCTTTGGTAATGCCAGGCAACACCAAAAACAACAATAATAAAGGGAATATCATAAGCCAGCATAGCGGTTAATGCCCGTGATATACCAATTGAACCATTGGGGTTAGCACATTGCCCTACCCCTAGAGCCATCCCCAGAGAAGGAATCATCAGGAAGTATGAGAGGGTAATAATTCCGCCTTTATCTGCAATACCATCAAACCCCGGGACAGGTAATAAAATTTCGGCTCCAATATAACCACCTACAGCCATAACAATACCAATATCATGCCATAAACCATGTGATATTTGGGTATCTTTACCATAGAGTTTAACGATATCGTATAGGGGCTGGAAAAATGGAGGACCAATACGGCGTTGTAATCGGGCTGATATTTTTCGCATCATTAATACCATAAGCAGCCCGACAATAAAGGCAATCATGGGCATAAACAATAGTTCTGCCAGAAGTTCAGTTACACTCATATTGAAGCTCCTGATTTTACTAAAACAGCAAATAATGCAAACACCATTACCACGGCCAGCATCATAACGGGCTGTCTGGAACGATACATGTGCTCAAATAAATTTGAAGCCAGACTTACCAATGAAACTACCGCTTTTTCTAACCAGACCACACTGCCTCTATACCAGGGGCCTATTAAGTTCATTAAGCCTGGATAAAAGTTATTTGAATAATGATAACGCACCTTAGAACTTAAAAAATGTCCACCCGCATAATTATCATATTGATGAACACGTTTTGAGCGCCCCCCAAGAAAATAGAAAATAACCGCTCCCACGCCAAAGCCATAAAACATCACCATACAGACATAAATCATATCCAGGCCACCTTTATCATAGACAATGCCCCCCAGATCATAGGCTATTACGGGTAAACCAATACTTTGCTGTATTGATGCAATCCAGGGTAAGATAAGTCCTGGCATAAAGCCCGTTATAAAGGTAATCAGCGACAATGCTAGCATAGGAATTAACATGCTCCAGGGAACTTCTTTGACTTGCTGATGCTCCAATCTAAGCTGACCTAAAAAAGTATTATGAATTAACTTGTACACCGATAAGATAGTACCTAACGTACCAAATACCGCTGCTACAAATAATAATGGTTGACCGTTTAATAATAACGAGCGGTAGACCATCCATTTAGAGACAAAACCATTCATTGGAGGCAAACCTGCCAGACCAATAATACCTATTAACATCACCAAAAAGGTTAATGGCATTTGCGTAACCAGACCGCCCAGTTTATTAAAATCTGATGTTCCCGTTCTATACACTACGGCAACAATAGTTAAAAACAGTGCTGCCTGATAGCTGGCATAATTAAATACATGCATTAAACCACCAGCGGTGCCAATGCTATCAAACATCATTAGCCCCAATAACATGTAACCACCCTGGCCAATACCATGCCATGCTAATAAGCGTTTCGCATCATGTTGTTGTAAGGCTATATAGGTAGGAATAATAACCGTTAGCGCGGCTATCCAGAGTAAGATATTTTGGATATTTAACCAAACACTATGCAGAATATCCAGACTATGCAGTTGAGCAAAACCAATTAATTGCACAAATACTACTACAAAGGCATAGAGACCTACTCTGGACGAAATTGCCGCTAAAAAGGCCGCCCCTGGACCAGGAGTATAAGCATAAGCTTTAGCCTGCCATAGATGAAAAGGAACCAGGCCAAATTTTATAGAAAATGCAGTACTAAATAATAACACCAAAACTATCTGCTGGGTTTTACTCAGTTCCGTTAAAACAGCAACCAGTTGGCCATATTGTAAAGTACCACCTGCGGCGTAGATCATTGCAATTGCAGCTAAAAGGGCCATAGCACCTGCCATAGCATAGACCAGATATTTAACTGCTGCTTGTCGGGCTTTAGCTTCTGGAGATAAAGCCATCATCCAGAAACTGGCCCAACTGACCAGCTCCCAGCCAATAAAAAGCGATAATAGATCACCACTGGCCAGCAGGATTAACATAGTAAAAACATTTAACATTAATACCAGATGTAATAAACCATAACGTTGTAAACCTTTTTCACCCTGTTGCTCACAATAGTATCGAGCCCAATCCCCTGACATAAATACAGCACTGGCAAGCGCGGCTATAAGAGTAATTACAGCAAAAAACCATGATAAGGCATCAAATCGCCAGGACATTTCAAAACCTAACAATTCGATAGTGAAAGAAGAAGTTTCAATTGCACCACCATAAGCCAGGGCACTCATTTTAATTAAGATCAGCAGTATACAGGCATATAATACAGGGGCTAGTTGACGAAGCATTAAGCTTTTTCTGGCAAAAAATAAAGCCAGCAGTGATAAGCCTGAAAAAATTAATAGCTCATCCAGATTGGTCATGATGTTTCTCCTCTTTTGTCTGGAGAAAGCTGTTTTGGATCTGTCTGCTGTTTGCTAATAGCATGTGAACGATAATAACCTGGAAAAACAGTTTTGATATAAAAATTTACATCTGAAGATTGTCTGGCAATATTAAATAACGTTTTTTCAATTGGAGAAATAAAAACCATCACACTAATAAGCAATACTGCAAAAAGTTGAGCAAAGCGATAATAAAGCCTGTTTTCACTAGTTTTCACTGAACTGCTATGTGAAGTAGGAAGTAACTGCTGACTTTCCTCTATTTGATACATTCGGGTTATTAATTTAAATAAATATGCCGCCTCAATTACCGTTGCAATAAGTATAAACACGATAGCATAGAAATACATGCTATCCACCTCTGCTGCCAGATTTAAAATCAATGCCAACTTAATCCAAAAACCGGGTAGCGGAGGAATACCTAATAAAGACAGTACAAATAGTACAAATAAGGCAACAGCAAATGGAGAACGGCTGGCACAACCTGTCAGATTAGCAAAAGAACCATTTAATTTTTCAGCCAGAAAAAACAGACCGCCTTTAACAATAAGGTGATGTATCATTAATGCTAGACCTATCCATAAGCCCTTCTCTCCAGCAATTGAAAAAGCGATAAAGATTAATCCCAGTTGAGCAATAGAGGAAAAGGACAACATACGGATCATATCTCTGGCTCGCCAGGCAACCAGTTCTCCGCTGATAACTCCCAATACTCCCACAATCAATAAAAATTGTAAGGCTTCGGGCTGTTGATATAACATCAGTAATACTCGGATAATTAAAATAACTGCCAGTTTTGAAATTAATCCCGCCATTAATACCGCCAGAGGTTTTGATACTACCGCATAAACCTCACTGACCCAGGCATTTACCGGGAACATTTCTGCTTTTACCCCCGCACCAATGGCTATTAGTATAAATGCAGAGAAACCAGCCAGATTATGCAGTTTTTCTGGAGCAACTACCGCCAGATGAGCAATATTTAAGCTACCGGTTAAAGTATAAATAATTGCAATACCCAGTAGTAATAATACCGAACCTGCACTGCTAATAAATAAAAAGCGTAAGGTGACTGCTGCGGCTAATCCTCGATGCTTGCTTTGATTAGCAATAAGTCCATAACTTGCAACGGCTAATAATTCATAAAATACATATAGGTTAAATAAGTCACCACTTAAAACCAGCCCAAAACTTGCGGCTAATAATAATAAATATAAAGAATATTCTCTTAGCTCAACCTCTTTATTCCAAGGCCAGATAACTAAAAAAACCAGTGATACGAGTATCGACATTAATATTGCAAATTGATCGATATAAAAAGTTATGCCCATGGGGGGAATAAAACCACCCAGATAAATGGCAGTAGCAGAGCTTCCTAAAGCATTCCAGGCCGAAAAACAGAGCCCAAGTATAAATAGTATAATTAGGGGGCCTAAAAGTTTGGCAGCAAAATCGGATATTCGTGCCACTACAGGAATTAAAAATGCCCCTAATAAAGGTAAGGCAACTAATAGAGCCATTTCATTCATTACTGGCTCCTTTTTGATTATGAGACTGAGCTTGATAAGCATTGGGGTGATCTAAACTTGCAGGTACGCAAACCCCTGCATTTTTTGCTATATCCTGTTCTACGCAGCAACGAATTTCACGCATATCCAGCGTTCCGTAATGATCTTTTAATTTAAAAATAAGTGCTAAAGCTAAAGCCTGAATGCCGACACCAATGACTATTGCGGTTAATACCAGAGCCTGAGGAACCGGATCGTTCATTACACTATTAGCTATTGGGCTAGTCGATAAAACAATCGGTGCAATACCCTGCTCCAGATAGCCCGATAAAACCAAGAACAGGTTGGCTCCTGACTCAAAAATAACCAGTGATAATAACATTCGAAAAACATTTTGCAGGATTAACAGGCCAATCAGGCCAATTAGAATTAATCCAATAGCACCAAAGTATAAAACCATTTCAATAGTAAAAGGAGCCAGACTTAGTGATAACATCAGCTTTTGTCCTCTGCTAATTGTTCTGTTTGCTCGCTATCTGCTTGATCAAAAAATAAAGTATTTAATAAACCAGCAAGTTCTGCTCCCACTTTTAATCCAACCGCTATATAAAGTATTGGCAATGTACCTGCTGACCATAAACTTCCTAATTGTTCTTGCCCTGACGACTGGCCTAACTCTTTCAAAAAAAACAGCGGCTCTAAGAAGCTTTTGCCACTAAATAGTGCAAATAAGCCAATAGCAATAAAACTAAATCCAGAGAAGCTTTCAATCAGTGCAACCTTGTGGTGATCCATTATATTTTTTTTAGGATCAGCCAGATTCAGCATAAAAAAGGCTATGGCTAAAATAACGCCGCCCTGAAAGCCTCCTCCCGGGGTTAGATGACCATGAAAAATAATGCTAAAACCAACCATTAATAATAAAGGGAACAATAAGGCAACTGCATTAGTGACAATAAAACCGCTGTCATTTTCATCCACTATAGTTTGAGTGGCTGAAGAAATAGTATACGTTTTAGTGGGTAAAATAAGAGTAATAGCAGCAGCAGCAGTAAATAAAATGGATAACTCTCCCAAAGTATCCAGGCCCCGATATGCTAAAACTACAGAAGTTACAATATTTGCAGCACCCGTTTCTTCAACCGCACTGGCTAATATCGCTTTGCCAACCACCATAGGGGCTTCACCCAGAGGTAATTGTGCAGTAATTATCATTAATAAAAAAGTCAGACCAGAAATAAAAACCAGACTTGCATATTTAGTCACTGCTCTCTCCTGAGTTTTTTAGAGTGGAGGAGTGTTCTGACTGATTAATGTCCCAATAACCCAGACGTTTTAAACTAATAGCTAAAATCAAACTGCTTAGTCCTGCTCCAATAGCCGCTTCGGTCATAGCTACATCAGGTGCTTTTAATAAGGCAAAAATCAGTGTTAAGGCCAAAGAAACTACCGAAGTTGCCACTACCCCAGCAATCATATTAGGCAGAACTAATACTGCTACAGCTGCAATGAGCATAATAAAAACTAAAATCAAAACTAACCCGATCATGAGGAAACCTCTTTATTCTCTTGCTGTTGAGCATCCTTCTGTTTAGCAGAGGGCAGCGACCAGGGTCTGATTCCACTACGGTAAAAAGCCCTTGCTATTGCAGATGAACTGACGGGACTGGTTAATAAAATAAATCCCATAATAACAAACAACTTACTCCACCATCCTGGATGGATAATAGCTATACCGATAAAAACGCCCAAAGCTCCCAGAGTAACTGCTTTGGTTCCCACCTGAATTCGGTTGTATACATCAGGCATACGCAATAATCCTAATGCCCCCAGAAAAATAAAAACAGCCCCGGCTAAAATAAAAAGGTCGCCTATAATTTGCATTAGTTTTCCCCTCTGCTTTTACCTGTTTCAATCACTTTAGCAAGAGCAATAATTCCAACAAAAGAAAGTACGGCATAAATCAAAGCAATATCAAGATAGAGAATGCTATCAAAAAGCAAAGCGAGTACAACTAAAAAAACGCTTGCAATAAGCGATAAGGCATCAGCACTAATAACTCTATCCGCATTTGAGGGGCCAAATAATAATCGATAAAAACTCATCAGGGTGGCAAGCAGCAGGAGTATAATTGCTAATGTTTCGATCGCAGTAATATGGCTAATCATTTCACAAAACCTTTCAGGTAATCTTCAAACTGCTCAACAATGGCATGGGTTGCAGCCCGGGTATCAGCGTGTCCATGAATAGTTGCTTTGGATGAATCAATCCAGTGCACTAAGATGCGCTCATCAATTACATCAACAGAGAGTGTTCCAGGGGTGAGTGTAATACTATTGGCTAAAAATAATTTACCCAAATCGGATTGCATGGTAGTTTCAATTTCAACCAGTTCGGGTTGAATGTCGATTTGTTTAGATAAAATTCGAGCAGCCAAATCAAAATTAGCAATAACTAGAGCCTTAAAGAAATAAACCAGGTATTTGGCTAGGGCCAAAAACATTCCCGGATAAAGGCGTAATCCATCAAGAATAGAAAGCTTAGATGCAGATATCCAGCTCACTAGGGCTGCCAACAACAAACCGGTAAATAATTCATCTACAGCTAGTGAAGCAGTCATTAACAACCATAGCAAAAAACAAATTAACAAGGTCAAAAAATAAGGAGGAGGAGAAGAAGAAGGGGAGTTCATCATAACTCACATATTGTAATTTAGATAATTAAGTCTAGCGAATCATCTAACATGAATCAATAAATGATTTTATTATTTAAAAGAAAGTTGATCTAACGCATTTTTAGCCTGTATATTTCACTTAAAAAAATATTCAAACTAAATTCCATAATTATTCACTCATGCTAGTTTATAATTTTGTTAAAAAAGAGTAAAATTTACGCCAATAACTAATTAGTTAAAAATAAAATTAACTAATTAACAATATATCGATTAAAAGGCAAAACTATGAAAAGATCTGCATTGATCCTATTCGTTCTATTTTTATCATCTAATTTGGTAGCTGATAACTTAAGTGACTCCAAAGCCATTTTTGACTGGGCAGAAAAAAATTATCCGCAAATATTTCCTTCTGATCAACTGGTTCAATCATGGGATGAATTAGAATATGATTCCAAGACTTTTGTAGCTCGCCACTACCAACCTACTGGCACTTATATTGGAACAAGCAATAGAATGCTTTATGTTTTTAGTCAGGAACGTTTTAATGGTTTGTTAGAAGTTAATAGCATGAACAAATTTTTAAACATTATTGCTGCTGACACAAGCCCAAGAATAAATGATACTGGTACTATTTATTGTCGTAATAATAGCTTACAAAGTAATCTTGATTGCCCAATAGATTCTTTTCCTGGTCAAGATGCAGAATATGGTAGAGATATTGCTAACAATGATAGTACAGATGGTCATGCAGGGTTCAGTTTTACCAAACTGGATAATCAGGGTGTCCCATTAGCTGCAAATGAAAAAACATGGTCTTGTGTAACTGACAATGTAACTGGACTGACCTGGGAAGTTAAAACAAGCGATAGAAAATTAAGAGATAAAACCTGGTTTTATAGCTGGTATAGCTCTATTGATGACAATTTTATGGGAAAAGCCAATGGTGGTTTTTGTTATGGCGGTAAAAATTGTGATACAGAAAAATATATTCAACAAGTGAATAGCGAAACATTATGTGGAGCAAATGACTGGCGATTGCCCACAGTAAGTGAACTATCCAGCTTATTAAGTTTTGATCGTTATGGTGTTGCACTTGATGAGAACTATTTTATAAATACCAAAGCATCTCATTTTTGGACTTCAAAACTTAGAATTAGCTCAACAGACAAAGCATGGTTTGTACATTTTTACAATGGAGAAATAAGCTATTCTGATATGCTAGAGAATAAATACATACGTTTAGTACGTTCTCAATAGTTATAGCATTTATTTTTTATATATTGTAAAACGCTTTAATTCAAGCCCATCTTAATAATTTTCAAGGAAAAAGATATGTTTAGGATAATTTTCAGCATGATAAACTTCATGCTAATCACACTGTTTACTATATCAGCTATAGCCGATCAAAATTGCCCTGCTATGTATGCAAGCACTTCTACCAATCCATCTTTTCAATTTACTATTTCAGGTGACGAAATCACAGATAAAGAAACTGCTTTAATTTGGCAGCGATGCAGTTTAGGTAAATCTGGATCAGACTGTAGTACAGGTACACTCAGTCGATATGACTGGCAGGGGGCTCTTCAGGTTGCACAAGAATACAGAGATCAATCTGGTCAGCAATGGCGTTTGCCTAATATAAAAGAACTACGCTCGATAATAGAATTAAACTGTGATAATCCAGCTGTTAATTTAGCTATTTTTCAAAATTCAGGTCAGTCCCTGTATTGGTCAGCAACTGATTATGCAAGCTCTACTGATGAGGCATGGTACGTTAACTTTAATGCTGGAGAATCCTCTAAACAGAGAAAATCCTACAATATGTACGTTCGTTTAGTTCGCTCTAAATAATAATTATAAACTGACTTTATACGATGGAAATACTCTTAGTGTTTTAGGCATTTTATTTGTAGCTAAAACCTGTATTATTTCCTTGTATGCATATAATTGTGTGTTCCCGGCCTTATCAATTAAAGCATCCTGCTCGCTGGTTTTAGGGTAGATAACAATTGCATAAAAACGTGATTTAGATAAAGCAAACCAGCCCTTAATTTTACCTGCAACTGTAGCTGGAATCAGTGCATTAAATTCAGCCATATTCTCAAAAAGCATCTCCTTGCGTTTAGTAATAATCTCATCAGCAAGTTCTTCTTCAATTCCTGGAACTAATAATAGTGTTTCTCTATTGACAATATTAGGATTAATCAAAGCACGGCTTGGCCCATATAAGGAAAAAACCTGACTATAGTCAAAATTACCAAAAACCTCTCGAAAACCTTTAATCAGGCTTAATTCGTTAACACTTTGTATCGTCGAATTTCGGGGAGCATATGCAGGTTCTAATTTACTATAATAATCTTTTTCAGCACCATTAAGACGTTTTAAACTATCTCTATCTGTCCAATCCTGCCATGCATCCAATAATTCATCAATTTTTTTATCTTCTTTGCCTATTTTTTTAACTAGTATTTTTCTAAAATTTGCCCGACTTAATTTGGAAAGATTTAATTTACCAGATAAATCATAAATCCTGACAATCATATCTTCATTATTAGAGTAGCTGAGTTTTATTTTTTGCCCATTAAACAGATATGGCTGTTTTTTTAATTTATCTTTATTCTGCCTGGCTTTTTTTAATGCATTAGCAAAGGGGTTAGTCTTAGGTTTAAATAACACCTCCATTTTTGCCTGGTTAATAATAGTTAAAAGTTCTGCCCAGTTTTTTAAAGCATCCTGCTGGTGCATTACTATAGTTGCAGATAGTTTACTATTGCTGGCTAAAACACTAACTAAAACCAGTGAAATAGAGATAATCCACATAACGATGATTAGAATAGAAGCCCTTTGGTTAGATAAACTTTTCATTATGCTTAAAGACCTAGTTTGCTGGTTTTATGCTCTGGTGTGTATTAGCAAGAATAAAAGCCAGGATTCTATCAACACTTTTATCTTGATCCTCATTATCAATTAATTCAAGCTCAATACGTACCGCTAAAGGAAGTGATTTTTTCTCATACGCATCCCAACTTCTAAGCCAGTTTTTTTCACCCGATTTAGTTTCTTCTAAGTACTCAAATGAAGCCTGGTATTCAGACAAAACTTCTGTTGGTTCATTTTCAGATAGTTTAGATGACAAAATTCTTGCAATAACTTCTGCTGGATCTCCCGTTAAAGCCGATGTCACCTGGATTGACAAACCGCCATCAGCAATTGTTTTAAATATCCAAATAGTTAATTGGTTATTATACGAGGGAGACATAGTAGAAACAAAACTGACCTCCCGATCATTGCCTTTAAAGTAAATTTGTATTTTTTTATTGGTTTCAGTATATGTATAAGGGAAAGCTCCCAGTATTGCTTTTTCAATTTCAAGGCGAATCAAAGAGTTATCAATTGCCTTATCTAATACAAGATCCTGAGCCTCCCAATTTTTTGAAACCATAAAAAAACCACCCACTAAAACAACCATAACTATAGAACTTAAACTGGTTGCAATTAATAATTCTAATAGCGTAAATGCACGGCTCTTTTTTGGTTTAGCATTTAGTTTGGGGAAGGGGTTTTTCATCTAATCCTTTTTTACCAGACGGACCGTTGTAAATAAAGTTTGATGTGATGAATCAGTAATATCCACAGATTGTAATTGAATTTTTAAGTTTTCAATTTGGGTGGATTTATTTGCCAAAGATTCGGGAATATCAACCGATCTAATATTTTCAATTTGATAGTTATAATTTTTTTTTAGCTTTAAGCCTATCCAGGCAGCATTTATAATTTCTCGTTGTTCTGTCAAACGATCCAGTGCAGCAAGAGAACGAAAGGTTAATTGTTTATTTTGCCCTTGCATTGCAAATAAACTTCCCATTACCAGACCTGTTAAGGTAATTGCAATTAGCACTTCTAATAAGGTAAAGCCTGATGTTCTATTCATTATAGTCACTTTGGTCGCTATTTTTAAGAACCACCCTACCCGTAAAACCATCTATAGTTATTTTACTTTTTAATACTCCAGAATAAAGCAATAATTCACCTTCCGTTGCTCCACCCTGAGGAAAAAAATCAATAATAACTTGTTTATTCTTTAGCTCATTTTGGGAGCTACCTGTGTTCCAGATATAATCAACTCCCTTACTATACCATTGCCCTTTTTTACTATTGTTTTTTTGTACCGGTTTAACCGATTGTTTGGAACCAATTTGTGCCGGGGGATGTAATACAACCCGTTGGATTTGATTTTTAATTACCGCCATACGCCGGCTATATTTAAAAATAGCCACCAAATCTCTAACCTGGGCATCAAATAACTTTACATCGCTATTGAGTCTGGGAATAAGTAAAGCACTGCCCAGACCAATAATAGCCAAAACTATTAACAACTCTAATAGGGTAAACCCTTTTAATCTTCCCATACTACCAATTTGTTATATCCTGATCCTCTTTCTTTTCTCCACCTTCTTGCTCATCACCACCATAGGAAAATAAATCATAATCATTATCATGCTTGCCAGGTTGCTGGTATTGATAGTCATTACCCCATGGATCCTTGGGTATTTTTTTTATATACGGGCCATTCCAGCGTGATTTTCCACTGCTATTTTTTACCAGATCTTCCATTGATTTTGGATATTTTCCAATATCAAGGCGATAAGAGTCAAGAGCAGCCTCAAAACTTTTTATCTGTGTTGCAGCCGTATCTGACTTTGCACTGCCTAATTTATTCCATAAAGTAGGCCCAACTAAACCTGCTAATAAAGCTAAAATTGCCATAACAATTAATAACTCAATTAAAGTAAAACCTGATTTCCGATTATGCCTGGTCATCTATCATTTCTCCATATTGCTTTATTTTTAATAATATTTGTTTAATTCGGTATCAATATAACGTCCAACCGAACGGAAACGGTTTGAAAACTCTCTGCCAAACTCGTTTAAGTCTGTTTCTGGGCCAATAATTTTTGGGGTAATAATTAGCATTAATTCACGGCGTCTTTGGGACTCATCCTGTGTTTTAAATAGATAACCTAAACCTGGAATGTCCTTTAATATAGGTATTCCCGAATCATTATAGGTAGTTATGGTATCAATTAGCCCGCCTAAAATAATAGTTTCTCCATCACTAACCACCACCGTGGTAGTAATATCCTGATTGGTAAAGGTTGGTTTAAACGCCACATCTTGTGATGAGGCTGAACCTTCAATAGCAGAGAGGGATTGAGTTATTTCCATTGTCACAATGCCATCTTCATTAATATGCGGTATTACCGACAACTCAATCCCTGTTGTACGATATGAAATTTGCTGAGTAACCTGTGTATTATCACTATTTAAATTATTTGTTTCCGAAGTTTGTACTGGAACTTCAGTACCAATATTTATAGTTCCTTCCTGATTATTAGCAATTAATAATGATGGCCTGGATAAAATATTAACATCATCATCTTTAGCAAGCGCATTTAGAGATGCTTTAAAATCACCGGAAACACCGCTTATAATTAATCCTGTAGTACCGCCTGCTTCAGATGCTTTGCCTAAATTATTTTGAACTAGGGTGCTACCATGCTGGTATTTCCAGTCAAAACCAAAACTCAGCGTTTTGTTTAAGGATACCTGAGCGATAACTACGTTAACCAACACCTGTAATGGGGTTTGATCCAATAATTGAATAGTTTTTAATAGATTATGATAATCCTTTCCTGTTGTACGTACTATTAAACTATTGGTATCTCCATCTGCAACAATTGTGACATTAATATCTGCTGAACCATTATTTTTATCTGTTTTACTTTTGTTAGCTTTTTTAGCCGCTGCTTTAGCCGCCGGTTTCTTTGTTTTATTTCTTGATTTAATATTTAAGGAATCTTTGGGAACCGTTCGAAAAACATTAGGAGAACTTGTTGAACTAGCTGTGCTGTTTTTTGCTTTATTATTACTTCTATCATCACTAATTTCAAAAATTGAATTCAGTGTGGATGCCAGTGTTTCACATTTAACACTTTTACAATGATAGACAAAAATCTGTTCCTGTAAGGTTTCGTCAGCACCTTCATCAAGAATTTTAACCCAGCGGTCAACTGGTTTAAATCCTCTTCTTGGTGGGGCTACTACCAATAAAGCATTAATTCGTTCCAGAGCTAAAACTTGATATGAAGATTTTTCACCATCAATTAATTTTAAAATATCTTGTAATTCCCCAGCAATATCGATTGCTTCCGTATCATTAATTTTATATAAACGGATACCGCGATGTTTAAACGGGTCTGCATCCACTAATTCTAATAATCCATTAATCCGAGATAATTGCTCAGTTGAGCCAATAATTGCTAACATATTTAATTGTGCAATTTGTGAAATTTTACTTTTTGCTCCAACAATTGGTTTTATTACTGCCAAAGCAGCGGCAGCGGAGATATTTTTTAAGGGGGTAATTTGTAATGCAATGGATGCATTGGATCCTTCCAATATGGAAGGATAACCCACTTCAGCAGGTAAACTCAGAGGCGATTTTTTTGCGTAATACAGGCCAGATTTTTTTTCTAAAGTAATACCTGATTCATTTAATAGCATATTTAATACTTGCCATAAATCCTTATTTTTTAGTGGTTGATTTGGAGATGTTCTCATAGTTATTTTGCCACTGATACTTGGGTCAATAACAATAGACATGCCTAAAGCATCCGCTAAATCTTCCAGAATTTGTCGTATTTCAATTTGCTCATAATCCAATTGTACAATTTCATCTGCATTTTGGATAACTCCAGCTTCATTCACTACCTGAGGATTGGTTGATTTTGGAATTTTTTTTATATTTGGAATGGAACCATTGCTCATAAGTTTCTGAGCATCTTTTTTCAATACGTTCTGCTGGGCTTTTACTTCAGCCTCTGTAAGGCCCGCCTCATCTTCTTCGTTGTATACAAATTTTTTAGTATCACGATATGGCTGTACTGGCCGAGGCTCAAATATGCTTGGAGAAGGTTCTGTAGTTTTTGCTTGTTTCTCTCGTTGCATAGTATTTTTTTTACTACGTTCTTCATCTAATGAAAAAATAGACTCATTTAGTACCAGTGGGTTATTCTGACATGCAGATAAAACCAATGTAATTATTGTCCCAACTAGACTATTACGAATTGTTTTCATAAATTTACCATTTTCCTCATAAAACTACATTGCTATATCATTAATACTAAACACCGCCATTAACATAGTAATGACAATTCCACCAACTAAAAGCCCCAAAGTGACAATAAGTAATGGCTCAACTAATGATACCATTTTTGTCAGGGTATTTTTTACACTCGCATCAAAAGTCTCTGCTAATTGGTTTAAAATTTCTGCTGTTCTACCTGTTTCCTCACCTACCGCAACCAGGCGAGGCAATAAGATGGGAAAAACCTGATATTTATCCAATGACTTGCCAAGCGAAACACCAGCAGTTACATCTTCTTCTACTGACTTTAATTTATTCCCAATTACTGCATTTTCAATTACACCATGGGTAATACGCAAGGCCTTTAATAATGGAATACCTGCATCCAGTAGAGCACCTAAGGTTCTAGCAAAGGTAGCGGCTTCTTTTTCCCTTAGTAGATTACCCATTAAGGGTAATTTTAACAAAAACTGATCACGTTGTTGTTTTTTTTCTGGATCACTCCCCCACCATTTCCACAAATAAAATAAAGCAAATGGAATAATAGCAAGAATCCAGCCCCAGGATTGCACCCAGGCACTTAAAAACAATAAAAATGCAGCCGAAGCAGGAATATTAGAACCTGCATCTTCAAATAAAGTTGCAAATTGAGGCACAACAAAGCCTAACATTAACACTACTGATGCTATGCCAACAACAAATAATACCGTTGGATAAATCATTGCTGCTATTAAATTCTTACGCGTTTCTTCAGCCTGAGTTAAAAATTTTTCTAACGAAGGTAATAATCTAGCCAAAATACCACCTTCTTCGCCTGCTCTCACCATGCTGATATACATTTTTGAAAAGTTTTCCTGATGGCATTCCATTGCCTGGGCCAAACTTTTACCGTCTTTAACATCCCGTCTTAATGCTTCAACTAATTGCCTGCTGGTCGGGTTTTCGGTTAATTCTTCTAATAATAACAAGGTTCTGTCCAGTGGAATATTAGCATCTACCATAGTGGACAAACCCTGGGTAAATTCAATTAACTCCTTATTAGAAATACCCTTTTTTTTATTCTGCTGTTGTTGTTTTATATCAACAATACTGATGCTAACAGGGATGAGTTTTTTGAACTTTAAAGTAGCTACAACCTCTTGTTCGCTCTCTGCACTTAGCTCTCCTGTTTGTAAGGAACCTTTGTCATCATATGCCTGGTATTGATAGTATGATAAAGCCATATTAGAATATCACCATTAAATTGCCCGAGTTACTCTAACCACTTCTTCTGGAGTAGTTAACCCCCTGGACAATTTCTCCAAAGCATCCTGGCGTAAGGTTATCATTCCTTCTTTTATTGCTTGCTCCCTAATTACCTGAGCATCGGCCCCTGTATTTACTAATTGTCTGATGGCATCACTTAAAACTAATAATTCGTATAAACCAATTCGTCCATGGTAACCTGTATTACCACAACGTTGACAGCCCTTGCCATGGTATACCGTTTTTATGGATGAATCATTCAATTCTAATAATTTGATCTCCACATCACTGATATCAAACGGATATTTACAATGCTCACAAACCTGGCGCACCAAACGCTGAGCCTGAACCGCTAATAAACTGGAACTGATTAAATACGATTCTACTCCCATATCTTGTAATCGAGTAATTGCACCCGCTGCATCATTGGTATGCAAAGTAGAGAAAACCAGATGCCCCGTTAAAGCAGATTCAATAGCAATAGAAGCAGTATCATGATCACGTATTTCACCAATCATAATAATATCAGGATCCTGGCGAACTATTGAGCGTAGACCAGAAGAGAAATCCAGTCCTATTTTAGTATTTACATGGATCTGGGTAATGCCTTCCAGTTGGTATTCCACAGGGTCTTCAACGGTAATAATTTTTTGCTTCTTAGTGCTGATTTTTTCTAAGGTAGCATATAGAGTGGTTGTTTTACCACTACCTGTAGGGCCGGTTACCAAAATCATACCATGGGGCTGGTAGATAAGTTTTTTATAGCGTTCCAGTAAATTCTCCGGCATGCCTAAGACTTCAAGAGAAACCATTACATCACTGCGGTCCAAAATACGTAAAACCACTGACTCTCCATGAACTCCGGGTAAAGTTGAGATACGTAAGTCTAAATTTTTGGCTCCCATTTTATATGCAATACGTCCATCCTGAGGCAATCTTTTCTCACCAATGTCCAGATTTGCCATAAGTTTTAAACGGGAGATAACGGGTGGCTGAGCACTAATTGGCAGAGTTTCAATCTGAGTCATAATACCATCTACCCGACAACGGACATCAAAGCTATTCTCTTCTGGTTCAAAATGAATATCACTGGCATTTAAATCCAGAGCACGATCAAACAGGTGGTTAACTAAACGAATAACTGGGGCATCGGTTGATAAATCATTTAAATCGTCTTGGTTAAAATCCTCCGTTTCTTCAGCTTCTTCCAAATCAGGAGCTAATTCCGCACGCCAGAATTTAATTAGCCGTTTTAGTTGTTCTTCTTCTACTAATTTAAAAGAAATTTGCTTGCCTGTTGCTTGCTGTTTAAGTAAAAATCGGATTCGAGCACGTAAGGCATGTCCTGGAGCATTAATGTAACATAGCTCTCCTGATTCCAGATAAGTTTCTGCTGGAGCAATATTTACTGGCAATAATAATCGACTAAATAAATCCAGCGTCAGAACCATTAACCTGCCTCCTTTTCATCAGAACTTGTAGTTGTAGAACGGCTAAAACCAACGACCGTAATGGTGCCATTTAATGATTTACGCAGTGCTCCATTTAAAGAGTTACTATACGAGCGAAGACGTACTCCCTTAATTAAAAGCTTTTGTTGATTGGATTTAAGTTTTTGCAATAAATCAACCAAGTTACTGCTCTGTGCATTGATAGATATGGAAAGTGAAACTAATAACCATTCACCCGATTGCCTAAATTCAGCCAAGTGCATAGAGTCTATTCTTACCCCGCTTTGTTTGGCCAGGTTTTTTATTACCGACTGAACTTTTGCTGCCACCAATTCATTGGAATTAGCAGTAAAGAGCTCTTTGCTTAAAATTTCATTTTGTTTAAGACTTTTATCGTATTCAGCCTGCCAAAATTCCTGACGAAACATTAACTGTCTGATACGCTCTCTTTTATCTTTAAAATCGATAATATCATTTTTACCCTGTTGATACATTGTATAGGCAAAGGGAGCTCCTTTGAACATAATGCCCAAAAACACAATAAGCAACATAATATTAATCAGTTTTTTTTCTTTTACTGTCATTTTATTTTACTATATTTTTTAACTGGCTACTCATCAATAAATAACAATTAATTGTCCTTATTAAAATATTCTTTTTCATATTCTTCAACATCTAAACCTTTAATATGAAAGGTAATACCAAAGCGTTCTTTATCTTGCCCACGGGTAGCACGAATATTTTTATTAAAAGCCACTTTATTAAAATCATTTTGAGCAGAAATAACTTCTAAAATAGCTGCTGGATTTGGGCTAAAACCATCAATTTCTACGTATCCATTTTTGATTTGAAAAGAAGATATCCAACTATTTACAGGAATGATTTTATTTAACCTGGAAATAATATCTAATACATTCACCCGAGGGTAATTGTGATACAAGGCCCATTGCTCTTCATGTTTTAAAACCTTTGCCCGCATTTCTATAACGCCCTTTGCACCATCCACAAATGCTTGGTATTTAGCTGCATACTTTAAATAGCGCACCTTATTAATAACAAAAGGAACAGCTAAAGCAAACATTAAAACAAAAGCCAGCAAACCAATTACCCTGCTATTTCTTAATCGCCCTCGGCTTTTAACCCTATTTTCTATTTGCTTGGGGAAATAAGCATATTGTGATTGCTGATAATTATCCGACATACGCCTGGCATAAATCATCTCCAACCAGTCAGCCTTATTTTTTAAAATTTCTCTAGAACCATCAATAACAGCGAACTTAGCATCCCACTCTTGTTTAAATGCATCAACTTTAATATCTTCGTCGGTTATGTGTCCCAGTTGTACCAGACTATGGTTGTAAAAACTAAATTGAGCCGTATAATTATCTGCACTTTCCCGAAAAAATTGCCCCCCACTTACAGAACCCTGGTTTTTTACATTTTGGCCTTTATTACTTAATAAGGCCAAACGAGGAAGAATTGCAGATAGAGTTAAGTCTAATTGCTGAAATGCCAGATTAAATTTTTGAATAGTTTGTGTTGAACACCATAGCGCAAAATTATCTTTATTTTTCAGATGGCTTAGAGTTAATTGCAGGTCACTATCACTTGCCGGCAATAAATCTTCTCTTTGGTAATTTAAGGCAGATTTGACATTAAGGCTATCCACTGTTGGCAGATTATATTGGGTATAAATAAACTCAGTCAGGGGTAAAAAAAGAGCTATGCTAATTGCCTGTTTTTTCTTTTTCGGTTCATTTTGCAATAATTGTTTACAGGCCTGGGCAATTGCTTGTGCCTCAAGAGCTACATTAGCCACACTTTCTCTACTTTCAAGATTAATCAACTCACCCTTAAAGTAGAGTAAGCGAATATTAATCCCCTTAAGTATTTCTTCTCTGATTTCGGTTTGAAAATAAGAGCGGATATACGGGAAAGGATTCCATGGAATGAGTTTATTTAATATTGAAGCGGTCACAAATGCACAATCTATGTAGGAGGAATTAACTCGTTAAATGTATTAGTTAGTTTGTTTTGAAATTTTTTGATAAATCCCATAATTATACAGGATTATTCTATAAATTACTTGAACTTTCTAGCATAAGCAATTAATAGTTCCCAGAACAAAGTTACAACTTTAAAATAAAAAGAAAAATATAAAATAATCACTGGAGTATTGGACAGATTATCACTCTTATAAGTTCATATTTAACTCAATTTTATAATAATTTATCCAGTCTAGTTGATAAGGTTATCATTATTAGCACGCACAAATTCTGTTTTATGACACTTTGGACAGGGTGGGATTCGTCCTGCTTTTTGATAATGCAATTGGGTTTTACATTGCTTGCAAGTGATCGTTCCAACAGAAGTTACTTCTCCAGTATGCCAAATATGCTCCCGCTCCGCTAAATGGCTAAGTTTATTTAATTCCAGTCGGGTTTTATCCGTCATGGTTGAAAATACTTCCAGCAGTTTGCTTTCTATCAGTTGCACATCAAATTGCAACCATTCAGCCAGAGATTTATTTTGCTTTTCTAAATTAACAGCAACATCATGAATGTCTCGTTTAATATAACGGCTTAAAAGGTCGATTTCATCCTTACTCCATTTACCCAGATCATGCATAAATTTTTCAGCATCCTGAATACCATTAGTTAATAAAGGCCCTGCTGTTTCATCCGTTTTTTCTACCCAGGCGGATAATTGCTCCATCATGGTATCGTAACCATGTACCAGCTTATCCATATTTGACTCATCTGAGTTGCTTTTAGAGCTATTTGTTGAACTGTTTGTTGAGGTACCGGTTTCAGAGGTTTTCTTTTCCATATCGAACTCCTAATTATTTATCTATCTAGTTTAATTATAATGGAAAATAGCCTGAATAGTTACGAAAAAACTTAGATGTATGTAATTTTATGCGTTAAAATACCCTGTTTCTTTTTAAGAAGAAAAGATTATCCCTTTTTTTAGTTAAAGAATTTTATTTAGCTTATGGATTTTTTTTAAGCTAAAGGCTTCTATTTTCATTGAATAACGAGATTCTGAACCATGAGTACATCCCATAATAATACCGAACAAACTAATAGCTATCAACCCGAGCAGGTTGAAATTAATGCACAGAATTTCTGGCATGAAAAACAAAGTTTTAAGGCGGTAGAAGATCACAGCAAGGAAAAGTATTATTGCCTGTCCATGTTCCCTTATCCTAGTGGACAACTGCATATGGGCCATGTACGAAATTATACCATTGGAGATGTATTATCCCGTTTTAATCGGATGTTAGGGAAAAATGTAATGCAACCCATGGGTTGGGATGCCTTTGGTTTGCCTGCTGAAAATGCAGCAATGAAACATCAGGTTCCACCCAGTAAATGGACCAAAGAAAACATTAACTATATGCGTGAACAACTGAAACGCCTGGGATTGGCCTATGACTGGGATAGAGAAGTAGCTACCTGTGATGCAGATTATTATCGCTGGGAGCAGTGGTTATTTTTACGTTTATTAAAAAAAGGCCTGGTTTATAAAAAAAATGCGGTAGTAAACTGGGATCCTGTTGATCAAACCGTACTTGCTAATGAACAAGTTATTGATGGTAGAGGCTGGCGTTCAGGAGCTCTGGTTGAAAAAAAAGAAATTCCTCAATGGTTTTTAAAAATTACCGATTATGCCGATCAACTATTGGACGATCTGGATCAACTGGATGGCTGGCCTGAGCAAGTTAAAACCATGCAAAAAAATTGGATTGGTCGCTCTCAGGGTGCAGATATTCAGTTTGAAATTAAACATCAACAAAACCCTATTACCGTTTTTACCACTCGTCCTGACACCCTAATGGGAGTATCTTATTTAGCGGTTGCCCCAGAGCATCCTCTCAGTTTGGAAGTAGCTAAAAGCAATGCTGAGCTGCAACAGTTTATTGATGAAACAAAAATAATGTCCACCGCAGAAGCGGATATGGAAACCATGGAGAAAAAAGGTTTTGATTTAGGAATTAAAGCTATCCATCCGATTAGTGGAGAAGAAGTTCCTGTTTTTACCGCCAACTTTGTATTGATGGCTTACGGCTCAGGGGCAGTAATGTCAGTTCCGGCACATGACCAGCGTGATTACGAATTCGCTAAAAAATACCATTTACCAATTAAGCAAGTAATCCAACCAGCGGATGATAAAGATGCTATCGATCTGGAAAAACAGGCATATACCAATAAAGGCATTTTAGTTAATTCAGGCGAATTTAACGATCTAAACTTTGCCCAGGCAGTTGAAAAAATCACCCAAAAATTATCGTTAAATAATCAGGGGAATAAACGCATTCAATACCGTTTACGTGACTGGGGTGTTTCCAGACAACGTTATTGGGGAACTCCCATTCCAATTATTAATTGCCCGAAATGTGGTACTGTTGCTGTACCAGAAGAAGATTTACCGGTTAAATTACCAGAAAATGTAACTATTTCTGGTGATGGATCACCTCTTAAACGTATGCCCGAATTTTATCAGTGCAAATGCCCACAGTGTGGTATAGATGCAGCCCGCGAAACCGATACCTTTGATACCTTTATGGAATCCTCCTGGTATTATGCACGCTATTGTTGCCCAGGTTCTGATCAGGCCATGTTAGATGATAGAGTCAATTACTGGGGGCCTGTAGATCAATATGTAGGCGGAATTGAACATGCTATTTTGCACTTACTTTATGCGCGTTTTTTCCACAAACTGATGCGTGATGAAGGTCTGGTAAAAGGTGATGAGCCATTTAAGCACTTATTAACCCAGGGCATGGTATTAAAAGACGGTGCTAAAATGTCCAAATCAAAAGGCAATACGGTTGATCCTCAGGGCCTGATTGATAAATACGGAGCCGATACTGCGCGTTTATTTATTATGTATGCAGCACCACCAGAACAATCACTGGAATGGTCTGACAGTGGAGTTGAAGGACAGTTTAAGTTTTTAAAACGCTTGTGGACTATAGTACAAAATCACATTTCAGATAGAACGGATGACACCCAGAATAAGGTGGATACTACCAGCTTATCCAAAACCCAAAAGGAGTTACGTTTTAAATTACATAAAACTATCTCCGAAGTATCCGATGATATGGGTAGACGTTTTACCTTTAATACCGCTATTGCCAAAATCAGAGAGTTAATTAATTTGCTTGAAAAACAGGATAAAAGTGAAGCTCAGGCAATAATAATGAAGCAAGATGTACTGGAAAAAGTACTTTTAATGCTCTCTCCTATTGTGCCACATATAACTCATGCACTATGGCAACCACTGGTAGGTAATGGCATTATTATTGATCAACGCTGGCCTGAAGTAGATCAAAGCGCTCTTGTTCAGGATACGATCCAGTACATGGTTCAGGTTAATGGCAAATTGCGCGATAAAATAGAAGTGGCCAGTGATGCAAGTAAAGAGACTATTGAAGAGTTAGCTCTGGCCAGTGAAACCGTACAACGCCATGTAGAAGGAAAAACTATCCGCAAGGTCATTGTTGTACCCAAACGTTTGGTTAATATTGTAGCGAATTAATTTAGCTGTTTAAGTATATCAATGGGGTAATCATCCGCTATTACCCCACTACTGGTTTCACCAATATATCCATTTATAACAATCCCGATTAGTCTTATATTTTTCTTAATATAAGCACTACAAATTATTATTTAATACTTAATCAAATACATAACACATATATTTAAATTTACACTTATGTGTATGTTAAAATAGTACTTATGTAACATTATGCTTTATAGGTTTAAAGTTGAAAAAGACGCATTTCTAACCTATATTGTTATTGTCAATCAACGTAAAATTAATAGGTAAGCCTATGTTAGCAGAGTACCAACAACAAATATTTGAACGAGCCAAAGAAGGCATTCCACCACAACCTTTAGATGCCTCTCAAACAGCCACATTAATTGAGTTATTAAAAACTCCCCCCGCAGGAGAAGAACAACTTATTGTAGATTTAATCACCAATCGTGTGCCTGCTGGAGTGGATGAAGCAGCTTATGTAAAAGCCGGGTTTCTTGCAGCATTAACCACTGCCAAAGTAAACTCTCCATTGATTAGTGCCAGTGATGCAGTTGATTTATTAGGCACTATGCTGGGAGGATATAATATTCAACCGCTAGTAGACTGCCTCGATAACCCACAACTTGCAGAAAAAGCAGCAAAAGCTCTTTCACATACGCTATTAATTTTTGATGCATTTCATGATATTAAAGAAAAAGCCGATCAGGGCAATAGTTTTGCAAAACAAATATTAACTTCCTGGGCAGAAGCAGAGTGGTTTACATCAAAACAGGAACTGGCTGAAAAAATAACCGTTACGGTATTTAAGGTACCTGGTGAGACCAATACCGATGATTTATCACCCGCCCCTGATGCCTGGTCAAGGCCTGATATCCCCTTACATGCTAATGCCATGTTAAAAATGCCCAGAGATAATTTTACTTCTGAACCATTACAAATTATTCAGGACTTAAAACAAAAAGGATTTCCCCTGGCTTATGTGGGTGATGTGGTTGGTACCGGCTCATCAAGAAAATCGGCTACTAATTCCGTTTTATGGCATATGGGAGAAGATATTCCTTTTATTCCAAATAAAAAAGGCGGTGGTTATTGTATTGGTAACAAAATAGCCCCGATCTTTTTTAACACTATGGAAGATGCCGGTGCATTGCCATTAGAAATGGATGTTTCCACTATGGAAATGGGAGATATAATTGATATTTACCCCTATAAAGGCGAAGTAAAAAATCATCAAACGGATAAGCTAATTACAACTTTTAGTCTTAAAACCGAAGTAATTATGGATGAGGTACGTGCTGGTGGACGAATCCCATTAATTATTGGCCGTGGTTTAACAGCAAAAGCACGGGAAGCCTTAGGACTTGCAGCATCCGATTTGTTTCGCCATGCCAATATTCCTGAAGATACCGGTTTTGGTTTTACTCTGGCTCAAAAAATGGTAGGAAAGGCCTGTCATCATGACGGCATTCGCCCCAATAGCTATTGTGAACCTAAAATAACCAGTGTTGGCTCACAAGATACCACCGGGCCGATGACTCGTGATGAATTAAAAGATTTAGCCTGTCTGGGATTCTCTGCAGATTTAGTTATGCAGTCTTTTTGTCATACCGCAGCTTATCCAAAACCTATTGATGTAAAAACCCACCATACCCTGCCTGATTTTATTAAAAATCGGGGCGGCATCTCCTTACGCCCGGGTGATGGAATTATCCATTCCTGGCTCAACCGGATGTTATTACCGGATACCATTGGTACAGGTGGAGACTCTCATACCCGTTTTCCCATTGGCATCTCCTTCCCTGCGGGATCGGGGCTGGTTGCTTTTGCCGCCGCAACAGGAGTTATGCCCTTAGACATGCCTGAATCGGTACTGGTTCGCTTTAGTGGAACCATGCAACCAGGCATTACTTTACGTGATTTAGTTAATGCGATTCCTTATCAAGCCATACAGGATGGCCTATTAACTGTAGAAAAAGCAGGAAAAATTAATGTTTTCTCTGGTCGCATTATAGAAATTGAAGGCCTGCCTGATCTAAAAGTGGAACAAGCCTTTGAACTATCCGACTCATCTGCTGAACGCTCTGCTGCAGCCTGTACGGTAAAACTCAATAAAGAACCTATTATTGAATACTTAAATTCAAATGTAACTTTACTAAACTGGATGATCAGTGAAGGTTATGGCGATCAACGCAGTTTACAACGCCGTATTGAAGACATGCAGAAATGGTTGGATGATCCGCAATTAATGGAAGCGGATAAGGATGCACAATACGCTGCTGAAATTCATATTAATTTAAATGAAATTACCGAGCCATTATTAGCCTGTCCCAATGATCCTGATGATGTTAAAACACTATCCGATGTACAGGGAACTCACATTGATGAAGTCTTTATTGGTTCTTGTATGACTAATATTGGTCACTTTAGAGCCGCTGGAAAATTATTAGAGAAATTTGAAGGGGCCATTCCTACCCGCATGTGGATAGTTCCACCGACAAAAATGGATGAAAAACAATTAATAGAAGAAGGTTATTATAGTATTTTTGGCAGAGTGGGAGCGCGTACCGAAATGCCCGGTTGTTCCTTATGTATGGGTAATCAGGCACGAGTAGCAGCAAAAAGTACCGTAGTTTCAACATCTACACGTAATTTCCCTAATCGCCTTGGCGATGGAGCAGATGTGTATTTATCATCCGCAGAACTGGCATCTGTTGCAGCGATATTAGGCAAGCTACCTTCTAAAGAAGAATACCTAAAATACGCCAGCCAGCTAAACCCACTGGCTGAAGATATTTACCGCTACTTAAATTTTGATAAAATAAAAACTTATACGGAAGTATGATTAAACAAAAAAGCCGCATAACTTGCGGCTTTTTTGTATGTCTGATTTACACTAACTGGACATGATCTTCCCCTTTCCCTTCTAGTTATGTGGTAATATTTTAGTCGAGACAGCATTCAGTTCTCTCTTTCATTACGTTTTCGAAACTCGCTGGTTCCCAGCTTTACTATGCCCCTTTTGGGTACAAACAGCGAGGCACTACATAAAAGAGAGAACTGAATACTTGGGTTAATTAAAGTAAATAGTTAGACTTGACCACTAGTCTACTAGTTTTTTAGCGGGTTATTCAGCCCCATCTCAATCTGTAAATCAAGGCTATCACTACTCATTTATTTTAAATACCATCAAATGCTGTTTTTAGCTAAATTTATTCAACTATTTTAAAAACTATTGAGATATATCAGATAATAAAGCAATTACGGGTGCTTGTGTGTTGATTTTCGGAGCATAAGCGAGATCTCTGCCATGCAACAACTTTAAATTACAAAACTTGCAGTCTTTACATTACATTGGGATTTGCTTCTGAAAATCATAAGCACAAGCACCCGTAATTGCATCCATAGTACAAACAAACAGAATAGCTTTACACCTATGCCTCCCCGATAAAAGACATTTGATATAACAGGTTTAGGCTGAGCATGGAAGTATCTTGAGCTATTAACAATTGCGATTAACTATCACATGCATCCCCATACAGGAGCACGGGAGCGAAAGAAAAAAACAGGAAATCAAACCCAGAATATAAAGTTATTCCTCAGTTTTCCATGCATTTTCTTATTGTTTGCTGATTTAGTGGGTATGAATTACTTGTTCAAGTGTATCTGAAACCCATTGATTGAGACTCTTTCCAGAATGAACTGCCGCCAGCGCTATTTTACTGTGAAGAGAAGACTTTACTCTTACTACAAACTTACCAGAAAAAGGCTTATTGGGTTCTCTTCCTGCTTTTTTACAACTTTCAAGATAAAAATCAACCGCCTCATGGAATGCTTCTTTTAATTCATTGACAGATTCACCATGAAAACCAACAGTATCGCGAATTCCAATAATATTGCCAAATAAAATATTATCATCTGGATCAAATTCAATTTTGGCTGTATAGCCATTATAACTCAGTGTATTCATGGTTTTATTCCTGCTCGTATTAAAAAATCCCTGGCATTTCGTATTTGATACCGCTTTGCTTCTTTTCCAGGATGTGGCCTGTGAAAGTCACCTTTCTCATCATTTATGATATAAGAAACTCTAGAGCCATCTCCCTCAATAACATTTGCACCTAAAGCTACAAATAGCGCTTCAATTTTACGCCCTTCAAGGCTTCCTGGTATAGGGTGTGAAAAAATGCCTTCCAAGGTTTTTCTATGTTTGTTATTCATTATTTAATAATACTAAATAATAGTATCACTATCAAGAAAAGTAGCTTTTAATAAAGAGAGGCCGTTATTTTGAGTTAGCCACACAAAGTATAACAACTACACAGTGAAATCAACTCTATAAATCATGGTGCCATTTCACTTAGTTGCAGTCTATTTAGGCTCATGATAATACTTATATTCAATTCGTGCTTCCAGACCATGACAACTCACACAGAATCTACCTTTTATATCCTGCTGACGTAGGAAGCTATTATTGCTATTTCCTTCTTTATTTTTAATGGATATATTTTTATCAATTTTTATTTTTTCTTTAACTCCTATCGGCTCCCAGGAGTGTGGATTATGGCAGCTGATACAAGCAATAATTCCAAACTCATCAATAACTTCTCTGTTTGAATCTATTGTATTATCAATTGCTTTTGTTAGTTTTAATAATGGCATTTGTTTGGGATCAGAGCGTAAAATAAGATCTTTATAAGGGTGGCTAAAACGATTAACCACTTTTTCTTTTGCTAAACCATTGTCCTGATGGCAATTAATACACCATAAATCCCGTTGTAATAACACTTTATCCATACGTTTTGTTTGCAAGCTACTGGCAGCAACCGGTTTTACCGCAGATAAAAACGCTGTTTTTAGTTTATCGGCTGCTCCTTTATGCATACTATGGCAACTGCCACACAAACCCGCCTGTTGTGGCAATAAACCGTGTTTATTTTTTTTATACCTGGCGCTTAAGCGTAAATCATGATCGCTATTGAGTACTTTTTGCTGCTGTTTATGGCAGTTTTTACACAGCTCACCATTATTATCTGTTTGTACTAAAACAGCAGTTTGTTTTTCCCCATGGTGCACCGAATGACAGCTTAAGCAATTTATAGTCTGAACTTTTTTATTGTTAATGGTAACGGCATTTTCGAGTTTTACATTTATCGGATGAATGCCTTTTTTAAGCGAGTTGTCTAATCCCTTAGCAGTATATTGTTGATGGCAAATAGTACAGAGTTTTTCAATATTTTTTTCTGTACCATCCCACAATAACGCAGTATTTAATTTTCCCTGATGCACCTTATGACAACTGGCACAAGTTACTTCATTAATTATTTTCCCCTGATATTTTATCGCTTTATCCAGTTTAATATTTACCGGATGAATACCTTTTTGGCGTGCCTGCGGTTTATCTTTGGCAGATTGTTGTTGATGGCAACTGGCACACAAAGCCTGTTGTTTGTCTTTTGCTTTTTTAAATTGCTCCTGTTGTGGAAATAGAGCCGTATCAGCTAAACCTTGATGCATACTATGACAACTGCTACAGCTGATTTCATCTATAAACTTGCCATTTTGTTTCCGTGGTTTTTCCAGCTTAAAATTCACCGGGTGAACTCCTTGCTGATGTGCTTGCTGAGGACTATCTGAAAACTTGTCTTTATGACAGGAAATACACAGTTTATGTTCAACTTCACTTAATAGAGCGGTGCCTTTTTCCCCTTTATGTACCCGATGACAACTATCACAAAGTACTTTAGAAATGTCTTTAGCTTTATATTTTATGACTTTTTCCAGCTCTATATTTACCGGATGAAGCCCCTGCTGATGAGATTTTTCCTTACCCTGAGCATATTTGCTTTTATGGCAACTAATACACAACTCATTATGAGTATTTTCCAGAGTCAAAAGAGCCTGTTCCTTACCCGCATGAATCTGATGACAGGTTTGACAGATTAATTGCTGTTGTTTATCTAATACCGCTCCATTTTTTTTCAACTCTGCTGGAATACCGTGCTGCAAATGTGTTTCCTGCACATATTTTTTTGTTTTGTTGATATTTGCTGCCAAAAATTTGATGCCCAAAGGATGATTAACACCCTGCTGTTTATCTACTCTGGCACCCACCGCTTTTGACTCATGGCAACGTTCACACAAATTACCATTGTGGTTACTGACTCGCATCCAGGAATTTGTATGCCCCTGATATAAAACCTCCTGGTTTTCATCACTATTGTGTGGTGTATGACAACTAGTGCAAATAAATTCTTGGTGCTGAGATAAGGGAAAATTTTTGGGAATGGTATCTTCTCTTTTTTTTAAGGATTTTGCTGCTTTTTTATTAGTTTGCTCTTGATTTGCATTGTCTTGATTATATTTTGCATTGTCTTGATTATATATAGTAGGATGCTGGTGTTGCTCCTTAATTGCCAGTCGCGACTCCACCACCACACCATGATGGCAGCTATAACACATTTTTTCTGATGCCACAGGTAAAACCTGTTGTTGCTGCTCTTGCTGTTGTTGTTCAAGTTG
>JASFYQ010000089.1:0-27651 GCA_045047105.1 Pseudomonadota bacterium | reverse complement strand
AATATTTGAATATTTGCTCTAGCTTATTGCTCATCAACTCTGGAAAAAATACAAATGGCAAAGCAATAAGTATTACTATAGAAATAGCTATATCTATTGTTTTAAATTTAAGCGGTCTCATTTTTTATTATCCTTTGCTATTGCCATTTTTTCTAAATTTATAAAAAACAGCTGTAAGGAACTGGAAAATTTTTGTTTAAAAAAATAATCACCCACAATAGGAGGAAGCCAGAAATCAGGTTCCAACTCAATAGTGAGTGTGATCAGGCTTTGCTCTAATTGTGAATTGTTGATAATAGGCTGAATATACCATTGCATATATCCAAAACGGTAATCACTTTGCTGTGGGATTGTTTTAGCAACAATTACTTTATTATTAAACGACTGGACATCCTGGGTATGTTTAAGTTGCTGACAAAAAGGGCCGATGCAATCATAACTAATAGTTTCCACCCGAATAAGAGCCCCTTTTTCTGAGATTATACGACTAGAAAGAATACTTTTATCCAGTTTATTAATATTGTTATAGTCAGTTAATAAGTCAAATAAGGTATTTGCATTAGCATTTAACTGGGTTTTAACTAAGAAATGATAGCGCTGTTCAATTTTCTGGACTTGTATATTTGCTTTGTGTTCAGCTACTTCAGAAAAAATAAACTCCGCACTTAAGAGGTACAGCAGCATCAGAACAATTAAACGCATATCTCCTCCTGATCATATTTTAAGTCACACAAGAAAATTCAAATCCAGATATCAGACAAAACAAAATATTAACTTTAGTGCTTTACTTTAAAAAACCGCAAACGATTAGCATTGGTGACCACAGTTACCGATGACATAGCCATGGCAAAACTTGCAAACATAGGATTTAGTAACCAGCCCGTTACGGAGAAAAATACTCCTGCGGCTAATGGGATACCAATAATATTATAAATAAAAGCACCAAGCAGATTTTGTTTTATATTTTTTATAGTTGCAGTCGATATAGCAATTGCCGTACTCACGCTATTGAGTGAATCACCAACCAAAGTAATATCTGCATGTTCAATAGCCACATCAGTACCACTGCCTATGGCAAAACCTGTATCTGCTTTAGCCAAAGCAGGTGCGTCATTAATACCATCACCTACCATGCCTACTTTAAAACCCTGAGCTTGTAATTGAGAAATAATTTCTAATTTTTGCTCAGGTAATAATTCACTGTGAATACTATCAATCCCCAATGTCTTACCCACTGATCCAGCTGTATCACGATGGTCACCTGTACACATTACCACTTTAATGCCTAGCTGGTGCAAATTATTAATCGCATCCGCAGTTTCCTCTCTTATTTTATCTTTCAGGATTAATAAGCCTAATAGCTCTTCACTATTGCTTAACCAGATAGGTGTCCCTCCCTGATTTGCTTCATCCGATGCAATTTGTTGCCATTGTTGATTGATATTAACAGCCTGGCTTGCCAATAATTTATCATTACCCAGGAAATAGCTTTTATTATCAATAATAGCCGTAATACCCTGCCCTGTTATTGCTGTAAAATCGTCACAATCAAGTGCCTGTATATTACGCTCCTGGGTATCTTTTATAACCGCATCAGCCAGTGGATGCTCAGAACCAAGCTCTAAACTTAAAGCAAGTTGTAATAATTGCTGTTCATCAAGAGAGTTAATAACGTAAACTTTGCTAATAGAGGGTTTCCCTTCGGTTAGCGTACCCGTTTTATCCATTACTATATGGCTAAGGTGCGCGGCACTTTGTAGTGCATCACTATTACGTATCAAAATACCTAATTGGGCAGCACGCCCTGTACCCATCATAATTGCAATAGGGGTTGCAAGCCCTAAAGCACAAGGACAGGCAATTACTAAAACTGCAATTGCAGCAGTAAAAGCATAAGCCATTTGAGGCATGGGACCAAAAACATACCAGCTAAAAAAGCTGATAATAGAAATAAGCATGACAATAGGAACAAAAACAGCGGAAACTTTATCTACCAGATTAGCAATGGGTGGTTTACTCATTTGTGCCTGCTGCACCATCTGGATAATATTTGCTAAAGTAGTATCTTCTCCCAGTCGTGTTACTTTTACCAGCAAACTGCCATTTTGATTACCGGTACCAGCAATGACTTCATCACCCACCTGCTTCGCTATTGAGAGAGATTCCCCGGTTATCATCGATTCATTTACATTGCTTTGACCACTAAGAACTTCACCATCAATAGCAATAGTTTCACCTGGTTTTATACGAATCCTGTCCCCAATTCTTAATAGCGAAACAGGTAATAAAATTTCTATTGCTTCATCTCGATTTTTTTCCTGCCACAAAATAATTGCTGATTTAGGAGCAAGTTGTACCAGGGCTCCAATGGCTTCGCTGGTTACCCGTTTAGCTTTAGTTTCCAGAGCATGCCCAAATTGTAAAAAACATAGAATAAAGACGGAGGCATCCAGGTAGAGATGATTCCCATCACCTGGAATAAAATCAGGATCAATAATAATAATCAGTGATGACAACCATGCAGCAGAAGTGCCTAAAGCAACCAGCGTATCCATATTTGCAGACAAGTGTTTAGCTTGTTTAAGTGCAGTTTTATAATAATTTCGACCACTAAACCACATCACTAAAAGACAGCTTAAGGCCATAAAACCCCAGAAAAATTGCCCGCCTTCAATTCTCAGCCTGGGGAAAAATCCCCCCATTTCTCCGCCCATAAGAAATACACCGACAAAACCTGCCACAAGCGCCCGTTGCCATGAAAGGCGAATTTCACGACGAGCTGCGTCAGCCTGTGCTAAATGCGGGTCTTCAAACTGTTCGTCATAACTCGCCTGAAATCCCGCATATTGTAATTGAGCTAACAAACTGGCAGGGTGTAAATGAGTTTTTAATGTGGCTTTAGGCCATAAAAATTCCAGCTCTGAACACAAATTTTTAGCTTGTAACTCATTTAAAAAAACACTTAACTTTTCTTGTTCATTAGTTTCATTAAGTGCTTCTTCTATAAAAGATAAAGTTAGCCTATCTTCCAATATAACTTCTGCTTTTATAGATGCATCATAGCCCTGATCAATAATTGCATTAACCACAATCTGAGGCTCACCACCTACTACAAATGCCTTTTTTTCTACCAGATTAACTTGTGCCTGAGTTACCCCCGTAACAGCTAAAATAGCTTTTTCTACCGTGCCAACACAGGAAGTACAGGTCATATCTTCAATTAGAATTTGATAACTATTTTCTGCCGGAGGTTCTACTGGTTGTTTGGCTGGTTCTGCTTTATTTGGCTGTTGCCTGGTACCTGTATCTGCTACTTTTGTATCAAGATCATTAACAGGGCAACTTTCAGGGATCTGTGGCTGAGGTTTGGCCTGATAACCTGCTTGTTTAATTGTAGCAATAACTTCATGAGGCAAACCTCCTACTACTTCCACTACTCCCTGAGACAGCGAAACGGTTGCTTGAGTAACACCTTTAACAGATAAAGCAGCTTTTTTAACAGCCTTTACACAGTGTTGACAGGTCATATCATCTACAGCAATAAAATAACAGCTGTTTATCTCTTTATTATTCATATTCATTAATAAAAGTTAATCAGGTTGATTTTTATCTGCCTGAGCTAATGCAGGCATTTGTTGTATTAGAAAATCGACGTACATTACATCTAATAACGACATTAATTTGCACCTCAGATATAGATAAGCAATAGAGTATGTATTTTGGCTACAACTGCTTTAATAGTATGTGCTATACGTCAAATATTATCTATAGTTTTTTAGCGTAAAGTATTTTATAACGGCGCTATAGAAACTGTGAACTAGTCTAACATCGGGGCTAATGATTTTTTTTATGGGCAGTTTAAGAAGTAAAAAAACAATAATTGGTCTGTTCTTAGCTTAAACTAAAAAATGGTACTTTAAAAGCACTGATTATAGAACAGAGAAAGGCAATATAAAGGTCAAATAGAATGAGTTTATACTTCTACCGCGGTAAAAAAAACAAACTCTGATTTACCTCTTCTATCCTTAATAATTTTATTTTTAAAACTTATCATTTTTTGACTTCCATCCTTGCAGCATATCATATTGCAATTGTCCAGTTTAGGTTCGCCACCATAAAAAAGTCCTTGAAAAACTTCTAGAACCTCCACTATCGCAGCATCTGGAATAAACACTTCAAACCAGTTCCTGCCAAGTAATTCACCACTATTATAGCCTGTAAAGCCACCAGGATCAGTAAACTCTATAATAATAGCCCCACTATCAAGTTTTCCAGAAAATATTATCTGATTCATTAGTATACTCTCAATATTAAGACTCAAATTGGTTTAATAATATTAATTTTTTGCGGTAAAAATTTAATATTATTAAGTTATAAACAACCATTTTTTTCAATCAATAAATTAAGTTTGATAGAGCATAAAAAATCCTGTAAATTTTAGCAAGCTATCCCTTTAAAAAAACATGTGTTTTTTATTTAAAAAAAAAACCTGAATATTCTTTATTGTTAGGCTTAAATAAAGTAACTATTATCAGAGTAATTTAGTATACTTTGTCAAAATATATACTTATTGTGGTAACATATGTCGTCGAATAGATACAAAACCATAATAAAAATAATAATAAAATCGCAAGTCTATTTTTACATGGATGAGTGACCAACTAACATAAAATCGTTTAAGGAGTAAATATGTCCCATATTTTAATTTTAGGTGCTGGAACGGGGGGGATGCCTTGTGCATACGAGATGAAGGAAAAACTAGGAGCTGGACACCAGGTTACTGTTGTTAACTCGAATGAATATTTTCAATTTGTTCCTTCAAACCCTTGGGCAGCTGTTGGGTGGAGAAAGCGTAAAGATATTACCTTTCCTATCAAACCCTATTTATCAAAAAAGAATATTAATTTTATTCATGCCACTTGTACAAAAATTGATGCACAAGCTAACCAGATGCATTTAGACAATGGTGATAAAATTGATTACGATTATTTGGTTATTACTACTGGGCCTAAATTAGCATTTGAAGAAGTGGAAGGTTCTGGCCCAGGGGGTCATACCAGTTCAATTTGCACTATTAATCACGCTGAAACAGCATGGGAAAAATACCAGGCCTGTTTGGAAAATCCTGGCCCTATTATTATTGGCGCAATGCCATTTGCTTCATGTTTTGGCCCTGCTTATGAGTTTGCATTTATTGTTGATGCCGATCTGCGTAAGCGTAAAATCCGCCATAAATTTCCAATGACATTGGTTACTTCTGAGCCATATATCGGTCATCTGGGCTTAGGTGGTGTTGGCGATTCTAAAGGCATGTTAGAAAGTGATTTACGCAATCATCATATTAACTGGATAACAAATGCCAAAACAACCAAAGTAGAAGAAGGTAAGTTATTTTGTGACGAATTAGCCAGTGATGGCAGTACGGTTAAATCCCACGAACTAGATTTTAACTTTGCTATGATGTTACCTGCATTTAAGGGTGTTGATGCAGTTGCTGAGGTAGAAGGTTTATGTAATCCTCGTGGTTTTGTAATGATTGATGAATTCCAACGTAATCCAACTCATAAAAACATTTATTCTGCTGGAGTGTGTATTGCAATACCTCCTTGTGAAGCTACCCCTGTTCCTACAGGTACGCCCAAAACAGGTTATATGATTGAATCAATGGTAACTTCACTGGTACACAATATTGCTAATGAAATTGCTGGACAAGAACCCGATCAAGTAGCTACCTGGAATGCTATATGTTTAGCCGATATGGGTGATACAGGGGCTGTTTTTGTTGCTATACCTCAGATTCCACCACGAAATGTTGCCTGGTTCAAAAAAGGAAAATGGGTACACACTGCCAAGGTTGCTTTTGAAAAGTACTTTATACGTAAGATGAAGAAAGGTACATCTGAACCATTGTATGAAAAGTATATCCTAAAAATGCTAGGAATTAATAAGTTAAACCAATAAATTAATTGGCTTTTATTGAGTCAAGGTAAAACAATATACTAACTGTTTTAATTTTGACTCAATAATGTTCAATTTAATTAGAATGAACAAGTTACTATTTACCTCTCTGGCCACCCTCTCCTCCTATCATAAAATAGCTATTGTATAATTAAACAAAAGCTGATATAAATCCCTTATAAAAAGAATAAATATCTAAGTCTGAGTTTTTATTTAGACTTTTCTGCACCAAGCCAATATAAACTGCTTTAGTCATAATTTATAAATAAAACTCACCAATTTAAAGTTACATTTTTTATTATAGGGGAGCCACAATGCTAACTAAGTATTTTAGTTTTTTGTTTGTATTTTTAAATTTAATAACTCCATCGTCTGTTTTTGCTGTATTAATTGATGATGAAGACGTACCGCTGCACCAAGTATCTGCCAAGGCAATGCCGACTTTGCCATATGGAAATTTATGAGCAATGGCAAGGTTCTATGCATGCCAAAAGTACCGCTTTATCCGATCCCATTCACCGTGCATTTTATAAAAAAGTCATTGGAGATCCTACCAAAGAAGGGGTTAACTGCCTGGTATATCACCGCTTTCGTAATATGTCTTTACGTATAACAGCCTACAATATCGAGGGTAAGTTACTTTGGACTAACTATAAAAAACATCCCTCAAAGGAAGATCCTAAAGCATATTTTGTAATGCGCTTAAAGGATAAGGATGGGCATTTTACCAGCCCTCCAAAAGCTACTTCTTTAGGGCCAGATAATCGTATGAAGCCTTATGAGAAACGTAAACTTAATTACGAGTTTCCTGCTCAGGGTGTATCTTTGGTTAGAGTGGAGTTGTATTACAATCTATTATGGCCAAGTTTAAACAAAAAAATGAAGTTTTTACCTAATCATTTAAAAGAGGCTAAACGCATTGCATTTGCGGAAAGCCGTATTAATAACCAACTACAACTGGCTAAATAAGAGTGAGTAAATTAGCATGCCGTACTCTTAGAGTATGGTTTTAGTTAGGCTTTGAGATATGCCTGTTAGACTGAAATATGTGTGGTATAGCGCATCCCTGCTTCTATTTTTATACGTTCTCGATTACCACCTGAGTAACTTTAAGCTGCATACACTTATGTCCAGGGCGTTCACTACTAAAAAGAGAAGTTGGGAACTGGTCAGACAATATCCAAAATGACCTATAGCGGAAAATAAGGGGTAGAAATATTTTGGAATACATTTCTAGATAGCGGACATTTCCAATTATTCAAAACATCATCATTAGGTGGTTATTAAGGAGAGATTAACCGCAGAGCTAAGCGGAAATTGCTGATTGGCGTTTTGTGCCAAGCAGTAATTTTCCGATTGAGCGACTAGTTATGTTATGTGCTGCAGCTTAAAGAGGAACAACTTTAGTTGCACAAGGGCCTTTTTGACCTTGGCCAACTTCGAACTCCACTGCTTGGCCATCATTTAGTGTTGCATAAGCGCCCCCACTTTGAATTTCAGAATGATGTACGAAAAGGTCTTTGCTTCCATCTTCTGGGGTGATAAAACCAAAACCTTTTCCAGCGTCGAACCACTTTACTGTACCTTTACTCATATTTATCTATTTCCTATCTTGATTTAAATATCGATGGTGATTATTAACTATCTTCTTAACAACTATTAATATAGGTAAAATTTGAATTATCTTGCTTTACATAAAAAGTTGTTGATTTATTTCCGTTTAATTATGCATCTTTTTCATTTTTTACTCAAGAATCAAATTAACTATTAGGCGACAATTAACACCCCTGACCTCTAGCTGTAATCCAAAGCGTTTTATCTTTGCCTTATTTGAAATTAATAAGCAGACATTTTAGGTTGGAAAAATCAGTTCCTCAAGCATGTGCTATTGGGTATGAAGAGCCATTCGAAGATAGCCTTTACCAAGACCTCAAGATCATATCCCCATAGAATTTTCATTCAATATTTCAAAGTGCATAAAAAACGACTATTTTAAACAAAACTCATACTTTAGTATGAGTGAAAAAAAAAACGTATGATATCTTGATTAGTTATATCCCTGAAAAATGTTACTTTGAAGTTATGATTAAATTTAAGCATATGTTGAATAGCTTTATCGAGTCAGCAAAATAATAAACTTCTTGTTCTGTAATTCAAAAATCAAGATCTTATGATTTTATTAACACTTTTGGGGAACATAGCCTTGATTTAAAGTCATATTTAATCACTGCTCTCATCTTAGTTTTCACTATAAATTTATTAAATAGGATATTTATGAAAAAACCATTAAAAAGGATGCTTTTTATTATCATGATTATGGGTGCCTATAGCTGGTCAATTGCTGGAACAGTTTCTGTCACAAAGATAATCCATTCTTTAGAAGGACTAACTGGAGTTACTGCAAACCAAGATTCAAATTCAATTTCATATACAGTAGCTGCTGATTATGTTGTTGGTGATAAAATCATCCTAACATTTCCAACTGGCTCAATATCAGCATCATTTACTTTTCCTGCTAGCATAACTGTAGCTCAGGCAGGCCCAATTGATGGTTTTGTTTTAAATTTGACAAGTTCTGATACTAGCAGTGCTATTTATGAAGTTGCTTCTACTACAGGTGCTTCGACAACAGGAGCTGCTATTACCTTTGGCAACATTCGATACCCTGCAAGCGCAGCCATATCTTCACCCCTCACCGTAACAGTTACATCGGAACACAGTTCTGGTACAGCGTTTGATACTACTGGAACTCTTATTGCAACAGTAACGGAAGCAAAGTCCCAGTTTGGTAGCGTAGCAGTAACAAGCAAATTTAATAACAATATTATCGAATCGGGTGCGGGGAGTAATTTGAAATTCACTCCAGATACACCTGATACAATGACTTGGTTGGTCACAAACCCAGTAACTACTGGCTGGTGGAATCTGGCCACAGTCAATTCTACACAGACTATACTCAGTGGGCAAGCAGGTAAAATGATAGCTCTTAGTCATGCAGATTTTTCTTCTGCTGGCACTAAAATTTTTAATGAACCTTCAGCAACTTTGACAGTAAATTTTAATGGGCTAGTGACCACTGACACCATCACGTTTACTGCACCAGGTACGGTAGCACTTGAGGGGCAACCATTTACTATGGATGCAGTCTACAAATACACGTCTGCAGGTGCAGTCTCAGGTTCTAAAACTATAGCTATTGCTCTTGATGCAGGAAAATGGACATCAGCACCAGATGCTCCTACCATAGGAACTTTCACAGCAGGAAATACAATAGCAATAATTGCATTTACAGCTAATGGCGATGGTGGCTCTGCAATAACCAGCTATACGGCTAGTTGCGGTGCAGGTACGAATGATACTGGAACATCTTCACCTTTAAAAGTCACAGGTTTAACTAATGGTACGAGCTATAATTGTTCTGTTATCGCAACTAATGCAAATGGTGGCAGCTCTGCATCAGGAACTGTTTCTGTAACACCAGTAGATAATATTGGTACAATAACACCTCCTGCTGGTGGAGGAACAGCTGAAGAAAATAGTTTTACTTCGACAGCTAAGGATTCTGGGGGGAATGCAGTTAACGTAACACTAAGCGTGACAACTGTTACGCCTGAAGAAGCTCCTCCTGTCGAAAGTATTTTAGGCCCTATTAAAATTGACAGTGACTCAGGTGGCTCAAATGGTTACAGCTTAGAAGTCGTATTTAAACTTGCTGCAGATTCTACTAGTTCATACACTGGCTTTTGGAAATATGGTCCTCAAACCAATGGCGGTGTGGTTAAATGGTATGATTACGGTACCTTAGCGGCTAATAGTAATAATGGGACAGGTTATGATATATCAGACAGTGGTAAAACAATTACAATTCATTTAAAAGATAATGTACGTGGTGACGATAAGTTAGATGCTCCAGATGGAAAAATAGTTGACCCTGCACTTTTGGTTGTTAAAGCAGCTGCAACAACTGCAACACCAATTCCAACGCTTTCAGTCTGGAGTTTATTTATACTGACTGCGTTAATTGGAATATTTGGAGTTAGTTTCAAACGTAAAACATGATTTTCATATGAATAAGGTGGTTTTTATTCCCACCTTATTTAACATTCTAGATTTTCATTCTTTCGTCCTCCGAACTTCAGATAGATGACAGCGAGATAAAATACCAGTAAAATCGCTTTTTCATTTTACCAAGCTTGGAAACAACATGTTTAAGATTGAAGATATTAACCCGGTCCACTATCGAAAGCAGAGCCGTAAATCAACCATGATCATTATGGGAATATTTATTGTCATTGGCTTTATTACCGCCAGACTAATGATTGTCTACTTTGGTGAATATACAAATAACCACATAGTTCTTAATTTTTTGGGTGCATTTGTTGGTTTACTGATCACATTCTGGATAGTAAATGCTTTCTTTAAAGATGCCAACTGGATGAAAGAAGCCATATATGCATGGCGTTTGAAACGCCACCTAATGTATATTTATAATGCGATGAACCGCCTTCAGGATGCCTCTAATCAAGGAGACGTTGAAGCCATCAAAATCCTTCGTTTTTATCAGTTAGGAACAGAGCAGATGTATAGATTGGACAACAACAGTCACGAGTTGATTGAGTTGGGAAGTCAAATGCGAGAACTCGAATCCAAAATGAAAGAAATGGGTATAGAGGCAAATCAAACTGAATTTGACATGGAATCAGTTGATGACTTCCGCAACTAAACTGTATCGGCAATACATCCCTAAAAATTGCTTTATTACGACAGTTGATGAAAATTGCCGAAATTAAAGAAACAGAGTTGTAATGTTCATCATTTATATTTAATCACTGAAAAAACTCAATGATGATCAGTGACTGACCGCTTTCCCAATTTTAGATAATACTCAAAGTTAGCTTAGCATCGAACGGCTCTTCTTGGCCTTTTGCGTCGATTTAACCTTTAATAAATTATTGATTTTAATCTTAATTTTTCAAATTTATCACTCCTATCAAATGTCTGCTTTACTCTGCTAACTCATATTTCTGATAACGAGAGCTAATTACTGCTAAGGGACGTTTTGAGATAAATTGATTATCAGCTCAGCCCACAACTTATTAGAAAATTGCCAGATTGAGTCTGAACCGATAAATTTTACTCTTCTTATCTTACACATCTAACGTAATTATTTATTCTGACTACATCACCCTGGGGGCCGTGAATAATTGCAGTATTTCCATTTGCATCTATTACCGTTTCATAAGAAAGATTGAGACCAGTAGAGCTGGATTTTGGATCACTTCGCTGTGCTCCTGCTCCATGCACATCCAACCACTGCTTATTCATATATCCCATAGCTCGACCAAAAGAAACATATACGGCATTGTCTCCTGAACCATCAGAATTTAAATGGGTGGTACTGCTCCAGTAAGACCCCCAATCCTTTACTCCTTCTTCATTAATCATTGAGGTGGAATCAAAAATTGCATTTATTGCTGCTGAATCTGTGGTATCTGGTGAACGGCTATAATCCAGTATACTTTGTAATTCTTTGGCATTTGGTAGACGCCAATCCAAATAACCTGCGGTATTATCGCTTTCACAATAACTGATCGCAGCATCCCATTCTTTTGTTAGTAAACTATCATTTTTTTGCCACATTAGCGTACTGGCTTTATCACTCACGGTATTATCATTATTATCGATAAAATTATTTGTAGTATAATTTTCATCTCCTCGCACACATTGCACAGAGAAAGTTTTTCCGTTGTTTCCTATGGTTATCGGATAACCTTTAATGCGACCATCCGCCAGATTCACTCCAAACATGGTTTCATCTCCATTCATGGTAGTGCTTACATAAAGAGTTGAAGTAGCATATTGAACATCTATAAGCCGCTCCCCTACACTGCTATCACCATACGCAAAATCAAAATAATTGTTATTAATAAAGGGGTTTAAACCACTGCTGTCGCTACCTGAATAATTACTAACATCTTCACCACTAAAATCAATTAATGAATACATAGTTTTAATATCGGGTAGTCTCCAATCACTCTGGTTAGCCAGTATCAGATTAGAGCAATAAGATACCGCAGCAGCCTGGGTTAATTTATCTGTAGAATCAATAGTTCCATCACCATTAGTATCTGGATTTTTTTGCCAAACCAGGCCAGTGATGTTATCACTAATAGTTCCATCATCATTATTGGTATAGCTGGGGATATTAATAGTATATGCTCCATCCTGTCCGCTAGCAGAACAGTTCACACTACTACCACTGCTGGTATAACAATTGCTTTGCCCCGTATCAACAACTTTATAGCTACTGTCTGATTGAAGGGATACTAATTCAAATTGATAACCAGCCAAAGAAGTATCACGTTTTAATTGAGCACTATAAAAAGCATTATCAATACTAAAGTTTGAAATGGTTAAAATTAAATTATTGCTATCATAACTTGCAAAATATTGAGCAGAGTCACTTAATACAGTAGCACCTATTAACTCCAGAATTGTTGGGCTGGTCGTAGTAAGTTTTAATGTGAGTTGATAAAAAATACTACTATCAACCACCACACTCGGTAGAGTAAGTATTGATGTTGTCGAATCATAATGGGCATAAACCACACTACTTTTATTAAAGCTGTTTATTGAAACAGCTAAAGTTTTATCACTTTCTTCTTCAGCATAAACACTACTTAGAAGATTAAACATGAGTAAACATGTGGCAATTAGGCTTAGCTTAAAGCGTTTATTATGTACATTCATTTTGATATCCCCTTAACTAATAGAAGTTATTTACTGTAAACTTATAATACTGAGTATAAGCTGAGAAATGCCCCACAGCGTTTCCTTTTTTACTTCAACTGCACCACTTTTATTCATTTTCTTAAATAAAGGCTTGATAGTGAGAAATGGCTATAAGGTTTTATTTAATTCGAGACATCTCAATAGAGTAAAATAAATATGCTATACTTTTATACTTTTTAACTCTATACACATCTAATCCCTTTTCTTTAGAGCTGTCAGGATATGTTTTTTTTTAAAAATGCCTCACTACTTACAAATTATATTATTTGCCTGTTTTTTATAGTATTTTTTATTTTTAATAATTTAAATATCCCTCTTGTTTTAATCTCTCTACTTTTTATCTGGGTAAAACTTAATATTGGAGGAAAAGATCCAGACAATATTAATCATTTGCCTAGAATCAACATTTATATATTTTTATTTTTATTGTCTCTGCTTATATCCGCATTTTTTAGTAGCAATAGCAGTGCAAGTATTCGGGTTATTCTACACGTAATACCAGGGGTTATGTTGTACCTATTAATAGCTGAAAAATTTGATATAAATAAAATTAACTGTTTATTTCATACTTTCACTACTATTACGATTATTATTTCTATTATTTTACTTTTTAACTATTGGTCATATCCGTTAAAAAATGTTCGAGAATTGGTCAAAGTCAGTAATTTCCTTTTTATGTTTACTCCAAATGACACCGTAATTCTGAGCTTTTTTTCATTTTTCTCATTTTATATTTTAACAACAACAACGGATAAAAAAATTCAACTATTTTCTCTAATTGGTATTCTTTTAGCCTTAACAACAGTTGTTATATATCAGAGTCGCCTGGCCATTTTAATAAATATACTCTTTGCTTTACTTTATCTATATTCAATACAAGGCTTAAAACAAAGCAATAAAAAACATATATTTATTGTTCTAATTTTAGTTCCCTTGATAATACTAGTAATTGATATGTTTAATCAGTTTACGTTGTTAAATAAATTAACCAATTTAACAACACTACAACACCGTTACCATTTATGGTTAGCCGCCTGGGACATTTTTCTGCAACATCCTTTATTGGGATCAGGTTCTGGTAGTTATATATTTTTATACCAAAATATTTTAGACAGTTATGGCTTTATAGAATTTAAAAATCAAAGAACCCCTTGGCCTCATGGGGTATTTATTGAGTTACTAGCAGAACAAGGCATTATTGGTTATAGTTTATTTGTATTAATTATCATTCAAAATTTTATGCATATATTTCAATTAAATAGTGTTGTACATTCACAACATCCAGCATGCCAATTAAATAAATTCTTAATATTCATCAATATATGCTATTTATTTTGCTTAGTATTTGAGTTAACATTACACCGAACTTGGGTGAGTTTTTTTTTATTTACTTTGCTTGGAATTTCTCAACTCACTTTATACAAAAACAAAAAAAACATTTAACTACTATTACAATCCTGGATCATCAAACATCTTGGCCAGGAGGCAAGGGACAAAACAATGAAAATAAAATCAAAAAAGAATTTACTGCAAACAGCCATTCAATTAAGCTTTGCAGCCCTAACAGCTACAGCAGCAATGACACTAATTATATCTCCCAATTTAGTACAAGGTGCTATTGATGGATACAATAATGATGGTTATGGTAGTGATAATGTTCGCCCACCAGAAACACCAGAAGAAGAAGCGGAAGTAAAAAGACAAGAAACTGAACAAGAAGCAGTGAGTGATGCCATTTTAAGAAAAAATGTAAGCACTACAGTGCGAACAACTATATCGCATATTAAACAGCTGCATGCACGCACTAACGAATTTTCAATTGCTAACGCAGCTTATGCCCAATACTCTACTTCTGGCTTAAATGCTGGTTCATCTGTATCTGGTATGGCAGGCTGGTTAACTATCCCCTATTCTGATTTTGAAGATTCCTCTTTTACTAATAATAATAGTAACTTTGATGGTAAATCAATCAACTACCTTGCTGGTATGGATTTAGTACTCAATACCCGTTTAGCTCTGGGAGCCTCTTTAGGTTATGAGGATTCAGAAATTACCTTTAAGAACGGAAGCACTACAGATACCGATGGTTGGTTTGGAACTGTATACGGAGCTTATAATTTTTCTGAAGTAACCGCATACCTTATTGCGGGTTATGGCAGCGGTGAAAACGCCCCCTCTAATGCAAGCTCTTATGACTCTGATAGCCATTTTATCACTGGTGGAGCAATGAAGGACTTTGGTATAGGAACGAACCTTGCTCTAAATCTTGATGCTGGTTATACCTATGCTGAATCAGATTCTGATTCATATGCAAGTAATGGTTTAATTATTACTCCTGATGGGACTATTTTATCTCAGCTTCATGTTAATGCAGAAGTTGCAAAAATAATGGAATGGGGTGAGCTATATGGTCTTGCTGAAACTAAATTTGATTTGCATGATGACGATAATGCCTTACATGACAACGGAAGTTTTGGAATGGATCTTGGCTTAGGTATCAGATTTAACGCTAATGAAGCCATCTCTGGCGATGTGAATGTTAAGAAAATGTTTGCAAGAAAAGATGAAGAAAATGTAACTATTACCGCTACAATTAGATACCAGTTCTAAAACAGCTAGAGTAGCAATAAAAAAACCCCTTTAGCTCAATTAGAGCTAAAGGGGTTTTTTTATGTCATAATTTATAGCACTAGCTTATACATTTCCTCTATAGCATACTAAATACCACTAAAATTTCCACATTTGAGCGATTCCCCTACTGGTGATACTCAACAATTTTTTATTACCAAGAAAAGCAATAGCGGTAACTCTTGCCAAAGAGGATTGCCAAAAATAACGACGGGCTGGATACCATTGCTTAATAATGCTTGCTGATTTTATATCCCACAAAATTAATTGCTCTCGGCTCAAACCGGTTGCCAGATATTTTCCATTTGCTGAAAACATTGCTGCTGAAACGGTTGCTGGAGGTAGTTTTAATTTTTTATATAATTTACCAGTGGTAGTGTTATAGATTTTTATTTCACCAGCAGCATTATTAGTCATAGCATATAATCCATCATCCGATAATTTCACCTTTACAACTTTGGATCGGTGTGACCAGCTATACTTAAGCTCTCCGGTTTTTAAATCCCATAACCGCGCCTGAGTATCATCCGATCCGGAGATGGCATAACGACCATCCGCAGACAAGTCAATAGTAGATATTTTATCATCATGATAAAAAGCATATTTAATTCCACCAGAGGGTAAGTGAAAATAAACCAGCCGATAATGCAGATATTTTCCATGCTGGTCATTTTTATTCTCTGCACTGGCAACTAGAGCAAACTCACCATTACTGGATAGTTTTAGCGCAGAAATATTATCTAAAGACCAGTAGTTAATAATTTTTTTCTGTAGCATTGAATAACGCGCAATGGTTTTTTGAGATGCAGTTACTACATACTGATCATCCTCTCGAGCATTTTGACTAGAAAAGTCAGCAGCAATAATACCTTCAGCAGCGGTTTGTTGGTGTGCCCATTGATCGAGTTTGTTTTTTTTAAATGAACTAAAATCAAATAAGTCCACATAACCTTTAGAATTGGAAATTAAAACATTTTGACCCTTTTTTGATAAATTAATATTAAGCGCATGTTCGGTAAACTTTACCGTCTTGGTAGCTTTATCTCCAAAACAGCCAGTTATAAACAAAAGTACAAAACAGATAGCATAAATTTTTAACATCTTATTCATAACAACATCTCATAAGTGATGGCATAATTATTCAGGAAAAGTTTATCATTATTCATATAGCTCAAACTTATTAAAGGCTACATCAGAGGGCATTATCAATAGCTACGATTAAAAGCACTAACACTATTGTTGTAATTCATATATTGAACGATACGCTGTGGTAACATCAACCATATCAACAAGACCGACAACATCTGCAAGTTCATGTTTAAATAAGCTCGCATGCTGCCTATTTACTGATGAAATCATATCATAAATTTTTTCGATTTCTAAAGGGTCACTTACCATAGTATCCATAAAACTTAACTTAATACAAACGCCATTATTTTCAAATAATTTAGCTAATAAATTTAATGTTTCACCCTGATAAACAATCTCAAAACTGGTAAAGGAATTTATATATTCACTGCCCTGTTCATTGATATCTTTATACATAAATAAAATAAAAGACTGGCCCTTATTTTTACCACGTAAAGAGCGTATATATAATTGCTCTAAACGTTCATCACTGGTAAGAATTTTAAAATTATAACCACGCAATTTTAGAAAAAAGTGTTCGGCTAATTTACAGGCAACTTCAGCCAGGCCAACATATTTTAAATGCCTGCCTTGCTGCTTATCACGGCTAATTAAAAGTGGAATACTATTAATATTGCTATCAATGTAGGCTTCCATCAAATGCTCTAAAGTGTATTCAATTCGGTCATTGATACATATACCCAGCTTTGATTTATTTCTATTAATAAGCTGATTAAAAAATAAACCAACGGCTTTATTTTTTGCTTCCACTATACGTACCAGGCCTAATTCTATAAAATCTCCATGTTCAATAACACGAACTATTTTATAGTGCACATCATTAAAATTTATATCACTCACTTTATTAGCAAAGGATGGAAATGAAACTAAAACATCCTTATTTTTTTCAATTTTAAAGGTATTGTCCTTAGCGAGTTTAACTCCAATACCATTTTGAGAAAAATCAATAGTTTCCGCTTTTAGTGCTTTATTTTTTATGTTCAAGTGCACAGAAATAGCACAAATATAACGTGGTATATAGCGTATCTTATGTACATTTAAGCTAATTTTTTTAGGTTTTTTAGTAATTTTAAGCTGCTTCTCAACAGCCATTTCCAGCTTAGCCAGGTTAAGCTTTTGATTCTCACAATAAACAGGTACAGATGTTATTTGTGCTTCTTCCTTGTTGCTATAAAGTGAAAAATAAGACTCATACTGAAACACTTCGGTAATATCTGTTAGGACTAATTGAGCCATAAAAGAAGCTGTTTGAGTAAGAATATCTTCTGCCAGATTTTTCTCAAGACTTAATAAATTATTAATAATTGAGGTTACTCGTGATGGCTCTGGCTTTTTAAGTTGTTTGCTATTAAGTGAGAAAATTTTCCCCTTTTGGGCCATAATTTTTAAAGCAATAGAGGCTAAATCGGTTTTATTACTAAACTCAAAGTCACATAATGAATAAATTTTGTCATTTTCCCAAAACACAAATAATAACGCATTGGTATTTTCAAAGGCTAACCCAGCAAAATACTCCAGACGATGTGCTAGTATAAAAGGGCTAAAATTATAATTAGTGGTTGAAGCAGCTGGGGATTTAAAAAAATCTAATAAATTTTGGTTATTTGAAGTTTGAATAATATTATTAATAGAGTATTGATTTTGCTGCGGATTATAACTCAAAAAAAGGGGGATACTTGATAAGTTATGGGTATATAGATGCTCTACATATCGTGCTCTGGCAGCAATTAGAATATCTGCAGTATCCAGCTTATATTGCACTCTATTGCTATCAATAAACTGTGAAAACACCTGCTTTGCATAATCATTTAAATCCAGTTGAATCAGACTTACATAGGTTTTATCATTAATATGTCTAACATCTATAATTTTATAGAAAATATCCAGGAAAAACCGTACGGAACTACTATCTGTTAGCTCTTTTTGTTTTTCGATAAATAAGTCAAAACTCAGCTTAACCGTATTTCCAGAGATAAATAAGGTTCTGGGTAAAAAAATTTTTACGCCATTAATAGAGAAATCTCTACTCTTAACCTGAAATAGTTTGCCTTTATAGGTCAAACTAATGGGCATAACATATACTAATCGATTTTCTTTACGCTTTGATGAGTAACCCAGGGGCAAAATATCCGGAGCATAAATTCCAATAATATTTTCATGTTGGGTATCGTCTTTTATACTTACTCTTTTTTGGTCGTTAAGCAATAAATTCAGACCATGGTTTTTTTGATTTTCTGGTTTTTGTGCATCCTGCCCCATATAGGAATGTTTACCATAAAAAATTTTATGATAGGTTCCCATGGTAAAAATATTTTTATTATCTTTCAGGCCCTGCTGGAAAATTAAAAAGGAAAGGTCATCCAGATAAAAGATTCTATCATTATAAGCTATTTTGCGGTGCGGTCCAGGTGCTTTTCCACGCATATCCAGTGGCTTATAACAGGGCTGTTGGTGTTCAGGTAAATTAACACGTTTTAAAAATCGAGAAGATTCAGAATTTTTCTTTACCTGTTCCAGAGTTATTCCTTTGGATGAACTCAATTGATTTTTACTAACAAAATGTTGTAAGGTTGATTTACTCATAATTTGGGCAACTTCAGTGTACAATAAAAATAGGCTAAATTAATTCCCGTTAATTAATAAATCATAATAACGAAACCAGAGTACCGTTAATACCGACCATAAAACATCTCCCACAACAGAAATAAAAATAGTCACTATTGTTGTATCTGGCAATATGGAGATTAAACTTTGTTGCAGTGAAATAATAGATAAAAAAATCAACATAGTTGTTCCAGCTATACTCCAAAAATCTTTTTCTGTTAAGCGAAAACTTTCACTAATTGCCTCTATTGGAGAACGCCCGTTTAATGCAACTAAAAATGGAGCAAGAATCAAGCGCATAAATATCCAGATTCCTGGTAGAACAAACATAAAAAAGCCGATGCCTGACAATAAGCCATAAAAAACAGAAACCATAAACAGAGCAAACCATTTATAAATGCCCAGGCCAAGACATTTTAACGGAGAAATTGAGCGATCATTAGACAAGGAGGATAATAAATAGATTAAACCAGCCAAATAAACCGGGTTTAAAATAAAATTAACTACCACCAGTATTTTAATTTTTTCAACATCATCCGAAACAGCAAAGTTATTGGCAATTAAAAAAGACATTACCGTAATAACAAAAGAGACCGGGATAATATATGTAAGTAACTGAGTCATATTTTTTCTATAAAAGAAAAAAACATCCATTAAAATTTGGCTCATATATATTCCAGTTCGAGGTAAAGACGCAAGGTATTAATAATCATATTTATAAATAAAACTCTTCTAATTCAAGTGACTGACATTGTTCACTTTCTTTATGATTACAAACTACAGCAATGCTTGCATTTTCTGGCTTAAAATATATATCGGCTAATTGCTGTAAATCTTCAATAGTAACCTGTAATATTTTTGCTCGGAATGCCTGGCGTTGTTCCAGACTGCGCCCATAATAATGGTTTTGAAAAGCTTGTTTAGCTTCCCCGGCAGGCGAACCAGGTTTATCCAGTGAACTAATTACGCTAAGAATTGCCTCTTCTAGTGGTTGATATTGGTGCTGAGTTTCTTTTAACCAGATAAGTGCCTGATCAAAATCATCCAACGTTTCTGTTAAACGTGGATCGCGATAAGAGAAAAATTTAAAGCAGGCATTGGCACTATCCTGCATTGCTCCACCGCCATATGCCCCACCTTGTTCCCTAATAGTGCGATGTAAATAGCCATTTCGTAAAAAAGACCCCAGTATAGTTAATGCTGGAGCATGTTGATGCGCTATGCTTACCGTGGGATAAACCTTAGCACAAAAATTAACCTGTGTACTGGTATACCAGGCTTGCTTGACGGATTTACGTGTTTGCTGCAAATCCAACAAAACATGAGTTGGTGCAGTTATGTTACTATTTTCCCACAAAGAGAAAATATATTCTCTTTGCTGTTTAAGCTGTTGAGCTTCAGTCACCAATAAAAATTGTTTAGGAGCATTAACTAATAACTGATGAATTTGTTTTAATTTATCTATAAAAACAGAGATGGTTTGTTCAGCAGGCTCTTTTTCCCCATTATTTTCTTTAGTAATTTCATCATCTAATTCTTTAAGTTTAAGAACCGCATTTAAGCCTTGCTGTTTATGCGTTAGCAAGGCAATCGGGCTCATGCCACTGCTAGCAGCTAACATGGCTAAATGGTGGCCATTACCCGTTATAGATTGCTCACTCTTGCTACGTGATTGCGAAATAATTTCTTTAATTTTATCAACTTCATCAAAACGAATGGTCTCAAGAGTTTTCTTTAATAAATCTGCAACAAAATGAAAGTTTCTATTTAAGGATTTAGTTGATAAAACAAATAAACCTTTTACCTTTTGCTCATCTGCAATTTCGCCTCTATAACTAGTAAACGCACTGATCCCACCACTAATACTTGAGTGTAATAACTGTGTTTCCATATAGCTTTTATCATCACAGCCCAACTCGGTTAAACATCTGCAAAACAGAGGCATTACTTGCTGTAATTGCTCATCCATATCAGGCATTTCTATCAATAATTGCTGATAAGATAAACCATTGGTTCCCTGAGCATATTGATTAAGTACCATATTAGCCTGCGTTAGCTGCTCTAGTTTAGGTTCTTTTATGCTTTCAGGAATATCCTCTAGACCCACTTTTGGTAAGATAGATTCATCATCTTCTTGTTCTTGCCTTTCAATCAGTTGTTGGCTTTGCTTAATTATTTGCTGTTTTTGCTGCTCACTTAAACTGTCTTTAATCGCTTGCAAACGTTGCTTTTCGGCAGATTCTTTACGACTGGATAACTGCGTATCAGGTTTCATAGTTAAACGCACTCGATGTTGATTACTTAACAACAAATCCTTAACCAGATTTTGTACAAAATCGTCCGCTTTTATCTCTTCTCTAATTTTTTCTAGAACACGATCCACATCCATTACGGTTGCTACATCCCCTCGATGAATAGCGGTAGATATACCAGATAAAATGAGTTGTAAACCATAGGGATAATGATCGCCTGAAATTTCACGCTGATGGAACTCTAATTGATGTAAGACTGCATCCAATAATTCTTTGTCTACCCCGTCTTTTGCAACCTGATGTAATACATCTAAAACCAGTTTTTCAAAATTTTCAGCATCTTGTGCATTTGCACCTTCCAGTCCACAGACAAACATCATTTCTTTATTACTGTCTTCCAGGCCACATAAGCTTGAAGGAGAGCTACCAATATCAGTAGTTTCTAATGCATGTAACAAAGGGGATGCCGAATTATCCAACAACAGGTTGGATAATAGTTGTGCTTTTATCTGCTGTTCCAGATCAATACTTTGGCCTAATAACCAGGCAATAACCAGATGCGTTTTATTTTTAATTTCTTCTTTATTGCCAGATGATTGAGAATTTTCATCCAGCGCATAAGATTCTTCTACAGCAATGGGGGCATATAGACGTTTTTCATTATCCACATGAATTTCTACATCCAATGCCTGAAAACGACTCAAGACTAAATCTTCAAATTTTTGTTGATGCACGTGTGCAGCTATATCACCATAGGTCATAAAAATAGCATTGCTGGGGTGATAATAAGTTTTATAAAAATCTTTTAATTGCCTATAGCTTAGATCAGGAATATCTGTTGGTTCACCGCCACTATTAAAATGATAGGTAGAACTAGGGAATACATATTTAGACAGGGTATGCCAGACTGTACTCACCACAGAAGACATTGCTCCTTTCATTTCATTAAACACAACCCCTTTAAATAATAAATCAGAATTACTATCTTCTTTTTCTTCAAATTCCAATCTATGCCCTTCCTGAGCAAAGTCTAATTCATGCAGACGTGAAAAAAATACTGCATCCAGATAAACTTCTAATAAATTATTAAAATCCTTATTATTCTGACTAGCAAAGGGATAAGCTGTCCAGTCGGTGCTGGTAAAAGCATTCATAAAGGTATTTAATGAGCGACGAATCATCATAAAAAATGGGTCTCGAACGGGATAATGCTCACTACCACATAATGCAGTATGCTCTAAGATATGTGCTACGCCACTGGAATCCTGAGGAATAGTCCGAAGTGCCACTAAAAAAACATTTTCATTATTATCAGCTGATAGATGATAATGCATTGCCCCGGTATTTATATGCTGATATATTTCCAGCTCAATATTTAATGAATCAATTTTTGTAGTTTTAATCCAGTTAAAAGCGGGGCTTAAAGTATTAGGAGCTGAATTGGCTAATTTTGAAGACGTTGTAGGTTTATTCTTAGCGGTGGTTGACGACATCTAGTCTCTCATTTTGATATTATTAGTGAAATGAGAATTATATATTAATTTACAATAAAAACCAGCCCATTAAAAAATCCTGCCCGCTAATTAAACTCTACTCTTAATACATATCAGGGTGTAGAGATTAATTCAAAAGAAACATTAACAAATTTATTCTTTGCACTATGTTGACTTAAATGTTTTGAGAGTAAGCGTTCATATTCAGCTGATTGATCCACAACCTCACTAGCCTGTACATATGAACTAAAAGGATCTTTCTTAATTATGGCGCGAATTTCTTCCTTACCATATGGAGGACTTGCAACCAGATCAATTTCAGAGTTCTTTCCACCCAAAGTATAAAGCTTGCCTGCTTTAATTTTATTATAACCGGATAGAATATTTGGTATTAAATGAGCAACGGTTCCATCTGACATAAAATAGTCTAATTTTAAATAAACATCTTCGTTTGAAACAAAATAGATAAAAATATTCTCATCATCTCTAAAATAAGGATCGTGCCTGCGATTGGTCCATAATTTAAGTTGTAACGGGTTATCACTATTCTGAACATAACTTATTTTTGGCTGAATACTGGATTGTTGCACAATCTTATATGCTTGCTGCAACTCTTCAGCATTAGCAACGACAGAAACTTTGGCACAAACTTCATTTGGTTTTTGACTATATTTTAAAACTTTAAAATCTTTAACGCTCATCTGTAATAATTGTTGACTTATATTGTGATTTAACGAAGCAAGGTTAGCTTTAGTACTCTCGTTAATAAAGAGTACTAAAGCGTTATTATAAGCTAGCGCAGATGCCTGTTGTTTTAGTTTTTTAATTGATAATTTATCATTATTTGTCAAACAGAAAGAAGTGATTTTTTGTTGATATTTTATTTTATTTGTATCTAATAAAGAATTATCTCCTCTAAAATTAATACCCGCCTTTTTATAGCTATCATTTTCAGCTAATTCAGCTCTAGGAATTTCACAATCAAACTTATCCACCTTAGTAAAACGTCCTTTAATAATGGAACTTCTATGTTTTCCTACTTTAATAGTGCTATTTCCATTCACACTTTCCTGTCTGCAGCCATCATAAAAAGTTAGCATAAAGGATGCATTTTTAGATGTTGTGATAATATCACCCGTGTATACATCAACACCAAAGTCAGCTTCACGATCTTCTGAATTAATAATTTCTACCTTGCCAGAAATATAGGTTAACATAGCAACATTCATTTTTTTAGCAAATAACTGACCACTAAAAAAGATACAAAATAAAATAATAAAAATATTTAAGAAATAGCTTGCTGATACATATTTCCCACTAATATACATAAGATTCACCTGATTTTTTAAATACTAACCTAATTTGAGTAAGTCGCTCTGCCCAATTATTTTTCCAGCAACAATGGTGATCATAATTTTCTACTATCTGTTTATGAATAATATTTGGATTAAGACGAGTTAGTTGTCTAAGTATAGCTGAATTAATTTCATTTGGAACAATTTTATCCTCACTACCCCACAAATGAATCTGCTTAACCTTTGATAAAGGTACAATCTGAGAATACAAATTCAATGAGCCCCATAATTCTGAAATATTATGATATTTTGTCCAACTTTGATGATCTAAATTACTAGAAATTGTTATTAAAGTTGATATATCCGACCTAGTAGCTGCCAAAAGTGCTGCAATTACTCCTCCTCCAGAATAAGCGACCAAATCAAAACCTTTAAAATTATATTTAGTCTTAAGTTGGTTAAGAATTTTATTATAAGTTTCAACTACATTATTATTATAGCGATGACTACTCCAGTACTTTTTATCTGTCTGACAGCTTTTGTCTTTAATTGAGCGATATTGACAAGGGCGAGCTAAATATAAAATATTTTCAGCCTGATCTAATGTGGCAAGCTTTAATGCTAATGGATCATCCGGGCTGGGATCCTTTGATAATTTAAATCGAGTACGCCATGCTCGACCATCACCTTCTATATAAATAACCAGGTTTTTTTTATGAAAATCATCGGCTTTTACATTAATTTTTGCCCATGCTTCTATATTGAACTCTAAGGAGTCAAAATGAAGCATTTCAAAACGGCTATTGATTAGGTAGGCTTTTTTTACCTCATCTCTAGAGATTAAATGCTGGCATGCACTACTAAAAATAAATCCAACAATTAAAACTACTCTAATAATTAAACGCATTCAAAAGTTATCCTACAACTTAAACTGCACAACTTGTATTAAAATAATTGAAAATCCTTTCCTATACTGCTTCCAACAGGAGTTACGATAGTTCTTTGGTTTGCTATACCTCTTGCCGCAATTTGGTTTTCACGACGTTTTTCTAAAACTGAAATCATAATTGGAACAAATTTTTCGGTGTATTTTTTTAGCTCAGAAATCATAACCTTGCCATCTTTTGGCCAACGATCGGCATTATAAAAACCCTTTTTATTTTTCTTTAAACCACTTAACATAATATAAGTGAAGATTCCATGCCCCAATTGTGAGTATTCTGGGGCAAGTTGATCGGCACGGGTAGCAGCCATAATATGAATTCCCGTATCTTTAGACAAACCACTTAAATCTCGACGTTGTTGAAAATTATTAAAGTCTTCCGTTGCTGCACCCGACTGACATGCATCAATAATTAACACTATTTTTTGATTAGGAATAGTAACTAATTTATCAGATAGTTCTGAAGCAGACAATCCCACTTTTTTAACATGGCCAGGTTCTAATAAGGTTTTAGTTTCTTGGGGAAGAAAATACCATTTATTCTCTACAACCTGCCCATGACCAGACATAAAAATAAATAAAGTATCTTCTGCTGTAGCTGTTTTTTTAACCTTATCTAACATAGCTAATATTTTTTTCTTGCTCGCTTTTTCATTTAACAATAAGGTTTTAACCGAAGAAAGCTCAGATTTAATATTTGCTGATTTTTTTTGTAAGCTACTCTGGTAATTAGAAATAACTTGAAAGATATCCTTAGCATCTGCCACAGCAAAGTTTAAATCCAGCTCTTTGCCATTATATTCATCAATTCCTATGCTTTTAATAAATACAACCGATTTTTTCTTTTTAGCTTTAGCGTAAAATGATTCTGTTTTTGATTGCCCATAAATATCTCCCCAGCCACCAACTTCTGCCATAAAGGTGTTTTTTCCAGCTAAGGCTTTAATTTCAAGTTGCCATTTTTTAGAATTTTTTTCTACTTTGTTTGAAACCACGATATCATTATTTTTTAAGCGTTTACCATTATGATATAACTTTAAGCCTTTTAAATTTTTGGCATCATCTTCAGTTAAAGCAGTAATGGTTAAACTAATTTTCTTTGAACTTTGATACTGACTTTCATCTGAATTGATTTTAAGACTTACCTGGGGAGGTAAAAACACCCCTTCTTCTAATTTGTTTTCAGGTTTGGTGAGCATTTTTGTGCTTACTATAATTTTTTTAACCAGCGAGCTTTTGGCTTTTGTAGAATTAAAAACAACTTTTGCTAATAAACCTGGCTCAAAATAACGTTTTGAAAAACGATCTAATTCTAACATTTTCCCATTAACTTCCCAGCTAATATCCGCTACCGCAATTTCATTTCCATCATAACGCCCTGAACTATCTAATACCGCCCAACCATTTTTTGTTGATACCAGTTGAGCTAGTTTTTTAGCGGATTTTATGTCAATTAAGTGTATTCCTTTATCACGTACTGGAATAAAAATAAACTCATCTGATCGATAAAACTGCACTAGCTCAGGATTAAATTCAGCAATAGATAAGCGTTTATCAATTTTTCCAGTAAACAGGTTCCGGTAATAAATCTCTTTATTACTGGTATACACACCTAACTGTCCCTGCTGGGTAAAAACCAAATCGCTAATTGTATCATTAAAAAGTTGAATATCTTTATAATCTGCAACATTATCCGTTTTTATTTTATTCAGTATTGCATAACCTGCATTACTAAAAATTGAAGACTCAAATCGAATCGCAATACTTCCTGTAAAATCATCTAAAACAACTTGTTTAATGGTTTGAGAAAGCTCCCATTGTTTAATTTTTTTAAGTGTTTTTACAGCACTGAGCTGAAATAAAGAAATCTTATTTGCAGAAGCAACTACAATAGTTTTAGCATCTGAGCTAATATCCAGAGCAACAATCTCATTGTCCAATTGAGTAACAAAGGATTTTTTTAGTGGAATATTAGGAGCAATAATTAATTGCTTTCCAGCAGATAAAATTTGGGTATTTTTTACTGTTTTAAGATGCTTAAATTTGTTTATACCAGCAATAGGTTGATATTTACTAATAGCTTCTTGACTAAAGATCGGTTTACGATAAATACTCCCATTTATATCAATAATAAATAATTCATTATTAGCATTATTTATTATAATTTCAGCTGGAGTAATATTCGCAAGTTGTAGATTAAAGTATTCTTTGCCCTGTTTTAAATTCCAAATACTGACATAACCACCTTCTGTTAAAAAAGCAAACGATTGGTAGTTTTTAGAAAAAGCCATGATTTTTGGAAATTCAATTTTTTCATATTTTGATTTAAGCACGGGGATAAAAGCTTGCCGTACCTGATTTCTAATGGTACTACGAATATTAGACATGCTTTGCATACCAAAAGGACGGGCATGTAAAGAACTAACAGAAATTAGAGTCATTGCAAAAAAAGCGAAAGTAATAATAATTGAATTTATACTCTTTCTCTCTTTAAGCCATAATACTTTTAACAATATCGTTTTGAGCAACATAGTTTT
>JASFYQ010000088.1:0-4727 GCA_045047105.1 Pseudomonadota bacterium | reverse complement strand
TAATTCATTCACACAAGTTTATTCTTCCAATTGGGCTGCCGATTATGTAATTAATAATTATAACGCAGTAAAAGAACAAGTTTTTACCGTAAATTTTGGGGCAAATATTGATTTTATACCCGAAAAAATACTTTTAGAAAAAAATTTTAACAGTACCTTTAATTTACTTTTTTTAGGGGTTAATTGGAAAAGAAAAGGAGGCGATATTGTTATAGAAACATTTGATATCTTAATTAATAAAGGATATGATGTAACTTTAACCATTTGTGGTTGTTCGCCTCCCAACTTAACAGATAACCCAAACATAAAAATAATCCCTTTTTTAGATAAAAATAACAGTAAAGAGCATGATGAATTCTTAAACATTTTATACAATACCCATTTATTATTTATACCAACACGTGCCGATTGTACTCCAATAGTTTTTTGTGAAGCGGCAGCTTATGGTATACCTGTAATAACAACAGATACAGGAGGCGTAACATCTATTATAGAAAATGGTATAAATGGATATGCTTTATCTTTTGAATCTACTCCGAATGATTACGCAACTATAATACAATCTCTTTTAGATAACCGTTTAAGTTTAGTAATTATAAGTTTAGGTGCTAGAAAAAAATTTGAAAAGGAATTAAATTGGGATGTATGGGGAACGAAAATGAGAGAAATTCTTTTGTTTACCATTAATAAAAGTAATTACACATAAATAAAATGAAGTTTTATTTCTCAATTTTATTTATAGTTCCCTCTATTGTGTTTTCACAAAAAGATATAAATTCAAATTTTTTTAAAAACGTATCTGTTCAAACGGGATATCAAAATGGATATGTGTTCCCTACAAACAATTTTATTAAAGGAATTAATGCAGAAAGAGATATAATAAATGCATTCCAAGCATTTACATTAAAATTTTCTAAGCAAACAACAGGAGAAAGGCTTTGGGAACAGTTGTTTAAGTATCCAAATTATGGTTTTGGGATTTATGTAGCTGACTTTCATAACCCTGAAGAAATTGGGACTCCCTTTGCATTGTATGGTTTTTTTAATGCTCCTTTTAAACGTTGGAGTACATTAACATTTAACTATGAAATTGGTTTTGGAGCTACTTTTAATTGGAAATCCTTTAATCCTGTTAGTAATAAGTATAATATTTCAATTGGAGCTGGTAATTCATTTTTTATAGATGCAGGCTTAAATTTACAATATAATTTAACAAAAAAAATAGATGTTGAAGCTGGATTTTCACTAACACATTTCTCAAACGGAGCATTAAAAAAACCAAATAAGGGAATTAATACTATTGGGTCAAAAGTAAGTTTAAAATATAATTTTGATAATCGTCCTATTTTAAAGAAACAAGAAATTCCTAAATATGTAAAAGAATATGAATGGTTTATTTCAGCTTTTGGAGGTGTTAAAAATGTGATTTTTAAAGAAGTGAATATTGATGTTATTGAAAAATATGAGGGATTAAATTTTCCTGTGTTTGGGATTTCAACATTAATTAATAGGCAAGTGAGCTATAAATCTAAGTTTGGGATTGGAATATCTTTTTCATATAATGGATCTTTAGACGCTCAAGTTGCAGTTGAAAATAATCAACTTGAAGCCATTGAAGCTCCTGTAAGTGATAAAATACAAATTAGCTTCTATCCTTCCTATGAACTAGTTGTTCATAAAGTATCTTTAACTCTACAGCCGGCGTTCTATCTATACCGTAAAAATTTAAAAAACAACACCCCCGTTTTTCATCAGAGAATAGGGTTGAAGTATCACTTTTCAAATAACTTTTTTTTAGGGATTACATTACGTGATTATAATTTTCAAACTTCTGATTTTATTGAATGGAATATAGGATATCGTATAAAATGGAAAAAAAGATTACAATAAAAGGATTTCTCTATTTTTATAGATAATCTAGATTAATTATAATTTTATTTAATCAATTATTTTCAAGTTATAAAGTTTAAAAATTCAAAATTTATTCAAAATCAGATAGCAACTTTGTATTAAATAAAATAAAAAATTTTAAGTCAATTCATTAATATTAATAATAAAAGAAAAAATATAAATGTTTGAAGCATATACAGCAAAAAATAAAGATAGCATCGTAAAACTTATGATATTATTTTTATGCAGTTATTCTTTTACTTCTTATGCACAAGTAGTAAATTTATCTCATTATATCAATAGCGCAATAAAACATAGTCCTCTATTACAAAAGCAAAAAAACACCACTAAAATTATAACGTTAGATTTAAAACAATTTAAAGCAATTTATAAATCGCCTAAAGTTAATTTAAACAGTACAATTTTATTTGCTCCAATTATTTCAAAAGATGGAACTACAAATAAACTTCAGTTAACATCTTCAGGAAGTACCAATTATATTGGTTATGATTTAGGAGTTAGTAATGGCGGACAATACCAATCTCTTGTGTCTGTAAGTCAACCTTTATTTACCAACAAATATTATAAAGCATATAAGAATAAAGCAACAATCTCAAAAATGAGAAGTGAAAATAATGTGCAATTAACTAAAACGGAATTAAAACAAATAGTAACTCATCAATATATACTTTGTATTCAATCAAAAAAACAAGAAAATAATACCTTGATAACTATTAAAATTATTAAAGATCAAGTTGCTCAAATGAAAGAATTAGTTAAAGTAGGTATTTATAAATTGGTAGATTTAAAATTATTAGAAATTGAGCTAAGAAATGTTCAATTAGAAAATGTGAGATTACAAACTGATTATCTCACTAATTTTAATATACTAAATTTAATAAGCGGTATTAATAATTCAACTTTATATGAATTAAATGATGTAAATATAAAGCTAAACAATCCTCTTAAAAAAATATCCTTATTTACATCCCAATATAAAATAGATAGTTTAGCAGTTAAAACTGAGCAAAAAATAAATGAGCTTACTTATCTGCCCCAAATTAATGCTCTTGGCGATGCTGGATTAAATGCTGCCTACACACCTTCATTTAATCGCTTGGGGTTCAGTGTTGGCGTTTCTTTAAATTGGAATTTATTTGATGGCCATCAAAAGCAATTAAAAAAGAAACAATCTCAATTATTTATTGAAAATATAGCAATAGATAAAAAATACTTTGAAAACCAAAATAATATACGAAAAAACAACTTATTAAACCAAATTAATAGTTTGGATAAACAACTATTATTAATTAATAATCAATTAAAAGAATACCGAAAATTGCTACAATTGTATAAAGTTGAAATTAAAAATAGTTTAATTTCTGTATTAGAATTAAAAACTTTGATTAAAGATATTTCAACCAAAACACAAGAAAAAACAAATACTTTAATGACTAAAGAAATCTTAATTAACTCTTATAATTATTGGAATAATTAAAATAGTATCAGATGAAAAAAAATATTTTATTTAGTATTGTAGTTATTACCCTTCTTACAACCTCCTGTAAAAATAAAGAAACTTCAATAAATAATGCATTATTGCCAAAACCTGACGTAACTATTGTTAATCCAATAATTGGGAATATCCAAGAAAACACTCAAATTAACGGTCAAGTTATTTTCTTAAATAGAACTACAATAATGTCTCCTATTTCAGGGTATGTTATTGCTGTGAACACAAAATTAGGAGATTGGGTAAAAAAAGGAAAACTTCTTTTTAAAATACAAACTAAAGAAAGTAAAGCACTACAAAGTTCAAGTATAGCAACATCAAATGAATTTGGAATAATACCAGTTTATGCAAGTGCTTCAGGTTATGTTAACACATTAAGTATCTCAGATTCTGGAGTCTTTATTTCAGAAGGAAATAATATGGCTACCATTGTGAAAAATGAAGATTTAGTAATTCAAGTAAATGTGCCTTTTCAATTTAATAAACTACTAATAAATAATAAAAATATTGAAATTGAATTACCAAATAAAGAGTGTAAAGCAGCTTATTTTTATAAAGCAATGCCATTAGTAGATCCTGTTTCTCAAACACAACAAATTTATTTTAAATTGAATAAATACACTTTGTTACCCGAAAATTTGAATGTAATTGTGAAAATTCCTAATAAACAAAAAAAAAATACTACAATTTTACCTAAAAATGCAATTTTAACTAATGAGACTCAAGATAAATTTTGGATATTGAAAGTAACAAAAGATTCTTTAGCAATTATAATTCCTGTTACAAAAGGTCTTGAAAATAATAGTAACGTAGAAATATTAAATCCAAAGTTAAAAATTACAGATAAAATTATTGAAAAAGGAGGTTACGGTTTACCAGATAGCACTAAAGTTAAAATTAATTAGGAATGGAAAAACTTTTTACAAAATTTAAGAGTCCCATAGCAATAATTTTATTGCTTATTTTATTTGGAGGAGCTTATTCCTATAAAAATTTAAGTACTTCTCTCTTTCCAAATATAACGTTTCCAAAAATTAAAATTATTGCCGATAATGGACAGCAACCTGTTGACAAAATGATGGTAACGGTTACTAAACCTTTGGAAAATGCAATTAAACGAGTTGAAAATTTAAAGCTAATTCGTAGTATAACCAGTATGGGGAGTTGCGAAATTTCAGCTTTTTTAGATTGGGGCTCTGATATAAATGTTGATAAACAGCGTATAGAATCTAGAATTGCACAAATTAAAAATGATTTACCTCCAAATACACAAATAAGTGTTGAAAAAATGAATCCTTCTATTTTACCAATAATGGGATATTCA
>JASFYQ010000087.1:0-12212 GCA_045047105.1 Pseudomonadota bacterium | reverse complement strand
GTGGTGGAGGCTCAGGGCTAGATCGAGTACCCCAGAATCCCCGCTGGATAAAAATTGCACTTAACTATTTATTTTAATTGCTATTTTTAAGTAGAACTATAAAACTATTACTTTAACATCACTTTAATTAATTCTTTTAACTGCTGCTTTTAATGGATTTTAACTGGTGAAACGGTTTATAAAACTCATCTTGATTTTTCTTTTTATCTGGTTTTTTGCTGCTAGTATTACCACTGCTCATTCTAAAAAATCACAAGAAGATGCTCTATTAAAAGTAGCCTTTATTTATAAATTTACAAAATTTGTTAAATGGCCAGGGAATATAAAAAACTCCCCATTGGTTCTATGCACTATGGGTGAAGATAAACTTGTGGATATTTTTAGTAACCTTGCCAATGATTTAAGCTCAACTCCCAAAATACAAATTCAATCTATAACAGACAACTCCGCAGTAAGTAATTGTCAAGTACTCTACATTGCCTCATCAGAGAGAGGCCGATACCGTAATATTGATAGCATCACCCGCAAAAAAGCAGTACTCACTATTAGTGAATTATCTGGTTTTATGCAAGCGGGAGGTATTATTGAGCTTATCCATAAAGATAACCGTATAGGTTTTGATATTAATCTGGATGCTGCTCATATTAATGGTTTAGAAATCAGTTCAAGATTACTTAAGCTGGCAAGTAAAGTAAAATGGGATAACAAACCATGAATCGACGCCAATCAACATCAATACGGCAAAAACTCCAGTTTATTATTCTTGCCACAGTGGGGACTGTTCTTATTCTCAGCTTGTTAATGATGATGATAATGGAAGTTGTTTCTGCCAAGCACGAATCTGAAACTCGATTACGTGCACTAGCAAATGTAATAGGTGCCAATAGCCGAGCCGCAATTACTTTTCTTGACCAACAAGCTGCTGAAGAAGTACTTAATACCCTGGTAACTCAAAAAGATGTACTACGAGCACAGCTGATTAAAATCAATGGTGAAATATTTGCTCAATACCAATCGCCATTACTTCAAAAGTATAATAGAAATAATAACAATCTGTTTAATAAACGACTTATAGTCAAAGAAACAATTATCTTACAAAATGAAGCTGTTGGCAGCATTCTTATTGAAGGTGATATGAGTCGCGTTAGAAAAACCATTATAAATCAAGGTCTAATTACTTTAGGAGTGCTTTTTATCTCCATGGTTCTGGCTGTTTTAATTTCTAGTCGCTTGCAAAAAATTATTTCTAAACCAATTAACCATCTACTTGCAACAATGATAGCAGTTACCAACCACCAGGACTTTAGCCAACGTGCTGAGCGTTTGAGTAATGATGAGCTTGGTTCACTAGTCGACGGCTTTAATAACATGCTGGAACATATTCAACAACGTGACCAAGAATTAGCTATTTATCGCGAAAATCTGGAACAACGCGTTGAGGAAAGAACTAAGGAATTAGCTGAAAAAAATAGCGAACTCACCCGTATTTCAAGAACTGACTGGCTAACGGGTCTAAACAATAGATTAAGGCTTGATGAACTTTTTGAACAAGAAATTTCTCGCTCTACTCGTTATAAGGTTCCATTTTCTATAATCCTTCTTGATATAGATAAATTTAAACAAGTCAATGATTCCTATGGTCATGATGTGGGTGATAATATATTAATCGAATTTGCTAATATATTGTGCTGTTACGTACGAGAGTCTGATTATGTTGGGCGCTGGGGAGGGGATGAATTTCTGATTATTTGTCCAGAAACAGAGCAGACAGGCGTAATTAAACTTGCTAAACATCTTAGACAACAGATAATAATGCACAAATTTTCATCCATTGGTAAAAATACTTCCAGCTTTGGTACCAGTACTTATAAAGCAGGAGATAAAATTGACACAATGATAAAACGTGCAGATATGGCATTGCTTTATGTCAAAGAAAATGGGCGTAATCAGGTAGAAAGTGGAGAAAAAATTATAAATAGCCATTGAGGCAAACTCTAGATCAGCAATTAAATTTGATAAAACCTATTCAGTAGGCGTTCCACTCTATGCCATTTTACAATGGCCTTTACGTATGACACCAGGACTGGCACTATTTCGGGATGAAGCATTCAATCAACAACTCAAACAGGTTCTGAATGACTGGTGCCAATTTCTTAATCGCCTGGATTCACGGGATTACTTAAATGAAATAGCTCCCAGCGGCTGGTTCTGCCCAGACGCATTAGCATAAATGGATATGTCAGAATTTATTTGCACCCCCTCACTTCCCTACTGGGGTTATAGCTCATGGAATGATTTTTTTACTCGTAATCAAACCCGGTAAAAGATCTGTAGCAAGAGCTGGTGATAATAAAGTTATTGTAAACACCTGTGAGGCAACGCCTTATAATATCCAGAAAAATGTACAACTTCAGGATCAATTCTGGATTAAATCTCAGCCCTATTCACTACAGGATATCTTTACCGCTGACAAAAACCAGTGGTCAGAACTTTTTGTAGGTGGCTCAGTATACCAGGCATATTTGAGCCAGTTTAACTACCACCGTTGGAGTGCCCCTGTCAGTGGAACTATTGTTGATGCCTATCTGATTGATGGCAGCTATTATTCTGATGCAGATGTACAGGCAATGGAACCCGTTGGATCTCTTGCATCTCAGGGTTATATGAGTTCGGTAGCAGCCAGTTCCCCATTTGATGAGTCAGCATTACTTAAAATAAACATTCAGCTGGCAACCGCAAATTAAAAATTATTTCAGCTGCATTTGGGTTAATCTAGCCCAATAGCTGGCTCCAATAGCTAATATCTCATCATTAAAATCATAATGATCATTGTGCAGTGATGCACTCTTACCATTACCAATGGAAACATAACAGCCTTTTGATTCATTTAGCAAAAAGGAAAAATCCTCTGAGCCCATACTCGGTGGTGCATCACGCAGAATATTTTCATTGCCCACTACTTCCTTTGCTGCCAAAATAGCATTTTCTGTCTCGGCTTCATTATTAATTGTAGCAGGATAACGCTTTTGATAATCAATAGTTGCACTTGCACCAAATGCCTCACAGACTGAATTAACTATTTGCTCTAACTGCTGGCTAATTTGTTGCTGTAATGATGAATCAAATGTTCTAATGGTACCCGATAAACAGGCCGCTTCAGGGATCACATTATAACTATCCCCCGCCCTTATTTTAGTAATAGATAAAACCGCTGCATCAAGAGGATTAACCGCTCGACTACTAATTTGTTGCAAGGCAGTTATTACCGAAGCAGCAATAACAATAGGATCAATACTCAGATGAGGAGCTGCGGCATGCCCCCCTCTACCAGTAATCACAATATCAAATACATCGTATGCAGCCATAACTGCACCGCTGCGAATTGCAAATTTTCCCACATCTAAACCAGGCCAGTTATGCATACCATAAATAGCATCTACTGGAAATTTTTGGAAAAAACCTTCTTCAACAAACTTTCTTCCACCACCTTCGTTTTCTTCCGCAGGCTGAAATACAAAATAGACTGTACCATTAAAATCTGTGTGTAAGGATAAATAGTGAGCAGCGCCTAATAACATACTACTATGTCCATCATGTCCACAGGCATGCATTTGCCCCTGATGGGTCGACTTGTAATCACAACTATTCTGCTCAGCAATAGGCAAGGCATCTATATCTGCCCGCAGAGCAATGGCTTTATTAGCCTTTCCCGCTGTTAAAGAAGCAATGACTCCAGTGCCAGCCAATCGCTCATGTACCTTTAAACCAAAACTGCTCAGTTTTTGCTCAATATAGTGTGCCGTCTTATGCTCTAGAAAGGCAATTTCTGGTATCGCATGTAATTGATGCCGCCATTGCTGGATCTGCTCTTTATTTTTTACAATTTCTTCAATTAATGGCATAATTTACCCTGAGTTTTTTATCTTTCTTACCCAAGATAAAATAAAGCCTTTCATAAAGGTAGAGATTAAAAAAGTAGTGCCGGCAATAACAATTATTACTGAACCAGCGGGAAAATCCGCCTGATAAGAAACCATTAAGCCGCTACTGGTAAATATAAAACCACCAATAATTGCGAACATCATAATTCTAATAATTGAAAAGGAATAATGGCTGGCAATCGCCGCTGGCAGTGTCAGTAAAGCAATAACCAAAATCAGCCCCACTACTTGAATAAGAATAACCACAGTCAGCGCAACCAGGCATAATAATAAGGTATAAAAAAAGTTAACCGGAATACCAAGTGTTTTAGCAAATTCACGATCAAAAGAAATAGCTACAAAATATTTATAAAATAAAGTAATAATAAGCACTAGCAAGACATCTAAAATAAACATCATTTGTAGCTGTGCCTCAGAAACCATTAAAATATTACCAAATAAATACGATAATAATTCACTATTGTATCCTGGGGTCTGTGAGATAAAGATAATACCCGTAGCCATTCCCACTGACCATAAGGCTCCAATAACCGTATCTTCCTGTTGTTCAAACTTAAGCTTAATATATGAGATTAACAAAGCCGAAAGCAGAGCAGAAACTAATGCTCCGATAATAGGATCAATTTGAAAATAAATCGCAGCCCCCATACCTCCTAATACGGCATGTGCAATACCACCAGCCAAATAACTGATCCGATTTACCACCACAAAAGGCCCTGTAAGACCACAGCTAATACTGGCTAAAATACCTGCTAATAGTGCATTTTGTAAAAATTCGTATTCAAATAAAGAGTATAAAAAATCAATCATTATTTATGTGAACAATGTTGTGAATGGTGATGTACAGAGCTAATATGCTCACCATATAAGTTATGAATAGAATCACTATCCACTACATCGGACTGATGGCAAACCAGGGTTTTATTTAAGCAAAAAACCTGATTAACATAAGAAGATACAAACCCAATATCATGTGAAATAACTATAATACTCATACGAGCATTTAATTCTTTAAATAAGTCAAAAATATCCTTTTCTGAACGCTCGTCAATATTTGCAGTGGGTTCATCTAAAATTAATAATTTTGGATTTCCAGCTAATGCACGGGCAACCATTACCCGTTGTAATTGACCACCGGATAAAGTAGCAATCGCTTGATCTCGATAATCCCAGGTATAGGTTTCAAGCATCGCTTGTTCTGCTCGTTTATAGTCAGCCTTGCGATACAAGCCTAACCAACTAGATGGATCTTTGGCGTTATGTATACAGCTTTCTAAGCATCCCTGAATCACCGTATCTCTAACAGAAATAGGAAAGTCTGCTCTAAAATTAGCATACTGGGGTACATAAGATAAATATTTTCTACTGGCCGATGCGGACTGACCAAATAGTTTTATTGAACCACTATTTGCATTTAATAAGCCCAGAATAATTTTAATAAGAGTGGTTTTACCTCCCCCATTGGGGCCAATTAAAGCAGCAAAGTCACCCTCTTGCATCTGTAAGCTAATATTTTCCAAAACAGGAAACTGCTCATAGGCAAAAGTAATATCTTCTAGTTCTAAAATAGTAGTCATCAGCAATAATTAAAAAAGAGCAAGTTGTACTTGCTTGCTTATTCGTTGCATATTATTAAACCATGAATATGCCAATGGATCAAATTCTAATAATTGTGCGTTTAATACTCTGGCAATGGTCTGGGCTTCTTTTTTGCTAAATTGTTTTTCAACCAGAATATATTTAACCGATTGCGACTTTAAATGGGACATTAATTTAGCCAGATATTTAGCCGAACTATGTTTGCCATTTTTCTCAATTGCAATTTGATTTAATTGGTACCGCCTGGAAAAATAATTTAATGCAGGATGAAAAATTACAAATTTAGCATTGTTACTCTTGGCTTGTTCAAAAAGACTCAGTAAAGAGTTATCTAATAACTTAATTTGATTTTGTAATTGCTGATAACGGTGCTGCAATTTTTCTTTAAAATTGGGGTAATACATTAATAAGGCCATATAAATATTTTTCACCTGTAACTGAACTAATTGAGGATCTAACCAAATATGCGGATCGTTTGCAATTTTAGTTATACCCGTTTCAGTAGCAATAACCTGTAGTTGTTTGTTATTTGCTATAATGCGTTTAATAATTCGCTGCTCAAATCCCAGCCCTAAAGTAAAATATAATTTTGATTCTGATAACATAGCCATTTGTCTAGGGCTTGGATCAAAAGTTTCTGGGGACTGCCAGGGTTTTACCAAAACTTTTACTTCTAAAAAATCATCCGCCAGATATTGCACAAAAAATTGCTGAGGTAGAATAGATACAAAAACTTGTGTTTTTGCTTGTACTAGCAGACTTTGTATAAAAAGTGTTAATCCGAAAATAACATGTAAGTTAAATTTTTTCAATTAAATATTTCTCAATTAAATATTTCTCAATTAATAGCTTATTAATTTATTTTAGAAGCTGTTTTTTGGTAGCTTGAGTTTTAGCAGATGGCATAGCTGGAACTAATAACTCAGGATCTATACGCTTATTAAATAAGTTCATTCGCCAATCTAAATGCGCCCCCGTTACTCGACCCGTTGCTCCAATTTCTGCAATTAATTGCCCCTGTTTAACAATATCTCCGACTTTTACATGCAATTTAGATAAGTGCAAAAAAGAAGACGATAGACCAAAACCATGGTCTAGCATAATAGTTCCACCTGAAAAAAACATATCCTTATGAGCGAGTGTAATAATTCCCGATGCTGGAGCGACAACAGCGGTTCCCGTAGGACGGGCTATATCAATACCATAATGTGGCCTGCGAGCCTGGCCATTTAAAATACGTTGACTGCCATACACACCAGAGATAGGCCCTGTTGATGGCCAGATAAACTGCTCAGTAAAATCCAGACGTGAATCATTTCGTTTCCTGGCTTTTTTAATTAATGCAGTCTCTTTATTAATACGTTTAATCGTTTCAGCACCACGAGGAGAAACCTTAGAAGGAGGAAGCCCATTAATGCGCTGAACTCGATACTCCCGTTCACGAATGTTAATTGTTTTTTCTAATTTGCTACCATCACTAAAAATAATTTTTAATTTAGATGACAAGGGTTCATCACGGTGAAAACCTATTAAAAAAATTCCTTGTTTAGAAACTTTTTTGCTTTTACCCTGAAAAGTAACTTTAGCTCCAGGCTGAGTTTTGCCTATTAATAATCCCCCCTGAATTCTATTACCCTCAAGTGATAAAGCAGGGCTGGAAAAAACAGGCAAAGCTATCCCAGTTAAGAAAAAACATGAAAAAATAAGAAAACCAAATTTAAGCATAATTATAAGTCTATGATATTTAAATTAAAAAACACTAACTACTTGCGACGTTTTTTGCGTATCCGCTCTGGCAATAAGCGTTTCTGGCTGCCAATTTTGGTATTACGGGTTCTATTTTTACCATAAGGATTATAGCGTTCTGCACCCTTCACTTTATTTTCGGTGTATTCTAAGCCCACACTTGCATAAAGTTCTTTTAATTCTGATAATTCCAGATCTTCATAACGCCCCTGTTTTTGTCCACGACGCAGGTGCACGTTACCAAATCTAACTCGTGATAAACGGCTCACACGAATACCAAAGAATTCCCACATACGTCTTACTTCACGATTACGGCCTTCTTTTAAAACCACATGATACCAACGATTAGCCCCTTCACCTCCAACAAAGCGAATGCGTTCGAACTTGGCCATGCCATCGTCTAATAAGACCCCTTCTTTTAATTGCTCAAGTTGCTCATCGGTCACCTCACCTAATATACGCACGGCATATTCGCGTTCAATTTCATGTGATGGATGCATTAGGCGATTAATTAAATCGCCATCATTTGACAACAAAATCAGCCCAGTGGTATTAATATCTAAGCGACCAGCTGCAATCCAGCGACCAATTTTTAATCGCGGCAGCTTATCAAAAATAGTATTTTTGTGCTCAGGATCTGCACGAGAACAAATTTCACCTTCGGGTTTATAATAGGCAATAACCCGTTTATCATGGGTTTCCCAAGCTAAAAATAAAGGTTTATTGTCTAAAAAAACTCGATTCTCAGCTGAAATTCTATCGCCAATACTGGCGACCTTGCCATCAACCATAATTCTGCCAGCAATTATCCAACGCTCTGCTTCCCTTCTGGATGCAAAGCCTGTTCTGGCTAGTACTTTTTGTATTTTTTCAGAGCTTGGCTGAACAACTTCAGACAAAGTTTTTTCTTCTTCTGAAGTTTTTATTGTTGATTTATTTTGCGGTTTTTCTGACATAATATTCTCTTTATATAACTTGTTTTGACTCGATATAAAATTTTATAAACTTATATCGCAAAGTCTTGTGGTTTAGCTGAATCAACTTGCAAACCAAAATCTAATTCTGGATCAATTTTATCTATATCCATCAGCTGTGACAAAGGCGGTAATTCATCCAGTTTTTTTATGGAAAAATAATCTAAAAACTGCTTAGTAGTTGCATACATAGCGGGTTTACCTGGCACATCTCTATGGCCAATTACGCGTACCCATTCACGGTCTAATAAGGTGCGAATAATCTGGCTACTAACACTTACACCCCGAACATTTTCAATATCTCCACGGGTAATGGGTTGTCTATAGGCAATTAAAGCCAGAGTCTCTAATAAAGCCCGGGAGTATTTCTGTGGTTTTTCTTCCCATAGTTTGCTCACCCAGTGTGCGTACTTGCTTTTAACCTGAAAACGATAACCCGAAGCAACCAGTTTTAACTCAATACCTTTATTTTTATACGATGTACTAATTTTGTCTAATAAGGATAATAATTTATCTTTTGATGGAATTTCAATTAAATTACCCTTCTCAATTATATCCATACTATTAAGCAAAACGAATAGTTTATCTACATTTATAGGCTTGCTCGAAGCCATAATTATGGCTTCCATAATGCAAATAAGTTCTTTATCTTTCATTAGTTTGCCGTAACATGGATTAAACCATAGGATTCATTCTGAACAATTTCCAACAAATTTTGCTTGCTTAGTTCCAGTATAGCTAAAAACGTAACCACTACTCCACTTTTTCCTTCTTCGAAGCTAAACAGGCTGGTAAAACTCGTAAATTTTTTATTATTATCTCTATTTTCTGTTATTTTAGACATTATCAGGCTCATTCTTTCTCGCACAGATAAAGCATCTTTTTCTATCTGGTGATGAGTAAATTTATCTGCTCTGGACATCACATCTTTTAACGCTGCTAATAAATCTGACATTTCTACATCAGGTTGTTTTGCCTGAATGCTATAGTCAAATTCCAAATCTACGGTAAAGATATCTCGCTCAAGACGAGGCAACTGATCTAAATCTTCAGCCGCTTGTTTAAGCTGCTCATATTCTTGTAAGCGTCTTACCAGTTCTGCCCTGGGATCCAGCTCATCTTCTTCATCATTGGCAATTTTTGGTAATAACATTCTGGATTTAATTTCAGCTAACATTGCAGCCATAACCAAGTATTCAGCAGCTAATTCAAATTTAATCTCATGCATTTTCTCTACGTACTTAACGTATTGTAAAGTGATTTTTGCAATAGGAATATTTAAAATATTAATATTTTGCTTTTTGATTAAGTATAATAATAAATCTAAAGGCCCTTCAAATGCTTCTAAAAAGACTTCTAATGCTTCGGGTGGAATATATAAGTCCGTAGGCAATTGAGTAATAGGTGTCCCTTCAACAATTGCTAAGGGCAATTCCTGTTGCAAAGGGCTATTACTCAAATTGTCACTGGAATTATTTATAATTAATTCCTATCGCTTGTCTTACTTCTTTTATGGTTTCCCTTGCCATACTACTAGCAGACTCCCTTCCCTCAGCAACTATATTTCTAACCAGAGAACGATTTTCAGAAAACTCCACGGCTCGTTGCTGGATTGGCTTTAATTCATTTTTTATTGACTCAATTATAGGCTGTTTACAGTCCAAACAACCTATTTTAGCATGAGTACAACCTTCTTTAACCCAGTTTTTAACATCATCATCAGAGTAAATTAAATGAAACTGCCAAACAGGGCATTTATTTGGATCGCCTGCATCTGTAAGTCTAATTCGGGCTGGATCTGTTGGCATTTTGCGCACGTTTAGATCAATTTCTTCTGCTGTATCACGTAAAGAAATGGTATTACCATAAGATTTAGACATTTTTTGCCCATCTAAACCCGGCATTTTTGATGCTTTAGTTAATAAGGATTCGGGCTCAGGCAGGATTATTTTTCCAGACCCTTCCAGATAACCAAACAAACGCTCACGATCGATTTTAGTAATATTTTGTTGATCGGCTAATAGTGATTTAGCAGTTTCCAGTGCTTCGTGATCTCCCTGCTCTTGAAAACGCTTCTTTAATTGCTGGTAAAGCTTACCTTGTTTCTTACCCATTTTTTTAATAGCAGCCTCAGCATTTTCTTCAAAACCCGGCTCTCTGCCATAAATATGATTAAAACGACGGGCAACTTCACGGGTTAGCTCAATATGTGCAACCTGATCTTCACCCACTGGAACCATGCCTGCGCGATAGATTAAAATATCGGCACTTTGTAATAAGGGATAGCCTAAAAATCCATAGGTTGCTAAATCTTTACCTTTAAGTTTAAGCTGCTGGTCTTTAAAGGATGGTACACGTTCTAACCAGCCTAGAGGGGTAATCATAGATAATAATAAGTGCAACTCTGCATGTTCTGGAACCTGCGACTGAAAAAAGATACTGGCTGAACTCGGATTAATCCCCGCTGCTAACCAGTCAATAACCATTTCCCATGAATCTTGCTCAATATTTGAGGACTCAGCATAGTGCGTAGTTAAAGCATGCCAGTCTGCAACAAAAAATAAACATTTGTATTTGTGTTGTAGCTCAATCCAATTTTTTAAAACACCATGATAATGACCAAGATGTAATAAACCAGTGGGTCTCATGCCCGATAAAACACGTTGCTGATGAATTGAAACTGACAAAATAATCTCCAAAAAAACAATTACAAAGAATTCACGATTTAACCTGAATAGCCTATAACAAAGCCAATATTAACGTATGGTTTGTAAGAAACCAGATAACAATCCAGGAGAAACTCCTGAAACGTCAGCTAAAAAAGATAAAACCAGATTAATAAAAGGGTTGAGTATTATACCTAACAATCCCAAAATCATTAAGCCAATAATAATAAAAAATCCATATGGCTCTAATTTGTTATATGCAATAGCTAAACGCGTAGGTAATAAACCACTTAAGACTCTGGATCCATCCAGAGGCGGAAGGGGTAAAAGATTTAATACCAAAAGAATGGTATTGATCATAATTCCTGCAACAGCAGTAAAAATTACAAATAAAATTGCTTCGTGCTCAAAATTTGATAAAAGAGCCAAGCGTAAAACAATAGCCCAAAATATTCCCATAAATAAATTACTTAAGGGCCCGGCAATAGCAATCCAGATCATATCTTTTTTAGGATTTTTTAAATTTCTATAGTCAATAGGAACGGGTTTAGCCCAACCAAATGCAAAACCTGTAAACAGAATCATCATTGCAGGAACTAATACCGTGCCCACCCAATCAATATGTCTGAGGGGATTTAAGCTCAGTCGTCCCTGCGACTTAGCCGTATTGTCGCCAAAATAATAAGCAGCATAGCCATGTGCGGATTCATGCACGGTAATAGCAAAAACAATGGGTAAAACCCAGATGGCAAATAATTGAATTGTGCTTAGTGTCATCACTGTATTTAAATTGTTGTGTTATGAGTTATATTGCTGCTATTGCAGGAGGTATTTTTATTGTTGTGATAATTTTTTCTGTTGACTCGATTTCTTCGCCACATTATTACGCAAGTATACTGGTAATGCTGTTTGTGCATCTCCAAATTGATTTTTAGCTAATTTATCCATCGCAAGAAAAGCAATATCTTGTGCATGTGGTAAACAATCAACAATTAATTCTGTATAAGGAAAATCATCTAACTGCCCTACTAAACTTTGTTGATACTCATTCCAGCCACTTCCTAATGCTATCCATTGAGGGTTTTGGCTACAAAAAGATTGGATATTTTGCCCGATTAACTCAGGTGCAACTAATTTTTCTTCACCAACCAATCTTACAAAACCATCTCTCTGCTGATAACATGCCAGATAAACTTCATTCATTCGAGCATCACTGGCCACTACAATATTATCGCTAGAATTGTTATGTTGTTGCTTTTGCTGTTGTTGCTTTTGCTGCAGGTGCT
>JASFYQ010000086.1:0-52732 GCA_045047105.1 Pseudomonadota bacterium | reverse complement strand
CTGTATTCTGTATTCTGTATATAGAGATAAAAATGCTAATTCATTCAGTATGGCAGAAAATATTCACAAAACCGTCACAAAAGATAAAAAAGCTGGGGGAAGAATATTATCTTATTTAGATAAGAACACTTGAGCAGTTTAAAATGAAGTAAAGATCATCAATAGAACACATTGATTATTCTCTTGATGCTTCCCAGCCTATAATAACTGATTTTCGAGTATTCCCCCACATATAACCACCGCTCTTTCCACTGGCTTGTATTACTCTATGGCAGGGTATAAGAAATGCCACGGGATTGTTGCCCATAGCTGTCCCAACTGCCCTGGCCGCTTTGGGTTGACCAATATTTTTAGCAATCGCTTTATAGGTAGATAGTTTTCCAAATGGAATTTTTAACAAGCTCTGCCACACTTTTAACTGAAAAGGCGTAGCATTTAGATGCAATTTTATTTGTTTCAATTGCTGCCAGTCTTTTTGAAAAATGCAAAGAGCATTTTGTTGGAACTTATCAACACGCGGGTGATATTGTGCATTTGGGAAACGAGAACGTAGATCAGACAATGCCAGCTGTTTATTTTCTTCAAAAAACATATGGCATACGCCTTTGCTAGTCGATGCCACAATAAGCTGCCCAAATGGGCTTGCTGCAAAACAATAATTTATATGCAGATTTTCTCCACCTTTTTTAAACTCTCCAGGAGTCATTCCTTCAATATTTACAAATAAATCATGCAAGCGGCCTGTGCCAGATAACCCCGTTTCATAAGCGGTATCAAGCAGTGTAGATTGGCTCTCTTTTAACAGCTGCTTAGCGTATTCAATGCTCAGGTATTGCATAAATTTTTTAGGGCTAACACCTGCCCAGGCTGTGAATAATCGCTGAAAATGAAAAGTACTTAAACCTACTACCCCAGCTATTTCATCTAAGCAAGGCTGGCTTTTAAAGTGCAATTTAATATAGTCGATTGCTACTTCAATTCGCCCATAGTTTATCTGTTCATTAGCAGTCATTTATTATCTACATTTTAATTGTGGACGTTTGAGCAAAAAACCATGCTGTTTAACGACCAAAGACCCATATTCTAAGAGCTTTCACAACAAAACTCGACCCGATTCTTGCTACATAAAATATTATAGATGCCTCCTGCTTTAACCAGAGTCTCCATTACTTTTCCTATCCTCAATTGGGGCAATAGCAAAACATGTTGCTACTTGCCTTTGTTAACTTCCGTTTGGCAGAACTGTAGTTGCTTGATGATGCAACATTTTCCAGCTTGCATTTTCATTTACCCATATTGAGCTACGAAATGCTTTTTTTCCCGAAATAAGTGAGGTGTATGTAACAAGAATACAGTCTTCACTCAACTCTTTGAATTTAAAATCAGATAGTTCATATTGAACCGGATCGGGTGTTTTAAGCCAGGCTAAAACATCCTGCTTTCGAATAACTGTACCTGAGCTGCTAAACTCTTCAAATTCATCGGATATTAAATCAATGATTCGAGCAATATTTTTTCGAGCCGATGGATCAGCAAGCCCTAATTCCAATTGCTCAATTTTTTTAAACTGCTTTATAGGTATTGCCATTTAACATCTCAATAAGTAGCCTTAAAATATACAGTGAATACAAAGCCTATATTTAGGTCGTGTAATGCGCATTTATTTTGATATATTCTTCAGTCAAATCACAGCCCCAGACTTTTTCAGAGTAAGCCCCTTTTCCAAGCACAATTTCAATATAGACTTCTTTATTACTCAGTAGCTCAGAAATTTCTTTCAAAGGAACCCGATTTTGGTCAAACATCTGTAAATCTATTCCCAGTCGATTACTGCCTTTTCCAAAATATATTTTTAATTCTGAAATATCAACAGAATATTGAAACACTTTTCCTATTGCCATAACAAAACGTCCCCAATTTGGATCGCTTCCATAAATTGCCGTTTTTACTAAAGGCGAATTTATAACCGATTTTGCGGTCAGAAGTGCTTGCTCTTTTGTTTGGGCTCCAGAAACTATCAGCTCAATTAACTTAGTAGCCCCTTCTCCATCTCGGGCTATTTCTTTAGCTAAGAAAACGGCCATTTCTGTTAATATTTCTTCAAATGCATTAATGTCAACTTGCCCTGCAAGCCCATTACACAAGCTGACAACAGTATCACTGGTTGATGTATCCGTATCTACAGAAATTCGATTAAATGATTTATTAACTGCATTTGTAAGTATATGGTGCAGTTTATTAGATTCAATTTTTGCATCTGATATAAAATAATATAATACCCCAAGAAATTCAGACAATAAAAGAAGAAATCTTATTCCTTAAAAGTTAAAATTAATTAAACCTGTTCTTTTGATTATATTTTATATTTTATATTTTAAAATATTAAGACACATCCGATACCAAGCAGTTGTGGGTGCTTGTTTGTCAACAGGGATAAATACTTTTACAAAATATAAAATTTCTAAAGTATTAATTGATTTTCGGAGCATAAGCAAGAAATTATGCCTTATCAAAAATCTCATTTACAAGGCTAATAATTAATAATTACATTGGGATTTGCTTGTGAAAATTATAAGAACAAGTACGCACAATTGCATCCCATACTCAACCTTTCATAAGAATTTTTTTTGGTGCTTTAAATCAAGTTATTACCAACTAAATATCAGACTTATTTTCTTTTATTATATTTAGTGGCTGATTTAATCATTTTCCCAAAATCCTTATCTTTTTTCCTTTTTTCAGAGTATGACATTTCATAAAAAGCCGATTCTTTTTTCATTTTAAGATAATTATTATAATGCTTTTCTGATAGCTCACTTTTATTTATAGCAGCCAAAATTGCACAGCCTTTTTCATTAGTATGCGAGCAATTAGCAAATTTACATTGCTGTGATAGCTCTACAATTTCTGAAAATGTTTCATCAATACCAGCATCCACCGACATATTACCAAGTTCTCTCATTCCTGGTGTATCGATTAACATTGCGCCATTATCCGTTTTTATAAGCTCTCGACTAGTAGTAGTATGCCGGCCTTTATTTTCTTTTTTACTTACCGATTGTGTTTCATAATACTCATCACCTAAGATACTATTTAACAAGCTGGTTTTTCCCACACCAGATGAACCTAACAAGCAGTACGTATGTGCATTAAGGAGCAGTTTTTTAATAGAATTTATATTTTCCCCGCTCAGATTACTAAATGCCAGAATCTTTATATCCGCAGCAATATCTAAAATACTCTGCTGTATATCATCAACCGCTTGTGGAGAAAGTAAATCACATTTGCTAAGAAGAATAACAGGAGTAATGCCACTATCATTTACCATAACAAGATAGCGCTCCAATCGTCTTAGATTAAAATTGTAATCTACCGACTGGATAATAAAAGCAATATCAATATTTGCAGCAATTAACTGATAGTCCACTACTTTGCCAGCAGTTTTCCTCTGCAATAGCGTTTTTCTAGCAAACACCCCATGGATTATGGCATGCGTATCATCATCATATAAATTGGCATATACCCAATCTCCAGTAGTTGGCAGATCCGCAGCAGAAAGAGCAGAATAGAATAGATTACCAGATAGCTCAGCAAAAACCTCCGCCTTTCCCTTAGTAACCATATAACTATCTTTATGAACAGAGACCACCCGTACAATATCATGGATAGCGGCCATTTCTGTATTAACTCGCGATTGAAACCAATCGCTATAACCTAAATTTTCAAGCTGTTTCATAGTTTATACTCTGTATAAGCAGCTAATTCTATTAATTTTTTATAAAAAAATTGAACAATACACGCATACTATAAAGGAGATTTTCATCTCCACCCAGTCTGCTTTTTAACGCATTAATGTAATAAGGCTTTATTATTTCTCTGGGGTTTGGATAACATATAAAATTAGTTTAAGTTGTTGCTATGACTTCAAACTGTTATTAACTTGTACATATATTACTAAATATCATACATTAATAAAAATATTATTAAGCACTTATTTACCTATATCTGGGTTTTATTGAGACAGATTCGATAATTAAGTGACATAACGGAAAAAATATGGAACTTATCTTTTTAGGAACATCATCAGGAGCCCCTACCAGGGCGCGAAACCTATCCGCTACGGCTATAAAAATAAAAAACAGCAAAAACTGGAGTTTGATTGACTGTGGTGAAGGAACTCAGCAGCAGATTTTAAAAACCAAGTTATCCTTACTACGACTTAAAACTATCTGTATCAGCCATATTCATGGGGATCACTGTTTTGGTTTACCTGGTTTACTAGCTTCAGCTTCTATGAATGGGCGCAAAGAACCTTTAAACCTGATTGCCCCGATTCAGGTTAAATTATTTCTTGATAATATACAAAAAACACTGCAACTGGACCTAAGCTTTAAAATTAATTTTATTGCAATTGAAACATTATCTAACCACTTTTGTGATTGTGATTTTAATATCAGTATCACAGAATTATCACACCGTGTTCCCAGTTTTGCTTTTACCTTTACTGAGAAGAATATTCAAAGCAATATAGATACTACAAAACTAATCGCAGCAGGGATTTTACCTGGGCCAAGCTGGGGAAAATTACAACAGGGAGAAAATGTAATACTTGAAAATGGTCAAACCATAAACAGCGACACATTCTTACAGCCTCGCAGAAAAGCCCGTTCTATTGTAATTTGTGGTGATAATGATAGCCCCGAATTACTCAAAACAATAACTCCCAAAGCAGATGTTATTGTACACGAAGCAACTTTTACAGAAAAAACCTTAAAAAAGGTTGGCCCGATAGCACAGCATACTAGTGCCAGGCAGATTGCTCAATTTGCTCAACAAATACAATTAAAAAACCTGGTATTAACACACTTTAGCGGGCGTTACACAATGAGTAATAAATCCCCATCAATTAATGATATTAAAAATGAAGCCTTGCAGTATTACTCTGGCAATTTATATCTCGCAAACGATTTTGATAGCTACCAACTGGACAAGCAAGGAAATTTATTTATTCTTTGATGCCCAGATAGCTAATTTATGCATCATTGATTTCTGTGTGATCTGATCTTCTGGAATAGGCTGTATGATTTTATCGTGGACTAATAAACGATAAATATATTCAATTTTTTCATGTGCTGAATCGGTTGCCTCAAATTCAACAACACCTCGATTTTCAGCATATTTAACGCCATCAACAATGGCTTTTTTTAATAACTCTTTTTCATTTTTAAGCTTCTTCATACTACACTAATACCTCAAAATATTTATAATGCTAAAGTTTCTGCTGCGGTAATTTTAACCAGTTGAATTTGCAATTTACCTAAGGGTGCATCCACTGCAAAACGTAATGGAATTTTTAATTTATCATTACTCAGCCAGATATAAAAAATTTTATCTTGCTTTCCTACCCGTAAAACTTTGTATTTAATTGCCTGATATTTTTTCCCTATAGACCCAATCTGTTCCAGACCAACACGCTCAATAGTATAATTACGAATTTTTTCTGAGATGATAAGCTGAATATTCTTTTTTGTATGCAGATCCAAACTGCGTAACCTATAAATCATTGATAAAGGCTCTAGAATTTGTGAGTTTTCTATTTTACTGCCATTTTTTTTATGCACCAGATACGTTTGCTTGCTATCTAACAAAGGAAAATCACTTAAAAAATCTGGAATGCCTCGCTTACCATCTTTTTCCCAGACTTGTTTTTCATCAGTACCAAAAAAACCATTAGATATTAACTGTTTTTTACGTTTTTTAAATAAAAAGGTTTCTTTATTTTGCCAATCTAACCAGAGAAACTCATGGCTCTGGCTTGCTCCTTTATCAAACTTTTCTACCAGCAGGGTTCTATGTAATGCTTCATCCATAGTAGCAGTGTAGGTATATCGTACCGGATGTATTATTTCGGCTTTGGTATAATTTTTAGTAGTTAGGTTTAAAACAAATTGGTGACCATTTTGTTGCTCCGGAGTGAGTTTATTAGCAATAAATTGCATTTTAACATCAGCAATATCTGCCCAGATCATAGAGCTTAATAAGCCTCTATAACTAAGTAAATAGTGCAATGTTTCACCAGAGGAAAAAGGCAGTTTAGTATCATTTTTAGCCAATGCAGTTGCTGATAAATTGTTTACATTACCAATATTAACAACAATTAACAAACTAAAGATAAAATATTTTTTAGTCATTTAGTTATTATATCTAGTTATTAGATTAAGTTATTACAGCGTTTAATTAAACGCTTTCGCCATTGTAAATTGGGCAAACTGGAACAAATTTTTATGTATTGTCCCACTTCATTTTCATACCATCCCTGATGATTTTGTAATGCTTCTACTTCAAAGCCCCACCAATCTCCATTTGCATCCTGAGCAAACCATTGCACCCAGCTTGGTTGTTTGTTAAAGTTATTTGCATTCATTGCTGTTAAATTCTTATGTCATCAGAAATATTTAAGCTCAATCGCCCCTTTTTATCTGCTCGAACTATAACTCAATCCGTGCTTCAGGCTGGTTTTTGTTTAAATATGTATCATGCCGAGCTGGCAAGAATACTGCAATTACAATGTAATGATATTGGACTTATTAGCTCTGCACAATATGTTTTACAACCGGGAAGCCGAGCATACCAGCAAGCAATTTTATTTATTATGCTGTATCAGGCTTTATTTAATAAATTTAATGGCAATGCCATTGCTATGTACCGCTGGTTGCATCACCAGCCAAAAAACTTGAGCAATAGCCCACATCTACTCATAGTGGATGAAAATAAAATTATGCAGGTAGTCGATTATTTATCAGTAAATTTTTAAATCAGTTAATTTTTATTGTAGCTTAATTTTTCAATTACTATACTCATCGTACTTGAAAACACAGCCTATTTAAGCTGTAACCAATATAATCGTCCATAATGATGTAAAGCACTGGCTTTTTGCTGAGCTGGCTGTCCAACTCCCATATAAATATCAATATGACCCGGGCCTTTAATTGCTGCACCACTGTCCTGTGCTACTAACAATCTCCATTGATAAGCCGCAACACTTGCCTGTTTATTAAGCTGTGGGATTTCAGCTAATAAAACCGCCCCATGCGGAATATATTTTTTATCTACCGCAGCTGTGGCAAGCGCTGTTACCTGCGCTCCAGAGGATGCAAAAGGTCCCTGCTCAACTGCTTTAAAAAAAGTGTAAGAATCATTAATACTCAGTAAGCTTGATAACTTATCCGGATTTAAATCAAAAAACTTGCGAATACTATTAAGACTGATTTGTTTAGCCGAGATATAGTTATTCTTAACCAGATAACGCCCAAGCGATCGATAAGAAAAACTGTTTTTTCCACCATAGGCCAAAGTTAATTGCTTGCCCGTATCAACAAAGTGGGCTCGAATAGAACCTTGCACATGGGCAAAATAGTTATCGAGTAAACTGGCACTATAACCCAGCTCCAGCCCCATATTTTCCAGCCCCTTTTCTATATCAATCTGTGCTCGACTGAGTTTTTTACCTTCAGGCCACTGCTCAGGCATACGATAAAGTGGAAAATGAAATTGTGCATCAGGTTTAGATTTTAATTCAATAACGGGTGTAAAATACCCTGTAAAATGGGTATTAGTACAGCTATCCTCACCATGTATTAAGGTTGCAGATAGATTTTGTTCAATAGCGGCCCCCTGTGCTAACCAGTGCAGAGTATGTTGTAACTCTGCGGCACTGATCCGCTGATTATTATTTTGCCAGTCCAGCTGTTTTCTTTGTAGCTCAAAAGCAGCCGCTTGCTGAGCAGCTTTTACCCCCTGCCATATCTTTACAGGTAAATCAGCAACCTGGTATATTGGCTGCTCACATGGAAAAGATCTTTTACCATTACCATTAAAATCATACCCCTTACCAAGCTGCTTAGAAAAGAGCTGGGGAGAAGCGGATAAAATTATTATTATAAATAAAATCAGAGAGTTATTTTTCATTCTGTTTTATTGTTAAGTACACTATTTCTAAATTCAGCAATAGAGTATCATATAAATATGAACTTAAACCATTATACTTTGATAAAAGAGAGATACTTAATCAAAGCGATAAGAAAAACCTGAGTTATTTTTAAAAGTTACCCATGTGATAATTTAATTTTAGCTATCCTTATGTCATTTAATGAGACATAAAAATTAATTTGTCAATTAACCTTAATTCTCTATTTTTCTTCGCCCCCTTATTCGTTAGCCGTGTTTAATATGATGGTGATTAAGGTTTTCTATACGTTCAGCTAACCAAACTTTAATAATTGATTGCCTAGTTACACCTACACGCTTTGCTTCACGATCGAGTGAATCTATCATCCACTCAGGAAAGTCTACATTTACTCTTTTGGTTGTTTGTGTAGTTCGTTTAGCTTGAGATAAGTCAAGGTTAGCAAATACGTCATTACCATTACCAAACTCTTTATCAAAATCAGAAGCTTCCATAAAATTTCACCTCATTTTTCCTTGAACGCCTAACTGAAATTATACGGATATTTTTATCTCGATACGTTATAACAGCTGACCAATATTTGCCATTATGGAATGCGATTATAACAAAACCATAAGAACAAATATCCGCAATTGTATCCAAAGCTCAAAATAGTACAAATTAAATCTAATAAACCTCAGTATTCCACTGACCACTTTTTATAAACTCTGCTTTCATACTTGGCCAGTCCATCTGCTGCTGCTCGGCCAGTTCTGCAAAAACCTCATCGACCCCCTGCTCCATGCCTTTTAACCCACAGATATACAGGGCAAAATTTCCTGCACAGATCATCTCCCAGACTTCCTGTTTATGCTCTGCCAGTTTATGTTGCACATAACCTTTTTCAGCATCCTCCTTATCCACCCGTGATAAGGCGCGAAAGGCTTCAAAAGTCTGCTGAGTCATATACTGACCAATATCATCATTTTTTGTATTAAGAAACAAGGCCTCCATGGCGTTTTTAACACCATAAAAAAGCCGTATACGCCCATTCCAAAAACCTTTTTCTAAAAAAATATGCCGTACAAAGGCACGAAAGGGAGCAATTCCGGTACCTACAGCGATTAAAATCAGATCGGTTGAATCGTCTTCGGGTAATAAAAACCGCCTGCCATTGGGGCCAATCAGCGGAACTAAATCCCCTGGTTTAAGATTACAAAGATAATTAGAAGCAACTCCCGGTAATATTTCTCCTGTGGCCTCATCTTCAATATATACCCGTTTAATACAAATGGTCGCCGTGGTAGAAGTACCATCATCTCCGGTACGTGCTGAGGCAATAGAATATAAGCGTGCTTTATGTGCTTTTCCCGGCTCTCTTTCACCCGGGGGGACAATGCCTATCGACTGCCCTTCAACATAAAGAATACCACTGCCAGTTACATCTAAAACTATATTTCTTACCTCACCCCTACTATTGGCTTCGGTTAATTCAATGGTAGATAAAACCTCTGCCATAAAAGGCGCTTTGGGTTTATAGATCCGTGTGGATTCAGGGATAGTATATTTTTTAATTTTCATTTCAAATTCTGTCACCATTTAAAAATTGTAAAATTCGTTGTTCCAGCCAATATTCTGGCTTAAAAGGATTATTGCCACTCACAAAACCTACATGCCCGCCTTTGTTAACCAGCTCCACTATTACCGAATCAGATAATTCTTGCTCTGTTGGTATTACCTTTTGGGTCATAAAGGGATCATCAATGGATTGAATTAATAAGGTGGATGTAGATATTTTATGTAAATATTGCCTTGAACTGGAGCGTTGATAATAATCATGTACATCTTTAAAGCCATATAATTTAGCTACCACCTGATCATCGTATTGCCAAAATGACTTAATAACTGAAAAATACCGAGTTAAGAAGCTAACCAAAGCTTAAATCTTAAAGCTATAGCAGTGGTTGCACCAATAGTTACACTGCTAATTTCGCCCCTGCTATTAATAATAAAAATACTTGGGGTTGCCATAACACCCCATAGTTGGCTAATTTTACCATCCGGATCGTTAAGCACGGGAAAATTATAATTATTTTCTAATAGATAATCTTTAACCTGTTGTTGATTGCCAGAGGACAGCGCAATAGTTAAAACCTGATATTGTTTAGATAAATCAGTAATAGCGGATGAGGTAAAAGAACACAGAGGACACCAGCTGCCCCAAAAATAAATTAATAATGGTGCCTTATTTAAACTTTGTTTTATATTTACAGGCTCGCCCGATATTAGCACCGCCTGTAAATCAAACATTTGTTGTGGTATCTGCTCTGTTACATTTCTACTTTGATAAAGATTAACCGCATAAAAAAATGCCATTAATAACAGCCCATCACGAATTAATGTAACCCAAAATTTTCTGGTTTTTATACGCTTTAGCATGGAGTTTATTTAAACTGCTCTAACCACGTTGCTATAGTTGCTAACAGATTTTCATCGTGGCCATCATAAAAGTGATTGCCTGCAATTTGTTTTTGGCTATAATTTTTATTAGCTGCTTTTTTAGCTGCTGTGGCGCGAAGTTTGGACGTAGAGAGAATGCTTTCTAAATCATCTATTGCAAATAAATCCAATATGGGCAAGTTAATTTTTTCTAATGATTTCGCGGCATTCATACGAGGGTCTTTTCCCAAACCCGAAAGCCCTATTGCTACAAACGCCTTAACATCTGCTTTTGATTTAGAAAGATAATAAGCGGTCATAGTAGAGCCCTGGCTATGAGCAAGTAAAATAATATTTTGTGAACCACTTTTCTTAAGATAGTTAATCGCAGCATCAATACGAGGTGCAACTTCATCATATAAGGGAGCATAATCACTATGCTCTGCATCGTTAGCTAAAACAGGCATTTGTATAGATAGGGTATTCCAATTATGCTCTACCAGCCCAACTCGTAGTGGCTGCACCACCTGAGACCAGTTTGGATGAACGCCTGTACCATGCATTACAATAATGGACTGGCCTTTATTTTCTTCAGCCTCCATATAAATACCCAGAAAATCATTATTGCCATCGTTTAGCCATACTGCATCACCATCAATAATGGCATCAACTACTTGATCGGCCCAACGTTTTTCTTTGCCTAGATCGCTTGCATTAAGGTTAAGAGAGAAAATAACTAATAAAATAAAAATTAACACTAGTGGCACAATAAGCTCCCGTATCTGTTGTTCTTATAATATAATATTATATTCATAAAGCCAGTATAATAAAAGATATCATTTTTTATACTGGCTATAATAATGCGCCACTTTTTTGTAGTAATTTATATACTGCTTCTGCCATCATTTGATAGCCTTGTTTATTCATATCCTCTGTACAGGCAGATATAAATACCAACAAACAAGCAATAAAAAGCTTTTTCATTAAAATATTCTCTGCCTTAACTTTTTTTATAATTCCAGAAACAACCGCTACTCAGTAGCAATGCCGTAGCAATGCTAATATCTAATATAGCTACAGCAAGTAAAAATAGATAATCTCTCTGAGCGATACGAGAGAGATATATACCCAGATTAACCATTAAAAACATAAAGATATAAAATTGTGGCCGATAAAAATTCCAAATTTCAGGTTGTTTTAGAGCATAAATTCGTTTTAAGTTTTTAATGCAGATAGGTTTAAATAAATGGATTTTAAAAGCCCTAGAAGTAAACCTGATACTACGGTTAACAATATCCATAAGCGATCAGAATCAAGCTTTTGTGCATCAAGTAATAGTGTATAACTTTTAGAATAAAGAATAATCACCCCGCAGATCCAGAGTATTGCGGCTAATATCTTAAGTACCACAGGGCTGGAATTAATCATTGAGTAATTCTTTCAGGGCAGATCTGGATGCCCTATCAACCAGGGTAAATATCTTATCCATTTGATCCTTGTATTTTGATGGCTGATGTCCTTGAACTTTAATAAAACTACAATCTAATAAATCGATAATTTTAAAAAATGCCTGATATAGCTCAAAATTATTAATCAGTTTACCTTTTTTAGTATGATAATTATTTTTTTCCAAAGACTCTCTGCGTTGTTGCAAGCCAATGATATTTTGACAATCGGTATAAACTATAATTTTACTCGTTATACTTTTTATCTCGCTTAAAGCCCATAACAATCCCTGTAATTCTAATTTTGTTGATGAGGTATTATTAAATTGCTTTAACTTTATTTGCCTGCTTAGCTGCTGATAATTTGAATAATCTGCCATATCCGGGATAGCAAGATAGGCTGCATATCCTATTTTAGACGGAGGATTAACACTGGCATCGGTAAATAGTAATATTTTAGACATGGCTTATATTTTTTAGTTTATTTTTTATCTGGTTTTAAACGTAATATTTTACCACTATCTGACTACTTACAATTAAAAATAGATGTTTTATACTATAGCTCAAAAATTAACCAGGATACAATTTATAATTATATGATTAATCAAACAAAAAAATGGCTGGATGAAGTTATTATTGCGCATAATATTTGCCCTTTTGCTAAAAAAGAGCGAGATAGTGACAAGATTCGATTTTTTGTTGATCAGAGCATAGAAGTTGAGCAAGCACTGGAAAACCTGATAATTGAGTGCCAACATTTAGATAACGATGCCCAGATAGAAACTACTTTGTTTATTATTTCCAGGCTCTGCCAGGATTTTAATGATTATCTGTATTTTCTGGATCTAGCCAAGCAATTGCTTCATTCCATGGATTATGAAGGCATTTATCAATTAGCCAGTTTTCATCCCGATTATTGTTTTGCTGATAGCCCGGCAGACGATGCAGCAAATTATACCAACCGCTCCCCCTATCCTATGTTACATATTATTCGTGAACAAAGTTTGGAAAATGCCTTACTCAGTTATTCTAATCCAGAGCTTATTCCCGAACGTAATATAAGTTATTGTCGTAAACTCGGGGTAAAAAAAATGCAACAAATGTTAAACGATTGTATTGGGCAGCAACCATAGCAGCAATAGTAAAAGAGATAAAAACGAATGGCAATTAAAGCAACCATCTACAAACTTAAACTGGATATTAGTAATTGTGATAAAAACTATTTTAATAACCATGATTTAACCATTTCCTGTCATCCTTCTGAAACAGAACAGCGTATGATGGTGAGAATTTTAGCCTTTGCACTGTTTGCAAGTGAACATTTATGTTTTACCAAAGGCTTGTGTGCGGATGATGAACCCGAATTATGGAATAAAAATCTCAGCGGTGAAATTGAACAATGGATTAGCCTGGGACAAATTGATGAAAAACGGATCCGCAAATCTATTGGTCGCTCCAAACAGGTGATTATTTTTACCTATGCGAACCAAAAATCACAGACCTGGTGGAAACAAAATCAGGCTCAATTAAGCAAGCTAAAAAACTTATCTATTTACCATATTAAAGCCGATGATGTTAAAGCCATGCAGGAGCTGGTATCTCGAAATATGAGTTTACAATTTACCATTCAGGACGGACTGGTCTGGCTAAGTGATTCCAGTCAAAGCATAACTATTGAGCCCGAAATCTGGTTAGCCAGCTAAATAATAACTTTAAGTTTTATTGCCAACCTAAGTTTTATTGCCAATAATGCTATAAAGAGCGGGCACAACCAATAAAACTAAAAAGGTAGTTATAAATAAACCAAAAATAATACTGGTAGCTAAGGGGATTAGTATTTGGGCCTGCATGCTTTTTTCTAATAATAAAGGAAAAAGCCCTGCTATAGTGGTTACTGAAGTAATTAATACCGCTCTAAAACGAGCTTTACTGGCACTAATTGCTGCCTCTTCAATGCTCAAACCTTCAGCTAGCTTATACTTTATAAACTCTACTAATAAAATAGAATCATTCACTACAATTCCAGCAAGAGAGGCAAAACCTATAATGCCAGGCATGGTTAAATTAAGCCCCATAAGCATATGCCCCCAGATGACTCCAATTAGGGCCAATGGAATAATGGACATCACCACAAAGGGTTCTTTATAACTTTTAAATTGAAAGCTTAATAGAATAAAAATACCAATCAAACCCAGACCAAAACCACGAAGCATGGATGAGCCAGTTTTAGATGAATCTTTTGACTCACCTTCTATTGCAGCATAAATACCTGGATATTTTTTAAGTAATTCAGGTAAAAATTCAGCTTGAGTGTGATTAATAACTTCTTGTGAGTTGGCATAGCGAGGATCAATATCGCCAATAATAGTCACACTGCGTTGGGAATTAATGCGTTCAATACGTGAAAAACCTCTACCTTGCTCAATATCCACCAGGTTACTTAATGGAATTTGCGCTCCATCATTGGTATTAATGCGAAAATTAGACAGGTCAGTCAGGCTGGATTTATCTGCATCCGCCAGGCGTACATCAATTTCATAACTCTCATTACCTACCTGAATCTCTTGTGCAGTACTGCCAAAAAAAGCACTTCTTAACTGGCTTGCAATAGTACTGGCATCTACTCCCAGACTCAGTGTTCCAGGGCGAAGACGTAGACGTAATTCCATTTTACCTGAGCGTAGGGAATCAGATAAATCAATCACTCCCTGATAATCACTTAACCAGTTCTGTAATTCCAAAGATGCCTGTTTTAACTGCTGTAATTGCGCACCAAAGAGACGAATTTCCAGTGCTAATCCACCAGGGCCTATCACGGGCTCTTTATAGGTTAAGGACTGTATATCAGGAAGAACACCTACTTGCTTACGCCATAGAGCAATAATATCATCCAGGCTGGTATTACGTTGTTCAGCGGTAATTAAATCTACAATAATGGTTGCCAGATGGGCTCCACTTTCATTAGCATCTCGATTAAGGTTATAACGGATTTTAATATTTTTAACCAATTTTTTATCTGCTAATTTTTGCATAGGAGAAAAGTGTTTATCCACTTTATCTAAAGCCGCAGTAATTTGAGCAACTACTGCTTCAGTACGCCATAAAGGAGTTCCCTGAGGTAATAATAGTCGTGCTTCAATTACATCTCCTTCTATATCAGGAAAGGGTTTAAATTTTAATTTACCGGCAATAGGCATAGCCAGACTAAAAATAAATAAGGCCACTACAAAACCAACAAATAAATAGGGCCAGTTAATAGCTAATTTAATACTTTTACCCAAAATATTTTCTCGAAAATACTCCAGGTATTTCTCAATTTTATCGCGAAAACGGGTCATCAGATCATTGTTATTTTTTTGATGATCAGCCAAAGCATGGGCCAGATGATGAGGCAGAATTAAAAAGGCTTCAATTAAACTTACTGCCAGAACTAAAATCAACACCATGGGAATAAACTGTAATACCTGCCCCATATTTCCCGATAAAAAAGCCAGCGGAGTAAATACCGAAATAGTGGTTAAAAAAGAAGATAAAACACCTGGAGAGACCTGTCTGGTTCCATCAATTGCTGCATTTAAAGCCGTTTTACCACGTCGAAGATGGGTGGCAATATTTTCTGCTATAACAATTGCATCATCCATTAATAAACCAATAGCAATTAAAAGCGCTACCATGGTAATCATATTAATAGTTAAACCCAGTAATTGCATTATAAACAAAGCACCTAAAAAAGATGCCGGCAGGCCCATTACTACCCAAAAGGCAAAACGCATAGGGAAAAATAATAATAATACAACAAATACCAAAACCAATCCCTGCATGCCATTTTTCATTAATAGGCTCAAGCGATCTTTTACATTGGAAGAACGGTCTTCGGTAAGGCTGAACTTTACACCCGGTGCAGCCTGTTGCTGCTCTATTGCTACAAAATCTACCACTTTTTGATGAACAATTAAGGTATCTTGTTGTTTAGTTTTAATCACTTCTAATACTGCCGCCCGTTGTCCATTAAAAAGAATCTTGTCTTCTTCCAGCTCAAAACGGTCACTGATATTAGCTATATCACCCAGACGAACTTCTGCTCCCGAGATAGAACTGACCACAAGTAAAGATTCTAATTCACTGATTTTCCTACGTTGGTCAGTAAAACGAATCAATAATTCCTGCTCCCTTGTTTTTAAATTCCCTGCGGGTAGATCAATACTTTGGCGACTGACCACTGCACTGATATCGGTCATTGTGAGTTGGTATTTGCGTAACATCTGCTCTGATACCGCAATCCGCAATTGGTGTTCAGAAAAGCCCAAGACATTAACCTGTTTAATATCACTTAAACGCTGTAAACGGGTTTTAATCTGCTCAGCATATAGCTTTAAATCACTATTTGACATAGGCCCGGTAATAGCAATAGAAACTACTTTATCGGTTCGCCCCAGTTCTTTAATAATAGGCAATTCCACGTCATCAGGAAAATTATCAATGGCTTCAATTTCTGTTTTAATATCATCCATAAAACGCACGATATCACCACCTTCAACCATTTCAACTACGGTAGTCCCAACATTCTCCTGAGCAATACAGCGTACTTCTTCTATGTCTGAGACAATATCCAGTGCATCTTCTACTCGCATACAGATAGATTCTTCCACATCAGCACTACTGGCGCCCGGGTAAATAATGCGAATCTCTATTTCTTTGGATGCAAAATCAGGGAAGGTTTCACGCTGTAATTTTGGCACAGCCATCAGGCCAATAACCATTAGCAAAAACATCAATAGATTAGCGGCTGTAGGGTGGCGAGTGAAGTATTCAATCATAAGAATTAGTCGCTTGCTGGATAATATATTGGCTTAGCAATTTATCTTCCTGACTAGTTAAAAGCATATTTTCTATAGCCGGCAGCAAATCAGAGATTATAAGTTTTTCACCTTCTTCTAAACCAACATCGGCTACTTTTTTATCCACCACACTATATTCATCTTGCTTAATTTTTATTTTAACTTTACGTGTCTCCAGCCGCCCCTGCCTATTAACTAAATAGACTATTTTTTGCTCACTATTGTGGCTGGCATTATGTAATGCAGAGTTTGGAACAATTATACTATTTTCATGTAGCTGCCCAGTTAATTTTACTTGTACAAATAAGCCTTTAACCAGTGGAGGCCTTGTTCCTGGTTGAATATTACTATAGGGTTTATCAACCTCTACAATAACCCCAACGGTACGTGTTTTAGGATCAAGCGTATCACTCAGACGTGCAAATCGAGCTGCCCAACGCAGACTATTATTACCCAGTTTCAGTATAACTTCGGCCTGAATAGGCAAGTTTAATTGTAATTTATCTAGTTTAGATATTATTTTATCCGTATGTAAAATAGAACCCATATCCACAATGGATAATTGCACCTCAACTTCGGCTTTATCCAGTGAATCAACCACAGCCAGAAGTTCACCTTCACGAATATATTGATTCTCCTCAATATTAACTTCTGCTATTCGCCCTGAAAAAGGCAGGCTGATCTGAGTATTAGCTAAATCGCGCTGTAAACTTTTCATTTGAGCCTGCTGACGCAATAATTGGGCATCTAATAACGCTTTTTGGGTGGGGATAAGGCTTAGAGTATTGTGTTGATTTTGTACACTTTGTTGCTGAGCTAAATAATTACGTTCCTGTTTTTCTACATCTGAAAAGCTAATTCCACCTTTTTTGGATAGCTGTTTTTGTCGCTGCAATTCCTTTTTTATTAGTTTTAATGATTGTTGTTCAATTGCCAGTGATAAGCGGGTATTTTTTTTCTTAATATCCAGCTCAGATAATTGAGCTTCTATGGCAGCAATATCTGCCTGGGTCTGAGCAATGCTTATTTGGTAATCGGTTGGGTCAATTTTAAGTAAGAGTTTATCCGCAGCTAAAATACTGCCCTTTTTAAGGTTAATTTCTTTATATATTACTTTGCCCTGAACCTGAGAAATAGCTTGCCAATTGCTCGCAGGCTGTACTGTGCCATAACCTATTGCCTGTGGTATAACCGCCACACTGGGAACCTTAATAATACGTACATGAGTTGCCCGCTCTTTAGCCTGAGTTCTAATCGGCTGCTTTTTATTCTGTTTTAAAACAATAAGAGCCACAATGGCTATAATAACGGGAACAAAAAAGACCCACTTACTTTTAAGCATAAGCATAATACCTGTTAATTAATTTTTAACCTTAAGTTAATTTAGTTAAATATCCAGAAGCTCTTCTAAATAATGTTTTTTAATCCCATAAACACTTTTTATAGCGGCTATTTTATTAAGGATTGCAGCTTTATCTACTTTGCTATTGGTTGTGGATGTAGTAGCTGATTTTTTGCCCACAATCATTAAATTTTTTGGCGTATGTTCTGTGGATATAAACTCAAATACTTTGGTTTTATATCCAAATAATTCCATAATTAAGGCTCTTAGGCTATCGGTGATTATTTCTGCCTGCCGTTCTTTTAATATGCCATGGCTAACTACATAGCTTAGCTCATTGCTGACATCAAATTGTTTTCTGATTTGCTTATGGCAACAGGGGGCACAAACAATTAGCGATGCATTAGATGTTATTCCACGAAAAATAGCCTCATCTGTGGCAGTATCACAGGCATGTAAGGCAATTAATACATCTACTTGTTCAAGTTTAGCCTTTTCAATAGTTCCTTTAATAAATTTTAAATATTTAAAGTTTGACTTCTGGGCAATAGTATTACAACTCTCTACCAGCTTTTCTCTAAACTCTACCCCTATTACATTCACTCTTTTGGATAGATTATTAGTTAGATAATCATATAATGTAAAAGTTAAATAACCCTTGCCCGAACCCATATCTACAATATGAAAATTCTCAGTTAAGTCCAGATCTTTTAAATAAGGTGCTAATAATTCAATATAACGGTTTATTTGCCGATATTTATCGGTTTTTTCATGGCGCACAATCCAGTTATTATTAATTATGCCCAGCTCTCTTAAATAAATATTATTCTCTGTTTTTATTAAGCGTTCTTTTATCCTGTTATGATTAAAACTGGCCTCTGTGTTTTGTTTTGCTTTAGTTGTTTTTATACGCACTTGTCCTTTTGCACTGGATATAAGGCTGAGGTTTTCTGTCTTTGCAGAAATATCCAGATTATAAAAATTATTGCTTAAGGCCTGTTTAATTAAATTAAGCCCCTCTATAAAATCATAATTTTTAGTAATATCATTGGTATTATGCCGATAAACAAAGTTTAAGCGATAAGCTGTTTTTAGCTTACCTGTTTTTAGTTTACCTGTTTTTAACTTAACGATGCTTACCATAATATTTTTTAAATCAGCGGATTTATCCTTTTTATTAGACAGTACTAATTTTATTAATTCTTTATTCTCGATAGTTACACGGAGTTTACCAAAAAAGTTTTCTAGTTGTTGCTCATTCATTTTTTTAATAGACGTTTTTACAGGATGGAAAAGGTGTTTAGGATATATATGACTGATTACTTTTTATAACCACGTTGTTCGGCTCGTTCTTCAGCTATCACCAGATTAAGATTTGCAACCAGATTTTCTACATCCTGAGGTTCTTTATTAGCTTTTTCTTTATACAGGGCAGCATCTAATAAACCCAGCTCAGTACTTTTATCCCCTGAGGTTAAAAAATGCGTACCAATACTGACTTTAAATGGTATATTGCCATTAAGCGTATTTTCATATTGGATCATATCTTTTATACGTTGGCGTAATACTTCGCATTGTTGTTGATTGGTATTAGGCAAAATAATAATAAATTCATCACCACCATAACGACAGGCCTTATCTACTTCACGAATAGCCGCTTTTAAAATTTTAGCCAGAGATAAAATTACTTGATCCCCTGCCTGATGTCCAAAATTATCATTAATTAATTTAAAATCATCTATATCCAGCATTAATAACGACAAAGGGGTATCATAACGCTCCTTTAAAAGTAATTCATTACTTAAAAATTTATCAAAACTGCCCCGATTGTATAAACCTGTCATTGAATCACAACTTGCCAGCTTACGCAAAGCACGACTATAGTATGCTTTTTCAATGGCAATCGCAGCAAAATCTGCAATAGTGGTTAAAATTTTAAGTTCCATTGAGGTGAAATGGTGGCCATTAATTTTATTAATCAGCTCAATTACGCCAAAAACTTTATCTCCTGAACAGAGTGGCACACCAATAATTGAGGTGGTTTCAAAACCTGTAAATGCATCTACCCGCCCTGAAAAACGTTCATCACTTTGTACATTATCAATAATAACGGATTCTTTTTTTTCCGCAATCCAACCAGCAACACCCTCTCCAATCAATAAAGTTTTTCCCACCAGGTTATCACTGCCTTCGCCAATTACAATAGCAAATTTCAGGGTATCAGAATTGGGTTCTTTTAATAATAAAGACCAGTTGCGGGGGGTAAAGATCTCTCCGATATTTTTCATGACTTGTTCGAGGGTTTCATCAATGGTATTACTACGAGAAATGGATTTTGCAATATCAACAAAAAAGGATAATCTCACTAAATCATTAATACCATTATCTGAGCTTTTTACTTTTAACATATTAATTACTTTCCAGACCAAAATGAATTGATTAATTATGAATGAAAAATAATAAACTGCAATAGTTTGCAGCAAAATAAAATAAACTTGTTTTTTACTAATCTGCTTTCTAAAATACTATAAAGTGTGCTTTAACAAGCTTTAAAGATGAAGTTTACAGGCTTAACTTAGTCTGTGTAACTGACAGTACAATTTTAACTGTTGTTTAATGTAATAACTGATTAAGATGTTTGGCAATATCAGCCAAAGGAACAATTTTATTCACACAGTTTTTGGCTAGTGCAGCACCAGGCATGCCAAAAACAATACTACTTTTTTCATCCTGAATAAAGGTATGTGCCCCTTTTTTGTATAATTTTTCTAAGCCTATAACACCATCACTGCCCATACCGGTTAAAACCCCGGCGATACAGGTTTTGCCACAGCTTTCACTCAGGCTTTCTAATAATACACTGGCAGAAGGTCTAAATCGCTGTACTGCAGGAGCTTTGCTTAATTGGGTATAAAGTTTATTATTTTTACGTATAACTCGTAGATGTGAATCATCAGGAGCCAGGTATATGCAACCCGATTCAATAGCTTGATTATTTTTCGCTAATTTTATATCTAATAAACTATGCCCCTGCAACCAGTTTACCAGCCCAGTAACAAATCCCGGTGAAATATGCTGTACTATTACAATCGGCAAAGAATAAGAAAAAGGCAGTGACGAAACTATTTGCGCTAAGGCTTGTGGACCACCAGTAGAGGAAACTAAGGCTACAATTTCGTAGTTACTGGTTTGATGTTTTAGCTGAGGCTGGAAAATAGTTTTATTTAATTTTTTTGCTTTACGACGTACTAATTTAACTTCTGCCATGGCCCGAACAGTCTCTACTATCTCTTCACGAACCAGTTCAAATTCGGGCTCCTGTATTGCTTGAGGTTTTTCTATAACGGCTAGAGCCCCTTCTTCTAGAGCATGAAAAGTAATACGTAATTCTTCATCTTTAATATCTGAGCTAATAACCACTATAGGAGTAGGAATAGTTGTCATTATCATACGTGTTGCTTCAAAGCCATCCATAATGGGCATACGAATGTCCATAGTAATAAGGTCTGGTTTTAACTCGTTATTTAAATACACCGCCTCCCGTCCATCACGGGCACGACCAACCACTTCAAAGTCTGGCTCAGCATCAAAAATGGTTTTTAAAATTGTGGCAATAACGTCTGAATCATCAGTGATAAGTATGCGGATCATATATTTATTTTTTCTTATTCCAGGTTATAAAAGTTGAGCAACGGTATTAAGTAACTCTTTACTTTCAAATTCACTTTTTACAATATAAGCATCTGCTTTAACTTCCAGACCTTTACGTCTATCCGTTTCGCTTGTTAAAGAGGTAACAATAATAACGGGCAATTCAGTTAAACCTAGATGACTACGCACCTGATGAGTTAACTCAAAACCATTCATACCAGGCATTTCAACATCGGTGATAAGTAAATCAAAATCTTCTGCCTGAAGTTTTTCCAGAGCATCCAGAGCATTTGTAGCAGATTCAACCAGATAACCTTCTCGCTCTAAAATACTGACTTCCAGAGTGCGGGTAGTGATAGAATCATCCACAACTAATACTTTTTTAACCTGCTTGCCTGCCAATTGTTGCTGCTCAATAGTAATGGATGATACATCGGGTTTTTGGCCTACCAAATATTGAGCATTTAAAACCAGAATTACTTTTCCATCCTTGCCCAGAGTTCCTCCAGAAGTATTAGCCTGTTGGTGTAATGGCGGTTTTAACGGTTTAATTACCATTTCCTGCTCACCCAGAATATGGTTAACTATCAATGCTATTTGTCTGCTGCTGCGATGAATAACAACAACTTGATACATCCCATCCACAGGAGCTTTGGTTTCTGGCAGTTGTAACAGCCGTGAAAGTGATTGCAATAACACCGCTTTACCATCCACCATTATGGTATGTTTGGATTCCAGAGTAATAATATCATCAGCACTAATTTCCATAATACGCTTTACATATTGAGCTGAAATAGCAAAATTTTGCTCCGAACAACGAATAAATAAACCATATTCACTGCTCACTGCAAAGGGAATATTTAACACAAAGCTAGTGCCTTGCCGAGCTGATGAGGTGACAGAAACACGGCCTTTTAAAGCCTGTAAATTACTGCGCACCACATCCAGTCCCACGCCACGCCCGGAAACTTCACTGATATTTTGTCGCGATGAAAACCCGGGGCGAAAAATATAATCCATTAGCTCATTTTCACTCATTCCATCCAGTTGTTCTTCAGTGGCAAGATCTTGCTCTAATACTTTGCTACTAATAGCGGCTAAATCAATTCCGCCGCCATCATCATGAATAGTTAATCTAACCTGATTTCTTTCTCGTTTGAGACAAATTTTAATTGTCCCCATTTCATCCTTGCCCATTTGAATGCGTTTTTCTGGTAATTCTATACCATGATCCACTGCATTTCGTAATAAGTGGATCAATGGGGCACGGATTTTTTCCAGTACCGCTCGCTCAATTTCAAGCTGTGATCCTTCTAAGACTAATTGCACCTTTTTTTTCTCTGTTTGAGCAACATCTCGTACCACCAGCATCAGCGGGTTTAAAATGGTTTCTGCAGGAATAAGCAGCAACTGATGTACATCATCACTTAAATTACTAATCTGTGGTTTGAGTATGGAATAGGTGGAGTGAAGATTACTATCTAACTTGCTACATAGCTCTTCCATTTGCAATATTAGACTGGCTCCTTCAGAAAAAGCCCAATGATTATTGCCTAATAGTGATTTGTTTAATGCACTATTAGCCATCATTTTAGCCCAGTATTGTCTTAATTGCTGGCTTAATCCTGCAACTTTTCTCGTTTCTAAATGATGCTGCTCAATACGTAATTGAGAGATTTGTAACTCATTAAGCAATGCAGATATTTTATCTAGTCGCTGTACAGGAAGGCGTATACTGTCACTAAAAGGCTTATAGGGCTGATTATTTTGAATAGTTTGATCACTAACTGAAGCTGATTTTTCTGACTTTTTTATTGAAGCGGTTTGTTCTGGTAAATCATTATTTTTATGAACTGGATTTTCTTGTGGAACTTGAAAATCTGCATTATACGAGCCTTTTTTTGCCAATTCTAATTGTTGTAATAAATTATTGTATCCCTTACCGGGTGGTTTACCCTGAGCTTCAAGATTAAATATATCGGTTAATTTCTCCAGAGCAAATAAGCAAATATTTACCAGCTCTGTTTGAAGTTTTATCTCTTCTTTTTGTAAGGCAGTAAAAATACTTTCCAAACCGTGAGAAAGTTTAGCTGTATATTCTAATCCAATACCACGTGAAGCACCTTTAATATTGTGTGCAGCCCGGAACATTTTATCCAGAATTTGCTGCTGTTGCTTTTTATTTTTATCTTTTTCCAGCACTAATAAAGCATCACTAATAACTTGTAGCTGTTCTTGTAACTGGACACGAAAAGTCTCCAACAATTGCTGCATTAATATAGGATCAATATCTAATGGCATTACAAATTCCTCAAAGCTGGTATTGGTTAACCATATCATCCAGATGTTTAACTAGCTCACCCAGTTTTTCAGTAGCATAGCGTGATTGTTCAGCAGTACCCGAGAATTGCTCAGTAATACAATGAATTTCTTTAATTGCTACACTTATTTGCTCAATGCCAACAACTTCCTGATTAATTGCAACCACAATCTGGCGACTTGCCAGGCTAGTATCTGCAACCGTTGTTTCCAGATTTCTTACTACTGCTCCAGTTTGTTGAATTTGTTTTAACCCTTGCTCTACTCCTTTGCTTCCCTCTTCTGTTGCCATTACCGCTCGATCCGTTGCATGGCGAATTTCAGCCAGAATTTTTTGCACATGTTTGGTTGATTGTTGTGAACGTTCAGCTAATTGCTTGACCTCAACAGCGACAACTGCAAAGCCTTTGCCTACTTCACCTGCATTACTGGCTTCAATGGAAGCATTTAGTGATAATAATCGTAATTGCCTAGCCATGTCATGTACAGATGTTGTAATATCACCAATACGCTGAATCCAGTCATTTAGAGTTAAAATAGTATGAGCAATAGCATCCATTTTAGCTTGTACCATTTTCATTTCACTAATACTTTGATCAACTGATTTAAGCCCCTTATCTCCTTCATTACGCGCCTTTTCAGCAACATCACCCAGTGCTTTTGCTTTTAATAAAGTCTGCGATGATGTTGCTCTTAACTGCTCTAAAGTTGCTACTGTTTCATTTACAGAAGCCGCTTGCTGACTTGCACCTGTTGACTGATTAATAACACTGGTATTTAGCTCTGAGACCATATTATTAATAGTGATATTACTACCCCTGATTTGTAATGTTAAATTAGATAAACCACTAACCATCTGATTTAAGCTATGGCTTAATTGAGTCATAGTAGTAGTATTATCTTCTTGCAAGCGTGGACGTAAATCACCCGATGCAACCTTAACTACAAATTGTTGTAACTCTTCCGTTCTTTGAGAAAGTTCCTGATTATGTTTTTGCTCTTCAAGTAAAAATTGTTTCATTTCTAACTCATGCGTAGCAAGTTGCATTCTCAGCTGATTTAAGCCACTAGATAACTGCCCCAACTCATCTTTTGTTTGCGGAGGTAAGCTGGTATTAAAGTTACCAGCAGCTATACCTTGCATAGCATTTAATAACCATCGTAAAACACTATTAACATTTTTACTGACTAAAAAAATAAACCATAAGGAAGGAATAATTGGCAGGATAGTCAGTACCAGAATCCAATATAAATGCAGGCGTGCAGTAGTTAATAAATTATTAATTTTATGCTCAATTTTCTGCATAAATTGTAGTTCAATTTTTCGCAATTGTTCAATCCGGCAAGAACTTAGATTAAACCATTGCTCTACTGTTGTTTTATTTAATTGAATTTGCTGCTGATTAAATTCACTACGTTTAAGCTCAAACTGTTGTGCACATTTTAAATTTTTGATATTTTTTAATAAAACTTGAATATTCTCTGGAGCACTTTTAAAAGATAGATCTAGTAGCATATCCTGATTGGATATTAAGCGATTAAGCAATTCATCCACTCCTAAAAAACGATCGGGAGAAGATAAAATACGGCTAGCTCGTACTCGCTCTAAGCCAGCCAGTTCTTTAGCCTGGGATAAATTTTGATAAGCATTTAAAAAGCGCACAATGCTTACATCAGTTACATTTTTTGTAAGCATTTTAAGTTCATTAAAGAGTGCATCATTTAGTAAACTATAGCGTTTAACCACCTGTTTAGCATCAATTTCTTGCAAATCCACCTGGGTACGTAAGGCTTGTAATTGTTTACTTTTTCTACTAACTTTAGTTAAAGCAGCCAGCTTAAGTTGTTTTTTTTGATTATTAATAATCCTTTTAAGTGCATCCCAGGCTAAATCACTCTGCTGTCGTTGCTGAATCAATTCCTGATGAAAAAGCTTGCCTTTATTTTGTAAAAAACTCCCACTACGCCCACGTTCTAATTGCAATTCATGAATAAGACCCGTAACAACATCCGCTATTTTACCCACCTCAGCTAAGCGCTGTAACTGGTTCTGTTTTTGCCATTGCATATTCAGTAAATAAGCGGAAAAACCAAGCAAACTTAATACTGGCAGCAATAAAATTAAAGCCAGTTTTTTCTGTAATTTAAGGTTTTCTACCCAGACCATAAATTACTCCTCTGATGCTGATTTGTTTTGAGATTCAGCAATTTTCTGGATGGCTCTCAGGTGAGAGATAATTTTATCAGACAAAGAACGTACATTAATCATAATATGTTCTTTATCAATTTTTACTCCATTTTCAGACTTATGCACTACTTGCTTAATTAAATCATGTAATTGTTGGTGTACCCTTCCCAACTCAAGCATTTGAGGGATATGCCCGTATAACATCATGCCCTGAGTATCATACCATTTACCCAATTCACATTGATGATGAGAAACAGCTTCTTGTTCTGATAAAGACTCTTCACCACTTAAAAAACTATCCATTCGAACCACCCAGGTGCGGTGTACAGCACGGGCTAATTTAAAATCAAAATCAGGGCTTTCAATAGTAAAATGCCCGACCATATCTTGTAGCCTGGCAGCATTGTTGGTAAATTTAAGTGCTGCATCATCGGTCTGCTTAGTAGCCTGTACAAATTGTCCGGTAATAATATTAATTTCTTGCATGGCAACACGTATTTGTTCAATACCTGCGGTTTCCTGACGAATCGCCGCAACTATTTGTTGGCTAGAAAGTGCTGAATCATTAATTACTTTATTTAAACCCTGTAGAACTGATCCTGCACGCTCAATAAGCTCAGCGCCTTTATCCGCTCCAGCATTACCCAGAGTTACTGCCTGTACGGTACGAACAGAAGCACTATTTACTACCGTTAGGATAGTTTTTACCTGTGCAGCAGCCTGGCGTGACTGTTCAGCCAGTTCTTTTACCTCATCTGCTACTACACTAAATCCTCTACCAGCTTCACCTGCTTTTGCTGATTCAATAGATGCATTTAATGCCAGCATACGTGACTGCTGCGCCAGATCATCAACGGTATTAGTGATTTCTTCAATTTGTTTTAAATGCTCATTAAGATCGGTAATATGGGTAGTAATATCTTCCATATTGCCATGAATATCATGCATTGCTTCAATTGCTGTTTCTACTGCAAGTAATCCATCTTTGCCTTCAGATTTAGCTAATTTAGTTACCTCATACAAAGAGGTAGCCTTGTCTAAATTTTGTTGTGCGGTTGCATTAATTTCTTCCAGGGTGGTTGTGGTTTCATTTACTGCTGAAGCTTGTTGTGATGCTCCAGATGACAGTGCAGTTACTGCAGATTTAACTTCTCTAGCAGTTTCTAACATGGTATTACTCGATTCAGTTACCGAATTGGTCATAGATGATAAGCTATCAACCATATTATTTAAGGCATTGCCTAGTTGTGCTAAATCATCATTACCTTCAATATCCACTCGATATCTGAGATTACCCTGTGTAACATCTGCTATCAATACAAGGTATTCCCCTATTCTACGCTGCAATTCCTGATGAGATAAATTGGCAATATAACGATCCTTAACTAATCCATCAATATAAGTATCAATAGCCAGTTGGCTATCCAGAGAAATTATTTTGCCAAGAGCCTGTATAGCTTGCAACGCTTTAGCCGGACGCCACCACCAGTGACGTAAAATAATTGGTACTAATAATTTCATGTATTGAGCATAACTTCCCAGATACCAGCGTGGAGTCAGGCCAATACGATGATGTACCACTCCTATCTGTAAGCGGCGCTCAAAGTATTCACTATCGTAATTGCCACAAAAAATTTCTAGTATATAAGCACGCTGTGACATTTTTAGCTTTTCAATTGTGCTACCGGCATCGCTAATAATTTTTAATAGTTCCGGATATTTGCTAATATTTTTATAAAAGGCATCAACAATATCATCCGCATGGGGTTCTATCACCAGACTTAACTGTTTTAGTAATTCACAATCTTTTGTTGTTAGATCAATAAATTCAATTCTTTGCTGCTGTTCATGCTCATCTATTCCCATACTTTGTAACAAAGTTTGGGTCAGGTTTTTTATATCTACTGTATTATTCATAAATAGTCCGTATTAGCGTCTTTCTTCCCACTCTAGAATATTTGCACCAATAATATTGGAGAAAATTTCAGAATCTCGCCCTTTAGTTTTATCTTTTGGCAATTCCAGTAATTCTGGCTCATTTACAAGGATATTAATAAATACTAAAATAATATTAGGATCCCAGAAACCATTTTTTGTTTCACTACGTAAAATTTCAATTACCTCTTCACTTGGAAGCGCTTTTTTATAGGGGCGTTTATTACTTAAGGCATCATATACATCAACAATCTGAAATACTCGGGCTAAATAAGGAATATCCTCGCCTACCAGGCCCGCAGGATAACCACTGCCATTCCACTTTTCATGGTGGCAACGGATAATATCCACCGTACTACGCATGGTTCTTAAAGCACTACAAAGATAAGCACCAATAGTTGGATGCTGGCGCATTACAGCCCATTCAGATTCATTAAGTTTTGCTGGTTTTAAAAGAATATTATCGGCTATAGCAACCTTGCCAATATCATGCAATAAGCCCCCTCTTCGCAGTCCTTCTAAATCATCATATCCCAGCCCTAAAGCTTTCCCCAAAACTACCGCTGTATGGGAAAGCCGATCACAATGATCGGCAGTAGTACGATCTTTTGCTTCAACCACACGGGCTAATGCAAATAACATAGATTCGGCATCATCCAGACGATCGGTTAATCGTTTAGTTTCAATTGCAGCTCGCACCCGTGCCTGTAATTCAATAGCATTAAATGGTTTGGTAATATAATCCGATGCTCCAGCTTCCATACCACAGGCAATATCATCAGGACTGCCTAATGAAGTAAGCATAATAATTGGAATAAGATGAAAATCTTCTTTGGCACGAATACGCTTACAAGTCTCAAGCCCATCAATGCCCGGCATCATCACATCCAATAAAATAACATCGAGATTTAAGTTATCAATCATTTCTAAAGCTTGTTCACCTGATTCAGCTTCATAGACAACATACTTTTCAGGAGATAATACCGCTTTAACCAAACCTCGATTTGTTGCCATATCATCTACAATCAAAACACAAGCTGCTTCCAGACAACTAGATGCTTTTACACTCATAAACTTTACTCCAATTTAAGTTGGTGTGAATTAAGTATAGTATGCAGATCTAGTATTGCTATTTTATCGGCATAAATACCATGGACAAAACCTGTTGAGAATTCAACGGTATTATTTATGGAGCTACTGAGTTGCTCTTTCTGGTAGTGATAATTTCCGCGTATATCATTAACTAACAGAGCAAGATGAATCTGTTTAATAGTTATAATTACTAACCAGGAATTCTTATAACGCTGTTTATCTGTTTGTGGCTCAGTTGTTTGAGCTATATCCAGCATTTTGCACAGATCCAGGACGGTTATCAATTCTCCCTGATAGGGGATAACACCAGCAATAATTGCATTTGAATCAGGCATAGGAGTTATCAGTCTGGGACGCAAAATTTTATCTAGGTAGACATAATCAATGCCATAATGCTCATTTTTACCCAGGTAAATATGTAAAAACATATCCCTATCTTGCTGTTCTTGAAGTTTGCTAGTGGAGGCTAAATAAATAGCCCGTTTTCGTAATAGCTCCTGCTCTTGGGGCAAATTAGGCATGCGTTTATTGATAGTATCTGACATACTTTTAGCTCATCCCCTGATACATTTTTAATTCACTGCGTAAAATAGTTGTCATACGTTCATGGTTCATGCCCGCAGCATCGTGTAAACTACGAAGAGGATCAGCATTTTCACTAATTTCTAAAGCATTATGCATATATTTCAAACCACTTTCTCTTTTACCCTGTAGCAGGTGTAATAAGCCCAGATGGTAATGTGCTTCTACAAATTGACGATCTAAATAAAGCGTTTGTTTAAGTGCCCGCTCTGCTTTGTCAAAACGCCTGGCTTCCATATAAACCAGAGCTTGAATAAAATAGGTATGTTTGTCTTCCGGGTTGTGTTCAAGACTTAAACTACAAGATTTTAATGCTGCTATTATTTGCCCCAGGTTTGCCAATGCTTTTGCTTTAAACTGCCATATTAAGGCATTATTATCACCTGCTAAAAGTCGCTTATTAATGCTGATTAATGCCATGTCCCAAGCTTCAGCAGTTAAATTTTGAATAATAGTTTTATAGACTTTTATCGCTATTGGAATGGGAGTGGATTGGCTAATAATAGCATCCGTAGTACTAATATTATTTGTGGTGGATAAATTAGGCTGAAGTAATTTTTTTTTACTATCCGGCTCAGTAAAAGTTGCAGTTAAGTTTATATCTGCTACGGTAGTATTTTGGCTAGTTAAACTTTCATCCGCTTCAAATGCACGATCCGGGCGTAAATAATAGCTGGTATCAGCAATTATATGCTGTTCAAAACCAGAACTATGACTACTATCTAATAGATCAGAAGCTCCTTGTAATAAATATCCTCCAGGTAATAAACTCTGATAAAATTTTTCCATTACTGCTTTGGCAGTAAGTGGATCAAAATAGATAAAAACATTTCGACATAGAATTAAATCCATGGCATTGGTTTCACTTAAAATAGAGGGAAATTTATCTCCATAAAGGTTTAAATAGGAAAATTTAGTCAGACGTTGCAGTGAACGTTTTAAAATCCATTGTTGCCCTGTTCTATCAAAAAATTGCTCTCGAAGAGTAGTTTTTGTTGATCTTAGTGACCATTCAGCATATGTCCCTGTTATTGCTCGCGATAAAGCCTCTACATTGATATCTGTACCCAATAGATGTAATTTCCAGTTTTCAATATCTGGTAATAATTGCATCAATAACATTAAAACACTATATAATTCTTGTCCATCCGAGCAACCTGCACTCCAGATACGCAAAAATAAAGAACCTTGATCGCGCCGCTGACGGATTAATTTGGGTAAAATAGAGGAACTTAAAAAATCCATTTGTGAGCGGTCACGAAAGAAATAGCTCTCTCCAATGGTAATTCCTGCAATTAAATGCTCTTGCATAGCAGAGTTTAGAGAGCTATGTTGCAATACTTGCAGATATTCTTCACTGCTATTGCAATTAAACTGATAACAAGCCTGAGTAATGGTATGACGAAATCGCCCTAATTGATGATCAAGAATTCGGATGCCCGTTAACTCTCTCACCAATTTAATTAATGCTTCTTCACATTCAACCTGGATAGGCATTTGAGTCGGCGGCAAGTTATCCATATTGTCCTAAATTCTGTTGTGATTTTGAACCATTTTTAATGTAACACAGAGCCAGTAACTCTTTACTTAACTCTAACGATATCCCCATCCCACTTAGATCAAAATCTAAAATACGTTGAGTGTCTAATAATAATGCCATGCCATTTGCTGTTGTTATACTTGCTTTAATGGGCGGTAGCCCTCCTTCAAATAGTCGTTCGCCACGAAGCTGTTCTTGTTTTACACTAAAAACACCTTCTATATGATCAATAATCAATGCTGTTTTTTGTTGCTTTGAGTTAAGCAAAACTACAGGAGTTTGTACTGAGTAATTTTCCTCATGTTCTATACCAATACGCAGAGCAAGATCCAAAACAGGTACCGCTTCTCCACCAAGGTTCATCAGCCCTACAAGGTATTCTGGCGCCTTAGGAATAGATTGAATTTCCATTAATAAGAGCAGCCGTTCCAGTTCAACTAAGGGCAGACAAAAACGATACCCTTTAACATTAATAAATAGTAATTGCATAGTTAAAATGTTTACATAGCAGCGGTTATGGGTTCTAAAAAACAAGCTGTACAACTGGCTTTAAAATCAGTAGATTGCAACATTAAATATCCTTTTATAAATCTAACAAAAATTATCAGGTTTATTTATAGATTAAATTTAATCAGAATGCAAATGTATTTAAATAAATCTACTAATTCTTTAATCTAGATTAATTATTTGCAACTAAATAGTATAATTTTTTAAAACTTGATGGATATTAAAATTTTGGTTTTGTTGTGCCTGACAGTCATTGTTGCTCTCTGGTTAAAAAATATATTATCAGCAATGTAAATTTACTATTTTATAGAATAATTTATAACTCAATTTATAGTACAACTTATCACTCTATTTATAACAAAGCCTTCAAAGGTGGTGATTTGCTCAGGCATTTTATTTCGATTTCAGCTAGAAATAATTCTGCTGTAGCTAAAGCATCACTTAAAGCATTATGTGCTTTATACTGTGGCAATTGATGCTGGAATCTTAAGTTAAATAAACGTAAGGCAGCAGGAGAAAAACTTCCGCTATAACGCTCTAATCTTCTTTTTGCAATAACCAAAGTATCTATAATGGGAAAAATAGGAGCCATGCCATAGAGTTTTTTACAGGCCTGCTCTAAAAAATGTTTTTCAATATAAGCAAAATGTACTAGCATTACTTTACCTGCTAAGTCTTTTAATAGTTTTTCTACCACTACATGTAGTGGTTCGCCCTGAGATTTAACATCATCGGTAATATGGTGAATAACTACATTTTCTTCATCCAGTTTTCCATTGGTACAAATTACTTGGTGGTAGGCACTGGATAATAGAATTTCATTAAACTCAATAGATATAAAGCCTATACTGAGAATTTCATCTTTATTTGGTTTAAGACCTGTTGTTTCAAAATCAACAGCCAAAATGGGGGTTTCATCAATAGGGGTTTTAGGACTAGGAAAAGGAATAGATAAAAAATCTTTGATTGGCCCTTCTGGGGCTTTTTTTAGTAGACGTTTTCGTTTAGCTTCATATCCAAAAAAATTATCAAACATTTTTATCTACCTATTGTTTACCTATTGTTTATCTATTGTAGCATCAGTTTTTAACCCAAATTGAATCGAGCCTCTAAACTTGCCTGCATAGTTTGTATTACTTTAAAGACATTTTTTAGATGCTCTCTTTCCAGTTTAGAAATTTCAACTGGTGACATATAGTTATCAGGATCAAGGTTTTCTTGAATCTGTTTCGCCTGGTGCTGAATTTTTAAGGTATTAATAAATTCAAACGCATCTAATAAATTTGCTGCACCGTCCTTACTTAAAGAGGCCGTTCCTGCCGCCTTTTTTAAGCGGGTTCTGGTTCCAACCGATGTTATTCCTTCAGCCAGAGCATAAATACGGGCTAAATCAACAATTGGGGCAATGCCGTTGTGTTTTAGATCCAATGTATCATTATGCTTGCCATCATGCACTAATACAAAACCTCTAAAAAAACCTAAAGGGGGGCGTAATTTCATAGCATTAATGGTTAGGTTTGCCTGGAAAATACTACTTTGCTGAGTATCTTCTAACATTTTGGCTCTAACTTGTTTCAGCAAGGTTTCGTCACCATGAATAGTTCTAAGATCAAAAAAGATACTGGAATACATTAAAGCTTTAGGTGAAGGTGTACCAACCCATTGATGAAAATATTCAGACCAGACTGATTGTGTCTGTCTCCATTTAGGATTGCTAGCCATAACATTTCCAGGGCAATACACATAACCACATTGTGCCAGACCATCGGAGACAAATTTTGCCAATGCGGCAAACCAGGGTTTATCTTTTTCCTGTAATTCATCAGAAATTATTAACGCATTATCTTGATCCGAGTGCGAAGTTTGTTCCCGACGTGCATGTGAACCCGCACCTAACCAGCCATAAGCAACAGGAGCAGGCCCGAGCTTTTCTTCCGCAAAGACAATTAAGCGCTTGGTAATTGCAGTTGTGACAGCGGTAACCCCTTTGCCTACATGCTCTGGAGTAGCTCCCATTTTAACCAGCTTAACTTGCAGCAGAGGGATCACTCGACTATGTTCTATCAGCGCTTCAATATTTCTGGCCTTATGAATGGCACTGGTTAAATAAATAGAATTTTGCCCTTCTAAACGCATTAAATCGGTAATGCTGATAATGCCTTTTAATTCATTATTATTAATCACTGGTAAATGATGGATATGCTTTCGAGTCATAATCATCAATGCTTCAAACGCACTGGTAGAGGTATTTGCTGATACCATATCACAGGTCATAATTTGATCAACTTCAGCACTGGAGCATATATCAGCTGCGACACAGCGCTTACTGATATCTTTATCAGTAACAATTCCCACGGGTTTGTCATCACGCATAATTAACACCGATGAAACACCATGTTCAGCCATTTTTAATGCTGCATCTCTAATTGATGCATGACTGGGCAAATTAATAACGGGGAAATGTAATAAATCAGAAAGTGGTGTATGCATTAAAGAGGAAGAAAGTGCTGCTGCTTCTTTCATTGCACTGACTTTCATTTTTAGACGATGGGAATTATTTTCTTGAATAAAAGATAAAACACCTGGGTAATGTCCCACTATTCCAACCATTACATCACAAGGAATGGTATAAACCAGAGTATCTTCATCTACCTGGATTTTAAAGTTCTCAATATTGCGTTCCATACAAAATGCAGTACAGATATCCCCTTCACTTAGTTTGCCTAATAACTTGTCATCTTCAGACAATAGTGAAATAGCTCCTTTACGTAAAAGATATAAGCGTTGTTGTTGGATATTGTCAGGGGGTAATGGCGTGCCTCTGCGAATATAACGAATCAAAATTTGTTGCGTTAAACTTTCCACAATATCATTGGGTAATTCATCAAAAGGAGGAATAGACGCGATAAAGTCTCGAATTTCTTTTAGTTCAATTTCCATTTTATTTACTTCCTCGTATTTTATTTACTTCCTCGTATTTTATTTACTTCCTCGCATTGTATTTACTTCCTCGCATAGTACTCAACTCACTATAATAATAACCTTTATTCAGGGTAACAATAATACGTATTTTTTGTTTATTTACATCGGCTGATAATGCAGCAAGTGCAGTGCTTGCCTGCCATTTAAGCGCGTATTTATCAGTTTTTAATTGATATTGTAATTCTTTATCATCCTTAACAATCGATATTGCGGCAGTATCCAGAGCATGATTGGATAGTATTTGGGTAATCCCCTGCTGATCAGTTATATTCAAAGTCAGTCGATCATGTTTCAAAACACATTGGCTGGCAATAATGTCACATGTTCCCTGTACTTCTAATTGAAATAAATTTTTTTGTGCTGCGGTTATTTCCTTATAATAGTCGGCTGCGATATAGCCCCCGATTAATAAAAAAGGAGCGATAACAATAGCAATTTTGGTGTGTGGGGTCATTTTCATTTGCGGAACTACTTATTTACTCTTTTTTTGATTACAATTCATAGACTCAGAAATGTTCTATGCCTGACTTTAGAAAAACTTGTAAATTTTTTTAAAATAGCTTTTTTAAATAAAAAGGTTTTACAAGTACCTCTTAAATTAAAAAAGGCTCCTATTAACCAGGAGCCTTTTCTCAGTTCAAATTAATAAGCTGTTTACTACTTTTAATGTCCTGCTTGCGCAGCACCTGCTCCAGATGGAATACGAATATCTTCGATCATATGCTGGATGTTTTCAGGAGGTCTTTCACCAGTTGCCCTTGAAACAGCAAATGCAGTTGCAAAGTTAACCATAGCGCCAACAGCTCCAAAAGCTTTAGGATCAATTCCAAAGAACCAGTTTCTTGGTAAATCACCTAAGAAAGAAGTACCCTGAATGAACATGATTCCCTCATGCTGGAAGATGTACAATAAAGTTACACCTATACCAGCAGCCATACCAGTAATAGCTGCCTTACTGCCAATAGTCTTGGAGAAAATACCCATCATTAATGCAGGGAATATGGATGAGCCAGCCAGTCCAAAGGCCAGCGCAACCGTCCCTGCGGCAAATCCGGGCGGATTGAGCCCGAGATAACCTGCCACCAGAATGGATACCGTCATAGCTATACGACTTGCCATCAGTTCTGATTTTTCACTAATATCAGGGACAAATACTCCCTTCATCAAATCATGTGAAATAGATGAAGATATGGCTAATAATAATCCCGCAGCTGTTGACAGAGCCGCTGCTAAGCCACCTGCTGCAACTAATGCAATTACCCAGTTTGGTAGATTTGCAATTTCAGGATTAGCTAATACCATAATGTCACGGTCAACTTTAACCATTTCATTTTTTTCTTTATCCGCTACATATTGGATTTTACCATCGCCATTTTTGTCTTCAAACTTTAACAAACCTGTATTTTCCCAAGTTTTGAACCATTGTGGACGTTGCTCATACTCAAGAACCACACCTGGAGAAGGTTGAATAGTATTCATTAAGTTAAAACGAGCCATTGCACCAACTGCAGGGGCAACGGTATACAAAGCTGCGATAAAGATTAAAGCCCAACCAGCAGAAGAACGAGCAGCTTTAACTGTAGGTACAGTAAAGAAGCGCATAATTACGTGAGGCAAACCCGCTGTACCAATCATTAAGGATAAAGTGTACATAAACATGTTTAAAGTACTACCTAATTTAGCCGTAGTATATTCTTTAAAACCTAATTCTGTAACGATAAGGTCAAGCTTGTCTAGTAGATAAACACCACTACCGTCAGCCAGAGTACTACCCAGACCAATCTGTGGGATTGGATTACCTGTTAAGTGTAATGAAATAAATACAGCAGGAACGGTATAAGCAAAGATTAGTACACAGTATTGAGCAATCTGAGTATAAGTAATACCTTTCATACCACCCATTACAGCATAAACCCAAACTACAAACATGCCGATTCCAAGACCAAGACCATAATCCACTTCAAGGAAACGAGAGAAGGCAACACCTACTCCTTTCATCTGACCAATTACATAAGTCAAAGAGGCAATAATAAGACAGGCAACAGCAACAACACGTGCAGTGTTTGAATAAAAGCGGTCACCAATAAATTCTGGAACAGTAAATTTCCCGTATTTACGTAAATACGGAGCTAATAACATAGCTAATAGTACATAACCACCTGTCCACCCCATCAAAAATACTGAGCCACCATATCCTAGAAAAGCAATTAAGCCCGCCATAGAGATAAAGGAAGCAGCACTCATCCAGTCAGCGCCAATAGCCATACCATTTAAAATTGGATGTACGCCACCACCAGCAACATAAAATTCGCTGGTACTACCTGCACGAGCCCACCAGGCAATAGCAAAATATAAACCAAAAGTGCCAAAAACGGCAATATAGGTATAAAGTTTTAACTCATCCACTCTTACTTCTCCTCATCTTCTTGAACGCCGTGTTCACGGTCCAATTTATTCATGCTATGAGAATAGTAAAAAACCAAAGCTACGAAAGTATAGATAGAGCCTTGTTGAGCAAACCAGAATCCCAGTTTATACCCGCCAAGATGAAATTGGTTAAGAACATCAACCAACAAAATGCCAAACAAAAAAGAAACTACAAACCAAATACTCAGGCATATTACCATTAAGCGTAGATTTGCTTTCCAATACGAGCTATTGTCACCCATATAATCCTCCTTAGGAAAATATCAATCAATAAACAAGCTATTACTATGATCAATTAATATCAAAAAAAGTAGCTATTAATTCATCATAATATCTGTTTTGAAGCCACTAAATGGAGTGCTTCAGTTTAGGCGACCTAGTATAAAAAAAACAATCTTATAATACAATCAACTTTAGTTGTAATTCACTTCTGAATTTTAATAATGATTATAAATTCCTTTAATTGTCGACAATTTTTTATTAAGATAAGTACTTTATAAATAAACTACTAAACGATGCCTGAATTTTCAAATATCATGAATATAAATGACAAAAACAGAATAAATTAACTATAGCAAATTAAGAAAATTGGCCTAAACTTATTCAGGTGGTGTATATTTTATTTACCGCAATATTCTTATGGTACAGGACTCTTCGCCAAAAATGGCGATGCGAGGATTTTTTGCCTCATTATTACAGCTTACAATGCTACTCATAGGTATTGTTTTAGACATTATAATTTTGGGTTAATAACAAATGGAAAAGCAAACAAAATTCTAGCCGGGTTTTTAGTACCAATGCGATAATAGTTTAAAATAAAATACCAGTTCCTTTTAAACCGCAATAACCCGCAGGATTTTTTGCCAGATACTGCTGATGATAATCCTCTGCATAATATAAAACCTGATCTTTTTTAATCTCTGTGGTTATATTCGGAAAATTCTGAGCCGTTAACTTATTTTGATAAGCACTTAAACTTTGTAGAGCAAAATCATAATCTTCATCATTATAGGTATAAATAACCGAGCGATATTGACTACCACGGTCATTTCCCTGGCGCATTCCCTGAGTCGGATCGTGCTCCTGCCAAAAAGTGGCTAGTATTTTAGATATCGCGACCTGCTTAGACTCAAATACTACCAGAACTACTTCAGCATGGCCTGTTTCTCCCGTACATACCTGCTCATAGGTTGGAGCAATAATACTGCCTCCAGCGTATCCAACAGCAGTGCAATACACCCCAGGCATTTTCCAGAATAAAGCTTCAGCTCCCCAAAAACAGCCCATACCTAAAAGAAGCTTAGTGCTGGTTTGACTAAATGGCTCAATAATGGGGGTATTAAGCACATAATGATTTGTTTTTGTTAACATAATTTTTATCCTGATATATTATTACTAGAGGTACTTACAAAATAGTAATTTACTTAAACTATATCAATTTTTTGGAACATATCAAGAGATCAGTGGAGTAAAGAATCGACTTGAAAATTCTACTGCTTCTGTCAAAGTAAATATTTCTCTATTTTCTGGACTGTCCATAAGCCATTGCTGAGCGGTATTTTTATCTTTTAAAAATATCATGTCCATACACAGGCTATCAGCACAACTACTGCTGGCATCTGCTGCTGCCCAGATTATGCCAAAGTGTATATTCGTAGTTTGTGAGATATTTTCTATTGCTTCTCCAGATTGCTCTATATTAATAGGCTCAGCTGTAACTCGACAAAGAGAAGTAATTTGAGTTTTTATATTAAACATGGAGCTAACAGCCAAAGCATCCAATGCACACATGGCATGAACCGTAAAACCATTTACCTGAACTTTATGCTCTAGAACCTCCATGGTAAAGGGATAGGCTCCCATTGGAGTGCCTGTTTCAGAAAAAGTGACCATATCATTATTGCTTAGAATGTTTATCGCCTCATCCAGATTGTCGACATATTCCGCCATTTCTTCTCTACTGAGGATTCTACCCTGAGTCACAAATGAGCGTAAAATATGCTGATGAAGCAGTTTAATTTGCTCACCAGATTGCTGCTGTTTTTCATATAATGGCAAAATATCATTTAGACGTTTTAAAGCATTTTTAATTTTTTTATTCATTATTCTCAGTCTAATAAAGTCATTAATTAGGTCAATATTTGTAGGCAAAAAAAATTACTTAATCACAAAACCCGCTGCAATTTTAATATCAATTACTCGGGTTTTAATCTGTTCAACTCGGCTATGTGGTGAACCTGTTTTCAAAATATCAACAAAATCATCTAATTTGTTTTCATTATTTAAAGCAATACAAGCCTCTACAGTACCATTAGATAAATTTCTTACATAACCATCAAAACCTGCAGCTAATGCATATTTATGAATATGATAACGGTAAAAAACCCCTTGAACTTTCCCATAGACAATATACTGATAAGTTTTCATTTATTTATCCTATTAAAGACATAAACTATACAACAACCAGATGCCATATAAAAATACCCTAATTCTACTTTAAAACTGCTAATTGATGGCTATTCCTTTATAATTAGCCACCATTATAACTATTTAACTTCTGAGGAACGTGAAAAATTATTTTTTACTTGTTATTTAAAGAAGAATTTAATTTTAGCTGAGCCTCTTTTATTTGGAATAACACAATATGGATCTTACCCAATTAACTGCTGTATCACCTGTAGATGGACGCTATGGAAGTAAAACAAAAGAACTTAGAGCAATTTTTAGTGAATTTGGTTTAATTAAACATCGCGTAATTGTTGAAGTCCGTTGGTTACAAATGCTTTCAGCTAATAAGGATATCACCGAAGTACCTGCATTTTCTGAACAGGCTCAAACGCTACTCAATAATATTGTTGATCAATTTTCCATTGAAGATGCCAGTTGGGTTAAGAGTATTGAACGCACCACTAATCATGATGTTAAAGCAGTTGAGTACTTTATTAAAGAAAAAATTTCTGATAATAAAGAGCTTAATGCGGTTAGCGAATTTATTCATTTTGCCTGTACCTCAGAAGACATTAACAACTTATCTCATGCATTAATGCTAAAAGCAGGACGTAGCAAAATATTGCTACCAAATATGAATACCATTATTGAAGAAATGACTCGTCTTGCTCATGAGTTTGCAGATATTCCTATGCTTTCCAGAACCCATGGTCAGCCAGCCTCGCCTACTACTTTAGGTAAAGAATTTGCAAATATAGTATATCGTTTACAACGCCAGATAACTCAATTTAAAGCAGTACCTCTTTTTGGTAAAACTAATGGTGCAGTGGGTAACTATAATGCTCACCTGGCAACATATCCAGATTTAGACTGGCCTGAAATTGCTAAAAACTTTATTAATAGTTTAGGGCTGGAATTTAATCCCTATACTATTCAGATTGAGCCTCACGACTATATCGCAGAATATTTTGATACTATTGCTCGTTTTAATACTATTTTATTAGACTTTAATCGTGATATATGGAGTTATATCTCCCTAGCCTATTTCAAACAAAAAACGGTTAAGGGTGAAGTGGGTTCATCCACCATGCCACATAAAGTTAACCCCATTGACTTTGAAAACTCTGAAGGAAACATAGGCATTGCTAATGCTATTTTCCAACACCTGTCTTCTAAATTAACCGTTTCCAGATGGCAGCGTGATTTAACTGATTCAACCGTATTACGTAATTTAGGAGTAGGTATTGCTCACTCTTTAATTGCTTATCAATCAAGTTTAAAAGGCATTAGTAAACTACAGGTTAATCAACAAGTTATTGAAGCAGAACTGGCTAATACATGGGAAATTTTAGCAGAGCCTATTCAAATGGTTATGCGTCGTTACGCAATTGCAGAGCCATATGAAAAATTAAAAGAACTCACCAGAGGTCAATCTATTACGGCTGAAACCTTAAAGTCCTTTGTACAATCCTTAGATATTCCTGAACAGGAAAAACAACGTTTAGTTGAGTTAACACCTCTGACTTATATTGGTAATGCTGTAGAACAGGCTAAAAATATCTAAAATGTCTTTTGTAACTAACAATAAAATCGGTGATATTTCTATAGATGATTTTTTGCATAACTATTGGCAGAAAAAACCGCTGCTAATTCGTCAGGCAATTCCAGCTTTTAAAAGCCTTATTACGGCTGAAGAATTAGCAGGTTTATCTTTAGAAGAGCATATTGAATCCCGTTTGATGATCGAACAAGGTTTAGATGGGCAAACTCCCTGGCAAGTTAAAACAGGCCCACTGGAAGAAGAACTTTTTGCTCAGCTACCAGAGACTAATTGGACTCTTTTAGTTCAGGAAGCCAATCACCATCTACCCCAGTTACAGGAACTCACCGATTATTTTTCGTTTATTCCAAACTGGCGTTTTGATGATGTGATGATTTCTTATGCAGTTAAAAATGGCAGTGTGGGACCTCATTCAGACCAATATGATGTATTTTTATTACAGGCTGAAGGCCAAAGGCATTGGCATATTGCAGAATATGCCACCACCGATAAAGATTTAATTGAAAATATTGATTGTCGAATTTTAAAGGAGTTTCATAGTCAACAGGATTGGGTTTTAAATCCTGGAGATATGCTTTATCTTCCCCCTGGAGTATTACATCATGGGATAGCTATAGATGATTGTATGACCTATTCTATCGGTTACAATGCCAGAACCAACGGTGATATACTTACTGGCATTATTCCTTATGTAATGGAAAGTGGTTTGCTCAATAACTATTATCGCGATCCTGAATTAATCCAACAGCTAAGCAGTGGGGAAATATCCAATATTGCTTTAGATAAAATGCAACAACAGCTACAGGAGCTATTTAAAGACAAGCAACAATTAAGGCATTTTTTTGCAAGTTACTTAACCGAGTCACTTAATCCCCATAATATGCCTTATGAGCAAGAGCCAATAACAATAACACAGCTAAAAGCCTATTTAGATGAACAAGGTTATTTATACAGGAATGAAGTATATCGATATGCTTATATAATTACGGATGATGGACTATATAATTTATATATTAATTCCCATAAAATAGAGCTTAGTAAGCAACTGATGGAATTTATTCCCGTTTTAACGGGTAATCGTATCCTTAAAGCAGAACTCATTTCCAATTTTATACACCTTGATGGCTGGACTGAGTTTATCCACTTTTTGATTAATAATGAGTATTTGTTAACCGATTTTAGCTAACAAGTAAAAAAATTACAATAATTCAAGAATTTTTCCTGTATTTTTAGTACGTTTCCACCAGGATTTTAAGCTGCTTCGATTAATACTATAGAGCTGTTTAGCATTAGAAATAATGTTTACGGATAAGTTTTTATCTGCTAATAAGGCCTGTTTTATTGGTACAAAATAACGCTCTTCATAGGCTTTTAAGACATCCACTATAGCCAAAGCGTCTTCACTTCTAATCGCCTCTTCCAGTTCATTTAGTACAATTAAGCTATTAGCTGCCGTTTGCTGTTCAATTAAGTTAAACTTATTATTTGCTTTGCAAGGAGTATGGGTATATTGTGCGAGTTGTTGTAGCAGGAAATTATCACTATAAATAGTATCCCATCTATTTAAGTGCGGTTGTTGCTCAAAACAAGAAAAATAACTTTCCCCCCAAATCCACAAGCTATTGCAGACAGAAAGAGCTTGTGTTGATTTTTGTTGTTGCTTTTGTCCAAGTGAAAAAAGCAACATCTGAATTTCATTTAATGTTTGAATCCAGTAACTGGCCATATCATTCTTTACAGTGCTTCTAGTTAATGCTTTACCCATTCTATCGGCGGGCATTGGTTGATTAATTAACTGCTGTTCTGAAATAATAAACCACTGATTTTTTGCATAATAAACCAGCTGCCAAGTTTTATCTTGCTCTGTTTCAGTAAAAAATGAATTAATGACCTGGCAAATCTCCTTTGCCTGCTCATCATTTATTTGCTCAGTTAAATTATCAGCAAGGATAAGTTGATCCATATCTGGATATAAAACTACAGGGCTAACATTATATACCCAGAAATTTTGAGCAGTTTTATCCGTTTTAGGCTGCTCAGAGAGGAAATTAGAATAAAAAATATTCGCAAAAGGTAAGTCTATTGCACGCGTATAGTGTAAATCAAATAATTCTACTAGTTCAAAATAGCGTATGCAGCTATCTAAGGCTAGCCCATCAATTATTTTTGCTTTAGAAAAGAGGCTATTAAAGGCACTTAGCTCATCACCAAACTGCCCCCATAAAGAAGTATTTAGCCGGGTTTTATTTAAACCAGGAATAAAAAAAGTGAAGGTTTTTTTATTGTTCAAGGGAACAGGCTAGATTAACCATCCAAATGTTCCATACGGATACGTTGAACATCTGCAATTACTGCATCCAATTTATGTATCTGCTCCAAAGCAGTATCCATATTTTTCTCAATAGTTGAATGGGTTAAAATAATAATCGTACTTTGTTGCTCTGTTGCTGAGAGTTCCTTTTGTAACATCGATTCAATGCTAATATCTGCATCAGCTAAGATTCTGGAAACATCGGCTAAAACACCCACTTCATCCGCTACGGTTAAACGTAAATAATAGGCTGTTTCAATATCACTAATAGGCAATATAGCAATATCAGATAATGAATCGGCCTGGAATGCCAGATGAGGCACTCTATTTTCAGGGTCAGAAGTTAATACTCGAACCACATCAACAATATCGCCCACTACTGCAGATGCAGTTGGGTCGGAGCCTGCTCCAGCACCATAATATAAGGTTGCTCCAACCGCATCGCCTTTTACTAAAACAGAATTCATAACACCACTGACATTAGCAATTAAACGTTTTCTGGAAATTAAAGTGGGATGAACTCGTAGTTCAATGCCCTGTTCTGTACGACGACTAAAACCTAAATGTTTAATGGTATAACCTAACTGGCTTGCATATTCAACATCTTCTCTGCTGATCTCAGATATACCTTCGGTATACACTTTTTCAAACTGTAGCGGAATACCAAAGGCTATAGATGCCAAAATAGTTAATTTATGTGCAGCATCTATACCTTCAACATCAAAAGTAGGATCAGCTTCTGCATAACCTAAACGTTGTGCTTCGGCTAAAACATCGGCAAAATCTCTTTGCTTTTCTTCCATTTCTGTCAGAATAAAGTTACCAGTACCATTAATAATACCCGCTAACCATTCAATGCTATTGCCGGCTAAACCTTCACGCAGTGCTTTTATAATAGGGATACCACCTGCTACTGCTGCCTCAAAAGCAACCATAACGCCCTGTTTTTGAGCGGCCGAAAAAATTTCATTACCATATTTTGCAATTAGGGCTTTATTAGCAGTAACTACATGCTTTTTATTTGCAATGGCAGTTAAAACTAATTCTTTAGCTAAGGTATCACCACCAATTAATTCAACTACAATATCGATCTCAGGGTCCGTAACAACATCAAGAGGATTTTCAGTCAGGAGTATATCATCGGTGGAACAAATTCTTGGCTTTTTAATATCTCTGACACTAGCATGTGAAATAGCAATGCCCCGCCCTGCACGTCGGCTTATTTCTTCTGCATTACGTGATAAAACATTTGCAGTTCCACCGCCAACAGTACCTAAACCTAATAAACCAACTTTTACGGGTTTCAATATCCACTCCTAAATTAAATTATCTTCTTTAAACATTTCTTTTATACCACGTAATGCCTGGCGAGTACGGTGCTCGTTTTCAATTAAACTAAATCGAACAAAATCATCACCATATTCACCAAAACCTACACCGGGAGATACTGCAACTTTTGCACTCTTAAGCAATTTTTTAGAAAACTCTAATGAACCGAGATGCTTGTATTTTTCTGGAATTTCAGCCCAAACAAACATGGTTGCTTTGGGTTTTTCTATAGCCCAGCCAATAGTATTTAAACCATCACAGAGTACATCTCGTCTGGCTTGATAACGTGCTCTAATTTCATCAATACAATCCTGAGGCCCATCTAATGCTTGTATCGCAGCCACTTGTATTGGGGTAAACATACCATAATCCAGATAGGATTTTATTCGTGTAAGTGCAGCAACCAAAGTAGGATTACCACACATAAAACCTACTCGCCAACCAGGCATATTATAAGTTTTAGATAAGGAATAGAATTCTACCGCTATCTCTTTTGCACCTGGAACTTGTAAAATTGAAGGGGCTTTATAACCATCAAAAACAATTTCAGCATAGGCTATATCATGTACTACCCAAATTTGGTGTTCTTTTGCAATGGCTATAATTTTTTCAAAAAATTCAAGATCAACACATTGTGTAGTTGGATTTCCAGGAAAGTTAATCACTAGCATTTTAGGTTTTGGCCAGGAATCTTTAATGGCTTTTTCAAGTTCAGCAAAAAAGTCTCCACCTGGAACTAAAGGTACATGACGGATGTCTGCCCCTGCAATTACAAAACCATAAGGATGAATGGGGTAAGATGGATTTGGTACTAAAACCGCATCACCAGGCCCAACTGTTGCCAAAGCAAGATGTGCTAAACCTTCTTTAGAACCAATGGTAACTATTGCTTCTTTTTCGTGATCAAGATCCACATTATAGGTGCGCTTGTACCAATTACAAATTGCTTTGCGAAGTCTGGGAATCCCTCGTGATAATGAATAGCGATGCGTATCATTTCTTGATGTTGCCTCAACCATTTTTTCTACAATATGGCTAGGAGTTGGTTGATCCGGATTTCCCATCCCAAAATCAATTATGTCTTCACCCCGTGAACGAGCCTGTGCTTTTAACTCATTAACAATGTTAAATACATACGGTGGTAAGCGTTTTATACGCGGAAAATCATCATTCAAAGTAAAAGAACCCAAAATTATTATAAAAATCCATTATACCTGATTAAATTAAGATACTATAGAGGAAACATATACTAAAAAGGAGAAAATTGTGCTAATAAACGATCAGATGATAAGTAAATACTACATTAGTGCATACGAAGATATTAACATTCAAATTACAGAATATAAAAAATCTTCAGATGGGAAAAACCAACAGTTATTACATAAAATAACCTCAACCTGCATGGTATCCTATGAAAATTTATTTTTAGATTATACCGACAGCAAATTTGTAGATTTAAATATTGATTTATTAAAAAAGATCAACGGTATCGAGATGTTATTGATAGGCACTGGAATAACACATTCTTTTCCAGCCAAGCAGCTCTATTGCAAACTTGGAGAACTTCCTTATTCTATTGATTTTATGGATACGCATGCAGCTTGCAGAACGTTTAATATATTAACCAATGAAAATCGGAAAGTGGCTGCCCTATTATTTATCTAAGTAGGACAAAACCCTATCTATTCTAATTTATTTTGCTTTATACTTAAATTTCTGACCAGCAGCAGTTACTTCATACATAAGGCCGCCTTTAGTCACGGTAAAAAATCCATTCCCTTATAATGCTCACCTTTTGTATTTGCATTTTTTTTGCCACCACTTGCAGATACTCCAGCAGTATATGCTTGTTTTAGTTGAATATAAGATTTTTTATAATTTAAAGTGTTCCAAAATTAGATCGCTATCATAGCCGTCTTTTTTAAGAATTTTTTTCAGTTGGCGAAGTGCTTCTAATTGAATTTGACGAACACGCTCACGAGTTACTCCAATTTCTAAACCCACTTGCTCAAGAGTCCCTATATCATGCCCATGCAAACCAAAGCGACGTTCGACTACTTCTCTTTGTTTATCACTTAATTGTGAAATCCAATTATCAACATTATTACACATGTCCTTATCCTGCATAATCTGGCAAGGTTCATTTTCATTTTCGTCAGTAATGGTTTCAACCAATGGTTTATCAGAATCTCTACCAACAGGGGTATCAACAGAATCTGTTTTATTATTGATTCTTAATAATTTTTCTACTTTATCAACGGGTTTATTTAACAGGTGAGCTATTTCTTCTGGACTAGGTTCGTGCTTAAGTTCTTGTGCTAAATTTTTAGCTGCTCTAACATATACATTTATTTCTTTAATAATATGTACTGGTAATCGAATGGTACGCGCCTGATTCATCAAACCACGGTCAATAGACTGCCTTATCCACCAGGTAGCATAGGTTGAAAAGCGAAAACCACGCTCAGGATCAAATTTTTCTACTGCTTTTATTAAACCTAAATTACCTTCTTCAATTAAATCCAATAACGGTAAGCCTCGATTTAAATAACGTCTGGCAATTTTTACAACCAGGCGCAAGTTGCATTCAATCATACGTTTTCTGGCTTCTTCGTCACCTTTTTGAGCAAGGCGTGAAAAATATACTTCTTCTTCAGCAGTTAATAAACGAGCAAAACCAATTTCATTTAAATATAATCTGGTTGCATCCAGATCACTTGACTGAGTATTTCGCTTATTTTTTTTTAGCTTTTTAGACTCATTCAATTTGATATTTTTTACTAGCTGAATCCTGCCACTGTGACTGTCATCATGTTCCTCTATACTAGCTTTATCACAAATATCACTTTCCATTACATCATCATCGCCCATTTCGAATTCATGTGTTTCCTCTTCATCAATGGTCATCTCAGAAAAGTCCCCTATTAAAGAATCTTGAAATCCACTTATATCCATAATTCCTCCAGACCATACTTGAATCTTGGTAATTGTTATTTAAGCACTATTAATTAGTGCTTTGGTAAAAATTTTAATGGATTGACTGGCTTTCCATTTTTTCTAATTTCAAAATGCAATTTAACACGTTCAGAAGCAGTTTTACCTGCTAAGGCAATGACCTGCCCTCTTTTTACCTTACTACCTTCCCCAATTAATAGCTTACTATTATGGGCATATGCACTTAGATATTGATTATTGTGCTTAATAATTAATAATAATCCATAACCTTGTAAACCATGACCACTATAAACTACTTTTCCTGCTTCAGTTGCTTTAATTCGGGCCCCTTTATTTACCGAAATATCAATCCCTTTTTTGCCTTTAGAAGGAGTAAAACGTTGAATAATTTTGCCTCTTGCTGGCCAAACCCAACTCAATTTAGTTTTGTATTTTAGTTCAGTTTGTTTTTTAATACGCTTAACTTTTTTAGTCGTTTGCTTATTAATTTTATTCTTTTTACTTGATTTGGATATTGTAGTTAGTTTTGCTTTTTTAAAGGTTTTTGGCTGCTTTTTTAACTGTTTTTTTGTTTTGCCATTTTGTTTCTTAAAAGAAAGTAAACGAATTTTTTCTCCAATACGTATTAAGTAAGGCGACTTAATATGATTCCATTTGGCAATATCTTTAAAATCCAAACCGTATTGCCATGCAATAGAATATAAAGTATCTCTTTTTCTTACATAATGGAAAGTAATTTTTTTATTAAATCTCTTTTTATTACTTTTTTTATATAAACCATTATTTTGTCCTCTATTCTCAACAGGGACATAAGTATTTGTAGTGCAACCATATACAATAAATATGCTAATTACAAGAAAATAAAAAAATAAACTAGATTTATTTAAAGTACAAAACATAAGTATATTAAAATAAAGAATTTTATTACGGTTTATAGATAAAATAAGCCACAATGGCCATAAAAATAACAATCATTCCCAAATAATCAATGTATTTCTCTAGTTTTTGCTCCATAGCAGCTCCTCCTAACTTCATTAACCATGCAAGCAGAAAATACCGAGCCCCTCTACCTACAAATGAGGCCAATACAAAAGGAATAAATTGCATCTGTAAAATACCAGCAGTAATAGTAAAAACTTTATACGGAATAGGTGAAAAACCAGCGATTAATATTGCCCAAACACCCCATTCATCAAACCATTGCCTGGTTAATTGATATTTATCAACCCAACGTCCTTGTCCTTCAATTAATGGTTGAATCCATTCATAAAACCCCATTCCAATAAGGTAACCCAAGATTCCACCCAGTACAGATGCAATAGTAGTAATCAGGGCATAATATAGGGCTTTTTCAGGTTTAGATAATGCCATCGGTGCCAGCATAATATCCGGAGGGATAGGAAAAAATGAAGATTCAGCAAAGCTTACAACTACCAAATAACGGGCTGCAAATTTATGCCTGGACCAGGTCATAACTTTTCTATACAGTGGAGCTAATAATGTCATGTTAAATTCTCAATAATATTACTTATGATTTTCCTGCTAAAAGGGGAACAAAACTTACATCTTCAAGATGTTCATTAATAAATTTATCTCCTTCTCGTTTATATAAATATAATCCCTGTTTTCCCTGCCTGCCTACAGGAATAACCAAACGCCCATCTTCTGCAAGTTGCTCTAGTAATGAGGGAGGTAATTTTTCTGGTGCAGCAGTCACTATAATTGCATCAAAAGGAGCCTTAGTAGGCCAGCCCCAGTTACCATCACTATAATCGCATAAAATATTATTTAACCTTAGCTCACGGAAACGTTTTTTTGCTTTATCTAATAGTGGAGCAATTCGTTCAACAGTAAAAACAGAACGAAATAAAGGAGAAAGTACCGCTGTTTGGTAACCTGAGCCTGTTCCCACTTCTAATACCCGCCTGGGATTAAAGCCCTCTAAAATAAGCTCTGTCATTTTAGCAACTATATAGGGCTGTGAGATAGTTTGTCCATGTCCAATAGGCAAAGAGATATTTTCATATGCTCGGCTTGCTAAAGCTTCCTCCATAAATAAATGTCTTGGAGTTGTTGATATAACTTGCAAAACTTCATCATTTTTTATACCCATTTTTCTTAATTCATCAACTAAGCGATTTCTAGTTCGCTGAGAAGTCATACCGACTCCCTGGATTAATAATTTATCCATTATTTCCTTTATACTCTTTCTACTGTTGTTATTATTTAGCAATTATTTATTAGAAAATAAATTAACTAATGCTTCACTATTCATCCATTTATCAAGTGGTGTTAATAATTTATCATCGGTAAGATCAATTTTTAACGGGGTAATAGATATATACCCCTGATTTACCGCATGAAAATCAGTTCCCGGGCCTGCTTTCGCCTGTTTCCCCACTGGACCTAACCAGAATATTCTTCTATTTCTTGGATCTCTGGATTCAATAGCCGGCTCTGATTTATGCCTTTTACCCAGGCGGGTAGTTTTAATCCCTTTAATTTTCTGCCATGGTAAATTGGGCACATTAATATTTAGAATAGTGTCTTCAGGTAAGGGACAGTTATGCAGTTGCTGCAAAAACAACTGAACAAATCGTGCTGCTGTTTCAAAATGTATTTTTATTATCGCTTTATTATGTTCTGTTGCATAGCTTTCTGGCTGGGCAATATCTATAGAAATTGCCAATGCTGGCAAGCCCAAAAAACGCCCTTCTGTTGCTGCTGCAATAGTACCTGAATATAAAACATCATCGCCCATATTTACCCCGGCATTGATCCCCGATACAACAATATCAGGAAGTTCCTTCTCCATGCCTGTAACACCAACATGAACGCAATCGGTTGGTGTACCATCCAAAAAATAACAAGTCTTTAAGAAAGGGCTATTTAAGTCCGGCTCAGCATAATCAAATGCTATAGGCAATAAGGGGCGATTAAGGGTTAAAGAGTTACTTGCTCCACTTCTATCACGATCAGGAGCTACAAGACTAATTTCATAGCTGGGTTTAACCGATAATAAAACTTCAAGTAGAGTTTTTATTCCCTGAGCAAGGTAGCCATCATCATTACTAATAAATATTTTCATTTATACACTTTAATTTATCGATTTATTAAAACAAACGTGATGATATCGGGACTGTTACGAGAAAGAAAGAAAATTCGTTAAAAATAAAAAAATAATTATTGACAAGCACCAAGAGAAACTTCATAATGCACGCACTTTTTAAGTGACACAAACTACGCGCTCGTAGCTCAACTGGATAGAGTACCTGGCTACGAACCAGGCGGTTACAGGTTCGACTCCTGTCGAGCGCACCACTTACACCAACGATTCCATCGATCCAGAAAAAAGCCATAAATATTTTTGCTCCGTTTTTGCTCCTTTGAGTTTTTAAAACTGTAAAAAATCCATCATAATACGTTAATGGGATAACAAACCCAGAAACTTCTTTAATGTGACTATTATTTATAACAGAAGCATTGCATAAAATATGTTACTATAATTATTTCTAATCACTTTATCGTTAACATCTGGAAGTTTTATAATCTGAGTATGCATTCCTTCAAAATCTGAATAAGCATTATTTTCTTCCTTTAAATAATATTTTTGGAATATATTAAATGCAGCCAGTGAACCAATCCATAAATTATTAACATTACTTAATTCATTATTTTTTATTTCAAATAATGACGGTTCATTTCCTCCAATTGCCAAAATAAAATCAGTCTCAGTGTTAGATTTTTGGTGAAAAGATAATAATATACATTTTATATTTTCAATATCTAAATTAGAGCCAATTTTGTTAAATACTTCTTTAGCAAAAAGATTATCTCCAGCATATGAAATAGCTATATTCAGGTGAAAGGATTATTGATTTTATTGTCCCATTGATTGGACTATTTTGTTTTAAACTTTCTTTTGTAGAAGGATCATATGTTAACTTTGTATCACTTACTATGGTTAGATTTTCTTGCAATAATCAGAGTCATTTATTTTAATAAACTATATTAAACATGGACAATTACCCTAGCACAGAGAGCTGTAAAATTATGCTAAGTTTTCTCTAAAAATTGTCAAAATCACAATATTTTTATCATTAATTTCATATAAAAAAGAATACTTTTTATAAATAAAACATCTGACATTTTTACCATATTCTGGAGCTAGTGTACCAGATTCAGGGAAAGGGATTAGAACTTGTTTTAACTTAAGTTTAAATTTATTAAGGTAAGTAATAACAAATTTTTTTGAGCAATGTTGGCGATATAAATAATCAGCTATTTCAATAAGCCTTTGGTTAGCTTTTTTAGTAATAACAATTTTCATAAATTGTTATTTATATTTTTCACAAACTAAATCAAAAACTGCATCTATATCAATAATTTCCCCAGTAATAATCTGTTTCTTAGAAATTTTGACATCATTTATTATTTTCTGTTGCTTAATAAAATGTGAGAACGCATCAATTACTGATTGCTTACTATTTCCATATGTTTGCATTAAATCATGTTCTAACTCTGGATCATTAATTTGTAGATTTAACATATTTTTCTCAATAAATTAAGTATGATAACAATTTAAAGTATAGCATAAATAGAAACTCATAAAATGAAAAACAAAGTCAAAATATTACCAGTAATAGTGTCCCATAAGAAAATATTAAACACTTTATTATCAATGAGTTAAAAATAGAATCCACTCAAATCTATGGGGCAGATGATAAGTCTAAGCTCTTGGTTTTATTTGCAAAATATATTTTTACTAATCTGGCTACGAACCAGGCGGTTACAGGTTCGACTCCTGTCGAGCGCGCCATTTACTTAAAAAGAGTTCAATAATTACTTCATGACTTTACTCTTTAGATTTGCATCCAGCTAATCACCAGTTTTAAC